>MFWN01000079.1 GCA_001786395.1 Candidatus Pacearchaeota archaeon RBG_13_36_9
TAACCTCCTTAGGTTATGATAAATCAATCCTGTCCCAGTTTCCCTCCATTCGAAACGTTTATAAATTAATTTCTTCTCATGATATAAAATGAGGAAACAAGCATCGCTAGTAATTTTAGCTCTGTTATTGCTAATCAGCATAACTGCTGTTGTGTCTGCAGGCTCTGTAGAGCTGGAAATAATCACCTACGCCAATCATGATGTAACAGTTAACATTCTCGATCCAGTCAGAGAGGACCCTCTTCTAATGACCCTGGAAGATAATACCGGACAAGATGCAACAGCAACATTTAATTTTGAGACTGCTGTAACCAAAATAGACATATGGGTTGGAGTTAAAAAAAGCGGCAGACTGGTTGTTTCCAAGAAATTTACAGGCTACACTTCAAACGGCCAAATAAGCCTAACAGTACTTAAAGAAAGCACAACAACCACTAATCAAACGGCAAACAGCACCAATCAAACAGAGAATAATGCTACGGCGAACCAAACTGCAATTGTAACAACTGCTGCAACAACTGATAATCCCTCAATAAACCAAACTTCTAATAATGAAACAAGTGGAGATGCTACAGGATCAGATTTTCCTGTTATGAAGGTTGTAATTTATACTCTAGCAATACTGGCTATTTTGTTAATAATTGCAGGGGTAATTTTATTTTTAGTTTTCAGGGATAAAAGTAAGGTCCAAAAAGATGTAAAAGTTAAAAAATACAGCGAGCTGAAAGAAGAGATAAAAGAAAGAAACAAAACCGCAGAAGAGAAAAAGATAGACGAACTGGAGAGCAAAATAAAAGGGCTGCAAGAAGAGGTTGAAGGCATAAAAAACAAGAAATCCAAGATAAAAGAAGTTGAAGAAAGGATAAAAAAAGATATGGCAGAATTAGAAAAGCTAAAAAAGTAACTCCAATAATTCTCATCGTAATGTTTATAAATTAACCATTCCTGATTAATAAATGATAAAAAAGAGGCAAAAATGGAAAGCCAGAATAATAAAAGGCTGACAAAGGCAGAGCTGGAAAAAATGCTGATTGACAATTTTGTTAATCTTCAAAGAGTGCTTACAAATCTATCTATAAAATTCGACGCATTAAGTGACAACATATCCAAACTTCTTCAGCTCTTCGAACTTTCAGCGAAAAGTCTTGCTGAAAAGCAAGGAAGCGAAGAAGGAATCAATTTTCCTCCTAAGGACCAAGAGCTTATGAACAAATTAGAAACCCTGCTGGACCAAAATAAAACCCTGGCGAAAGGGTTAACATTAATTGAAAGCAAACTTAGAGAGAATAATTACCCTTCTGATACTGGCTTAAATTATCCTGAGGGCTAAAAATGCTCAATGAACCTACCGAAGATATGGTGCTCTTTTTAGAATTGTTCACAAAAGAGCTAATAATACATTCTAGAACAAAAAACGAAAGTCAAGAAATAAAAGAAAGAGCAGTAATAAATAAAGTTCAAAAAGAAGTAAAGACAACTCCCCTGATTGCCTCAGAATTTAATACACAAGAAGAAGCATCTTTAAATCCCCCCATTTATAGAAAGCTAATTGCAGAAGCCGGAATAAAACCAGAAGTTAATCTGCCAAAAATAACTGTCCCTAAAGAGTTTAAAGTAGCTGCTCAGCCGAAAGTTTTTAAGCTCAGAAAAACGATGCGCCACCAGCGCTCATTTTTGGGAAGCTCAGAAAAATCTGAAGTTGAAAAGAACTTTTCTGACATTAAAAGAATACCCTCAAGGAAAATAATACCCCCCCAGCCCCTCTTTCAAAAAACTCAAAGGGTTACTCCAAAAGTCCAGCTGAAAAGAAATTTTACCTCCCAAATTAAAACAAAAGCCATTCACCTCCCAAGCCAGATTATCGTCCCGGTTCCAGGCATGGAAGTAAATTTAGGCAAGCTGAATATTCTTGCGACAGATAAAGGAGTAACAGTAATAGAGTGCCCAGGTCCAGAAAAATTTGTGCTTGTTAAAAAAACAGGTAGGACAAATCTCACTCAAATAAAGCTCTCACAAGAAGATATTAACAACATAATCAACGAGTTCTCTGAAAAAACACGGATACCCCTAATGGATGGGATTTTCAAGGCTATCATAGGAGAGATCTCAATTAACGCCATAATTACAGATTCCATCTGCAGCAGATTCATGATATACAAAAAAAGCCCTTACTCCTTTCTTTATCAACAATAAACCTAAAAAATGGGGAAAATACCTTCCAGACCAATTCAAAAAGAGGGCTCTTTTATTGAATTATCCTTCTTATTTTTTGTCTCTTCTTGTTTTTTAACCGGAGTCTCTTTCTTTGGAGAAATTTGAGCCTTTTCAGTGGAATTTGACTGGAGAGTATTGTTCGTATCCTGCGGCTTTGCTGCTTCCTGCTCCTTTGGCTTCTCTGCCTGTGCCTTCTTAAAAACGTTTAGCTTTTGAATAAAACTGCCCTTGCTAGCTGGAGGACTATTTTCTTTTTTTGGGGCGTTTTCAACAGGAGCAGAAGGTGAAATAAGCGGTGTAGCTTGCGGCTTTGCTGCTTCCTGCCTTGCTTTCTCTGCCTGCATCTGTTTAAGCGTGTTAAGTCTCTGAACTACCCTGTTTATTTTTTCCCTATCTAAAATAGACTCTGTAGGGACCCTGGCTTTCCTTAGCCTCTCTTCAGCAACTCTGGCCTCTGCAAAAGAGCTTTCCATCTGCTTATCCTTTCTTATTTCATCAATAGGAGAATCGGCATACGACCGAAAGAGCTTTATCGGAACAACTTTAAATTCAGAAGGGGCAAGCGAATCTTTTGAAATCACTTCTCTTGTAAATGCCTTGCTCAATCCTTTTTTAATAGTCATATTTTCTTCCTACCTTTTTTTCTTAGTTTTTCTAAATTTTTTCGTTTTTGAAGATGGCAGTTCTGGGAGTTCAGGAATCACACCTATATCTTCTAGCGCTTCAATTGCTTCATTCTTCTTGGCCTGAGACCTATAATTGTTTTCTTCTTTTATGATACTTAATTCTTTCTTGACTACCGAAACTTCTCCAGCCAGCTTTTCAATAACCTCGAGGATAGTGTCTATTTTTTCCTGATAGTCCCCAAAAGTAAAGTTGCCTATCGCCTCTTTGTTCCGCTTGGCCAGGTTAGCGGTTCTTTGAAGCTCCAATGAAGCGTTTGCACTGCTCTCTTTTCTTGCCCTTTCAATTCTATCTGCACGCTCCCTTATCTCAGACTCTAGGTTCTTCATCTGCATTAAACTGTTTTTAACTTCATCATTCAATTTTAACAATTCCTCTGTATCTATAAAAATAGATGCTCGCTCATTTAAACTTTCAACCTCTTCAGAAAGCTGTGCTATCGCTTGTTTATTGGACTCCGCTTCCATATCCAGCTGTTTAGAATCCATCCTCAATTTTTCCAAATCTATTTTGCTTATGAGCTCTATGGCCCTGGCTGAATCCCTGAGCGCCTTATCTATATTCTCTTCATTTTCAAATGCCGCTCTTTTTACTTTAGCTAAACCCTCCATTGCAGGAGAAAATCTTTCATAAAATTCTTTTATCCAATCAACTATTGAATTAATTTTATCATCCATTTTCTTGAATTCTTGGACTATGGCATCAGGACTATCAGAAAGAACACTAGATGAAAGAGGGTTCTGCTGAGAATATTCTAGAGTTTTTCTAGCCAATAAAGGGTCTCTAATTATGGGGGGGCTGCTGTCGCGCGAATAATCAGCACCGGCATCATAACTATCCTGAGCATCCGCAGAAAATCCCCCAGACATGCCAGAAGAGCCTATTGATTCTTCCTCATAAGACTTAGAGGTCTCATACCCATCATTTTCATTGGGTCCTAAAGTGCCACTAGGAACAAAACCTTCATTGTCGCCAAGAGGCTCTTGCCCCTGTCCGTAAGCTTCCCTATTCTTATCTTTAAAAAACATCTTGCCTCTTTTTTAGTATTGCGAAATTTTTATTTTTGCCTAAATTTTGAGTATTAAACATAAATGTTTAGAGATTTTGCTTTATATATTTTACTCTTTTTCCTGTCTCCATACATATTTGTGGGATTAACTATTTAAAATTTGCTTAGCTCTTTTCTTATAGTGTCTAGCTTATTTTTTATCTCTTTTGCGTCTCTTTCCCCGAAACGGGGAGACTTCAATTTGTTCTCTAATTCTAACAAATGGGATTTTATTATCATTTGAATAACCAGTTTTTCAGGCCACTCTTGTTTAACAAATAAATTCCTAATAAAACTATCATTATAATCTTGCCTAATCAACTTACAAATAGCCCCTAGCCCCTTTTGTACTCTCTTCTCAGCTTCATTGTTCTTGGATTTGATATTTACCTTCCTGCTTAAATCTTTTGTTTCCCTCTCAAGTTGATCTTTTACACCAGACAACGAAGTTTCTTCAGACTCCTCTCTCAAATTAATCTTGTTTCCTTCTCCTTCTTGTTTTTTATACTCTTTCTTGTTTGCCTGTTTTGGCTGTTTTCTGTTCTTCAAATACCTAATAATCAAAACAATAATAACAACACAGAGTATTAAAAGCACAGCCAAAACTAAATAGAATAAATATGATGTATTAGAAACACCTTCAGAACCTATTGCTATAGAAGCAATAGAGGTTGCCTGCAGCTCTTTCCCCAGGCTATTATAATTGGCTATGCCTCTGACAAAATACTGCCCGCTCTTTGCACCAGCAGGAATCTTTAGCTTTTTTATCTCCTCTGTACTGTTTTCAACAGCAAACTCTTCCTCGCTCCTGACAAAAGTCTTGCCTGTCTCTGCTTCAACCAATTGCAGCTCGAATGTGCCATTTATATTAGAAGAGCCGAGATTAATTACGTTCACCTTAACTTCCAAAGTTCCGCCTGCCTTGATTTCAGAAACAAGAGGCTGTATTTTTAAATCCAGTAATTTGCCTTCTGAAAGAACAATAATATTCACAGGTATTTCCCCGCTTTTGTTGCCCGAACCAATAATAATCTTCCCACCATAACCTTTAGGCACTGTATCTTTAGGCACTGCCAGTATGATTAAGAAATCCTTGCTCTCCTTTGCGTTTAAGCTGATTGTTGAATTAACAAAAGATAAAAGAGATGCTGCCTCTCCTTCTGCAGCCAAAGTTACACTTGCCGGCTTTGATAGAGTGTTAGTCAAGCCTACGCTCACTGTCTTGCTGTCTCCTGAAAACATTTCCTCATAAATCGAGCTTGTTCCAATTCCTATGCCTCCAACAGTTCCGCTTATGTTTAGTGCAGGTTTTAGAGGCCCGCCACCACCACCACCACCGCCTCCTCCACCATTATCAGGTGGAGAAACTCTACAGTCTGCGCAATTTGCAGAATTCTCTCCAAAAGCAGGCTCACATCCTTTTGTACCGCATGAATTTTCAGCTAAAAAATAAGCATTATTGCCAAATCCAACCGAATCTGCAGTAATGGTTTTTCCACTTATATTCCTCAAGGAAGCTAAAATATCCCACTGCCCTAAGCAAGTTCTATTTGCGTAGTCCCAATTTGTACACTTTACAACCTCGAGCTTATTTAAATCAGAAATATTATAAAAAATACTGCTATAGTCAAAGGTCATATTAACCGGATTATTTTCAAGCCCTTTAGAATTAGCAGCTATTCCAAAAGAGGATATATCCTTGAATCTATGCAAGAGTATGGTTTCTTCAAATGGCTCACTCGTCAGGTAATAATTCAGGATAGGAGCACAAGAATCATTTGTAAAGTTGACTCCTCTTAAAATAAACTTGTGTGTAGATATCAAGTTAGAAATGTCATAAAATCTTTTATTTACAAAAAAACTGGCTTTGCCATTTACATCGGTTGCATTAGACAATAAAATTTTACTATTATACGACTTGTAAAATATTATGCCCACTCCGCTTACAGGAGAATTAATGTAGTCTGACAATGCAACATTCCAGCTATATCTATCATAAACTTCAAACCAGTCGGTAGTTGAGTTTTTATTTCCAAGACTATCCGATACAGTGTAATTAACAAGATATTCCCCCGGCAAGGTTAAAGTAATAGAAGAGCAATCCCATAATCCAGAACTATAAACCATATCGCATCCAGCAGTGCTATAGTCAGGGTAAACTATGCTTGCATTAACGCTATAGACTCCAACTCTGTCGCTTACATTTACTTCAAGATTTATCTGTTGGCCTATCTCAATATCCCAACTCTTCACCTGCTCGAATTTTGGGGCAGTTGTGTCTATAGTTAACGTCCTATTTTTATCAGAAAACTTACAATTATTTAGCTTATCGCAGGAATAATAGTTCCAGGTATAGTTATCATCATAAGGCAAGACAAAAGAGAGGCTTACAGAATTTGAAATTCCAGAAAGTTCCTTTACTTGCGCAGCAACAAGGCTTCTTGTTGAATTCCAGATATAGAAGGTTGCATTAGACAAATCTCTATCTGTAAAATTAGCGCCAAAAGAATTTTGAAAAAAAGAAACAATGGACCCATCTATAGGGGAAATAAGCTCTACAGCTGGTGGAGACGAGTCAATAGTAAATGTCCTTATAGAAGTTGCAGAGCTGTTATCTCTGCCATCGCCTGCCAAACATTTCCAAGAGTAAACTCCGTCAATTAAGCCTGTCCAGTTGTAATTAGTTTTTGTGTTATTGGCCCCCAAATAAGTTGACCCACTTATCATATCCCCAAAATAATGATAAACAGGAACATCTCCGTCTGCATCAATAGATCCAGAGCAGTTTAATAAAACCCAATTCGAATTAAAAAGAGAATCACTCGCAGGCGCGTTCTGTGCAGGCAGAGTTGGAGCAGTGTTATCCACAAAATCCTCTTCATAATAATTTCCTGGACTGTTTCCCCAGGTATTATTGGATCTGGCATAAACACGTATAGTGTCATGGACATCATCAGAAGTTACTTTATATTGGTTTACTCCCCAATCCTGGCTTACAGTTCCATGATTAACGTTATAGAATCTAAATATATAATTAATAGGATCTCCATCTGCATCATTGCCTCCCGTAGCAGAGACAATTAAGGTGCTCCCAATATAAAGCGCTGATGGGAATCCTGAAATATCTGTTGGGTCTGTAGGCGGAGTATCTCCTGCAGTAATCCTATCTGTAAAAACAGGGGAATAAAATGTTCCATCACTTGCCTTTGCTCTAACTTCTATCCTGCTGTGAAAATCAGATGGTTGCAGAACATAAGTCTCTCCTGTAGAGTAGGACTTAACTATAACACCCCTATCTATATTATAAAACTCATAATAATAAGTTATTGTATCTCCATCTGCATCAATAGAATCCTATTAATTATAGCCGTATTAGATGAAACCAAATTACCCCATACAAATCCATCTGAAACCTGCACTTCACACCTGATAGAATCACCTTTATTTAATCCAGTCAAAGATAAATCCAAGGTCCGTCCAGTTTGTCCTGATAATAAAAACCCCCCATTATACCACCTAAATGTTCTATCCTGCTCTGTATCTTCATTATCATTGTCAGAGAAAGTTCCGCCGTCACATGAAATGATTTCATTAGTATAAGGGGCTGTATTAACTATAACAGGAGCAGAAACACTTGGCACCTGATTAGCAACTATAAAAGACTGCTGCGCTGACTTTCCCAAATTTCCTGCAGAATCATTTGCATACCAATAATAATTAACAATGTCATGGGCAGTATAAGCACTCTTAGGAATTGTATAATAATAAATATCTCCTGTATGAGCAGAAACTGTGTAGTTTACTCTTCCATTCAGCTCAAGCAGAACTTTTTCAAGATTTGCATCTATAATTGTGGCCCTTACCTCAACATCCTGCTCTTCATTCGGAGGATTTGGGTTTATCTGATAAGCTGAAAATGTAGGAACAACTGAGTCTATAGAGAAGCTTCTTGAAACAGCTGTATTTATGTTTCCTGCATTATCTGTGGCAGTAGCATCTACTCTGCACATATTTGCGCCATTTGTTGTGCAATATTGTTGTATATCAATAGAAATGGGGGTGCTGCAGGTTCTTGTTGCCCAACCTGCTGCAGGATAAGATTGAACTCCACTGTCCAGGATGCTGTATTGGCAGCTGGATAAGCCAGAAGTAGAATCTGAGTCTGTAAAGCTTACAGAGAA
>MFWN01000080.1:0-3072 GCA_001786395.1 Candidatus Pacearchaeota archaeon RBG_13_36_9
AATATAACTACATTATTTAAATTTTTCTTGACATTCTTTAGTGAATAAAAAGTCAATTTTTAGAATTCAATTAAAACCTGTTACCAGGTACAAGAAAGGCTATTATTTTTAAATGCAATTTCTTTATAATATTTATGAAAATCCTTTATGGAGTTTGCGGAGAGGGCTTTGGGCACAGCTCCAGGGCGCTTGTGTTGGCAGATTATCTTGAGAAAAAAGGGCATGAAGTTATAATTTTGACTCATGGGCAGGCGTATAATGTGCTGAAAGGAAAGTTTAAGTGCTTTAAAGTTAAAGGCCTGCATCTGATTTTTGAGAAAAGTGTTCTCAAAAAAAGAAAAACTGTAAATTATAATCTTAGGAATTTTACAAGGAATTTTTACAAGTGGAAAAATTTTGACAGGCTGATGAAAAAATTCAATCCTGACTTGTGCATATCAGATATGGAGCCCATAGTTCCTGTTTTAAGGAATTGGTATAATAAGCCTTTGATTTGTTTTGACAACCAGCACCGTCTTACTAACTTGGAGCTTAGGGTTCCTAAACAGTATGCCACTGATTTTTTTCTAGCTAAAAGCGTTGTTGAAACTTTTGTTAAACGGGCAGATTATTTTGTAATAACCAGCTTTTCTAAAAACCAAATCAAAAAAAGGTTCAGAAAAAATACTTTTGTTGTTTCTCCCCCAATAAGAGGAGATGTCAGGAAAATAAAACCAAATGCAACTTACAAAGGAAAAATACTGGTTTATCTTACAAAAAAAGACAGGCAGAGAATAAAAATTTTGAAATCAATTAAGGAGGCATTTGCAGTTTATGGATATAATAAAGACAGAAAACAAGGAAACATCGAGTTTAGAACGAGGGAGCATTTTTTAGAGGATTTGAAAGATTGCAAAGCAATAATTTCCACTGCCGGGTTCACTTTAATGTCTGAGGCAATTTATCTTAAAAAGCCTTATTTTGCCCTTCCTCTTAAGGGGCAGTTTGAACAGACAATGAATGCTCTTCTCTTGAAAGAAGCGGAGTTTGGAGAGTATAGCGAGGACTTAACAAAAAAACAGACAGAGAATTTTTTGAAAAATCTGGAGAAGTATAAAGGAAAATTGAAAGAATACAAGCTGAATCCGGATGAGCTGTTTAAGGTGTTTGATAAGGTTTTAATGTCAATATAGTATAGAAAAACTTATAACTTATTTCTCTTGCTTTTTTACAAGGAGACTAAAGGAATTTATTTTATCCATATATTCTTTGTTTAGACCGCCAAGCCTGAATATTGTAACTTTTCTAAATCCTGCTTCTTTGATAAAATTAATGTCTGCTCCAAGCTTTTCAGGGCTTAACAAATTTTCTGAAAAGACTCCCTGTGCAATTACTCCGAGACCTAATGTGTATCTTTCTTTGTTTTTAATCTTTAGTAAATTTTTCCTGATTTTTCTGTTGATAATTTCAGGATAGGCACTAGAATACCACATCAGCCCTTTTTCTAAGTTTAATTTATAGTCTAGCCCCAGAGCCTTTCTTATCCCTATATTCAAGATAGGGGGAGGCTGCGCTGTTGTTACTCTTGCCTTGTTTTCCTCTAGGAACTTCTTTATTAAATTTTTATTTTTTTTAAATCTGAACATGTTTTTAAAAAATAATTTTTTGCTTAGCAGAGGCGGCTCTAAATTTATGAGCAGATGTACTTTGGATTTCGATAATTCATCAAATAATCCTATCAGATCGCAGGTATTTGAGAAAGGAGAAATCCAGTAAGAGTTTTTTATGATAGGCCAGTAAGCTGCCCTTATTTTTCTGTTAATTCTTCTGGCTTGTTTGGAGTATTTTTCAAATTCTTTTGCAGAATAGGCTGCTATAAAAATTCTTGATGGAAATTTAATTAACTTTAATTTTTCCAAGTTCTTTTTTGTGGGAAATTCTTCGTAAAAATCTATTTCCATTTTAATTTGTAAACGAAGATTATTTTTAACCTTTATGGATAAAAATCTTTTGGGTAATTAAACTCTTGAAATAATAGTATCAATCATAATCTCTGATTCTTGCTTGATTTTCATTAGCTTATAGTCGCTGGGGATTATTTTTGTTTTCTTTTTGTTAACACCTGTCAATGGAATGTTTTTTGCCTCTGCTGAAACAAGGATTAAAAGAAAAGAATGGATTATTTTTCCTGATTTTTTTACATGCTCAAGTGAGCATGAATTTATTTTTTTAAATCTTGCGTCTATGCTGAATTTTTCTTTCATGATTCTTTTTGCAGCCTGTTCTATGGATTCGTTAATTAACAATCTTCCTCCGGGAAGGGAAAGGAATCCTTTGAAAGGTTTTTTCTCTCTTTGGTACAAAAAAGCACGATTTTTATTTCCAATAAGCACCAGAATTATCGGAAGAACTGCTTGTTTGTCAGATAAATAAGGGATTAAATGTTCTGCTGTTTCGGATAATTCGTAGAAATCTTCCTTTTTTGTTATAATACTTTTTTTAATTAGCTGTTTTAGATGATAGGAAAGTTTATTGGAGCGAGTTTTCAATGCTTTTTCAATTTCATTAAACTTCAGCTTATTGTTGTAGAGAAATAAGTCAAGAATCTTGTTTTCCATTTTAGTCAAAATTTTTGAGGAATTGTTTAAATATAAATAATATTGTGATAGGATATGTATGATAAAAATCAATTACATTATGTGGTTGCTACAGGAATTCTTGTTAAAGATGGGAAGTATCTGATTGCAAAAAGAGCTGACTGGGAAAAAGCATTTCCAGGAAAATGGAGTGTTCCCGGAGGAAAGCTTAAGGTTTTGGATTATGTGTTGAGAAAAAAAGATACACAGCATCATTGGTATAATGTTATAGAGGAATTATTAAAAAAAGAAGTCAGAGAGGAGGTTGGATTGGGAATAGAGAATATAGGTTATGTTACAAGCATGGTTTATATAAGGCCGGATGATGTTCCTTGCCTGATAATAAGCTTGTTTGCAGAACCATTAGGAGAGGTAAAGCTGGATAAATCACTAACAGAGCATGTATGGGTAAACCTGGAGGAAGCTAAAAGTTATGATTTAATTGACGGAATTTATG
>MFWN01000080.1:3099-3403 GCA_001786395.1 Candidatus Pacearchaeota archaeon RBG_13_36_9
TAAAAACAGGCAGGCATGTGGAATGGGAAAGGGAAAATGGAAAATGAAAGAAGCTTAGTTATTATAAAGCCTAGAAATTTTGTATATTGTTTGGAGATTTTTGAGTGTTTGCATGACTTGCTGGGAGATTTTTTAGGAGACTTTTCAAGAACACGCCCTGCTCATATCTTTAGAGTTCCTGAAGCAATTATCAGAGCACATTACAAGAATATAGCTCATCTGCCTGTTTATGAGCCAACTGTTAAGGCATTTTTACATTCAGAAGACGGGATTGTTTTAAGTGTTTATTCTGGAAGAAAGATTA
>MFWN01000080.1:3417-12272 GCA_001786395.1 Candidatus Pacearchaeota archaeon RBG_13_36_9
GATTCTATTGGGCATACTGACCCTGAAAAAGCTGAGCTAGGAACAGTGAGGAATATTTTTAGCAGGGATTCTTTGGAGGTTGCTGCCAGAGAAGTAAGATATCTTAATAATGTAATACATGCTTCTTCCAGCATAGGTGATGCAGAAAGAGAAATAGAATTATGGAGAGATTATATTGAGTTTTAAGTAGGTTTTTATTTAATATCTTTACAAATATTTTTAAATTTAGTTTTAGGTTTTCTTATTTCATTGATTATCTTTTCTATGGCGGTTTTTTTTATGTTTCCTAAAATAGTCTTATTTATAGAGCAGGGTGTCACATCTCCGTTTGATTGTATTGTTAGATAATTTATTCCTGCTTCGCAACTTCTGCATCCAATAGTAACTTCTATTTTTTTATTCTTTATTTTTTCCTCTAGTTCTTTGATTTGCTTTTTTGAAGGTTTGTCTTTTCTCATTACTGAGTCTTTACCGATAAGAATCAAAGGTACAAATCTTATTCTTTTAGCGCCCAAATTTGTACATAAGACTATAAATTTTTCTATGCTTTTTATATTTTTATTTGTTAGTGGAGAGGCTATTTCAAATTCTATATTTTCTTTTTTGCATTTTTTTATTGCATTTATTGTTTTTTTCCAACTTCCTTTACCCTGATAAAAATCTTGAACTTTCTCTTTTTCACTGTTTAAATTAAATGATAAAACTGCCTCACACTCCTTTACCTTCCGAATTAATTGCTTGTCTAATAGGATTCCATTTGTAAAGACTTTTATTTTAAATCCTTCTTTATTTGAATAGTCTAGGATTTCCAAAAAATGTTTGTAGAGAAAAGGCTCTCCTCCAACAAATCTAATTTTTTTAACTTTTAACTTTTTTAACTCTTTAATTAATCTAATCCATTCTTCTTTTTTTAATTCATTATCTGAGTTAAGAGTGGGAGAAGAGCCTTGGTAACAGTATTTACAGTCAAGGTTGCATTTGTCTGTTAATGATAAAAAAACTCCTTCTATTCTCGCTTTCTGCAGTTTAGACATAATGGACCTGCCGGGAATCGAACCCGGATCTTTCGACTGCCAGCCGAAAATAATGAACCGTTATAATACAGGCCCCTGAGTTACTTTTGGAGGAAGGTTTTTATGCTTTAAAAAATATTGGTATTTCAAGGTGTTTCTTGAATTAGAACTTCCAATATCTTCGAACCATCTATTAATGTTTTTTATGCCTCTTATTGATACATTCCAATCGGAGAAATAAGCTGGATAATTTTGTTCTTTCAATAAGGAGTATATTTCTTCTAAAAATTTTTTGTTTTTAGAGCGAATGTTGATTATTGGATATCTGTATTCTTCATTCTTCTTTGCGTAAATTGAACCGTCACTATCGAGTAAGCCCCTTAATAGAAATTTCTTATCATCCCATTTTAGTTTCAATATCTTATCAGGGATTTTAATAGAATCGTACTTAATGCCTATTGGAAATCCAAGATTTTTGTTTAACTCTAAGCACAATCCTTTGTTCCTGATAGTTAAGGTGCAAACATTTACTTTTTTAGATTCATAATAGTAAACATAAATCCCATAATTCCCTTCAATTCTCTTTTTCATTTCCCTTAAATATGCAGAATCAAGACGTTTATTTCCGCTTATGAATATTCCATACTTTTCATGTTTTCCCGCTTTAAATTTTGAGATACAACCATCGCCCAGAAGAAGGCCATAAAATTCACAGAAGAATTTATCCATTTTAATCTTAACTTTTTTTATTTTCCTAAATTTCCTAGCATGCTCCATTCTTTTAGACATATCTCCCGTTTTTACAGAAATGTTGCCCCCTTTTACCGAACCCCAATTATCTTCAAGATTGTTTATTTTAGACATCCAATATTCTTTTCTTGGAGATAACTTTATCAATTTTTTAAATACTTCTAAGGGGATTGTAAGTTCTCCTCGATTGTATCTTTTTAGTGGAGAATAATTTATTTTCAAAGCTTTGGCTAATTCTTTTAGATTTGTTTTTCTATACCTTAGAATTTCTTCAAAGAATATTTTTTGCTTTCCTATTTTTATTCTCATTAAAATGTAATGACTAGCAGGTATTTATACTTTTCTTTACCACTAAACTATAGGCCCTACGTTAATTTTATAAACAATGATGATTTTTAACCTTTATGGATAAAAATAAAATTAAGCTGGTTTTGGACATTTTGATGTTTTTGGCAGCAGTGGTTATTTTTTATTCGGGATTTGCATTGTGGGGCAAGCTTCCTTTAGTGTTTCAATCATGGAACTGGATTGGGATACATCAGTGGATTTCAGTTTTGCTCCTTGTATTGCTAGTGATACACTGGATATTTAACTTTGCCTGGATAAAATCCTGGTTTAGGAAAAGTGAGCCTGCAGAGCCTGTTGAAGTTCCTTTAGTTTGAATAGCAAAACCCTGAAATAGAAAATGGAAGAAAAAAATTGTATATTTTGCAAGATAGTAATAGGAGAGATCCCTTGCTATAAAATTTATGAAGATGAATTCTCTATTAGTTTTTTAGATGCTTTTCCCTCTATGAAAGGGCAGGCGTTAATTATACCAAAGAAACATCTTGCACCTTGGCTGTTCAGCCTGGACGATGAAACTTACTGCAAGTTGATGCTGGCTTCAAAGAAGGTTGTCAAAGCTGTGGATAAAGCAATGAAGCCCTTAAAAACAGGGCTGATGGTAGAAGGTTTGGAAATGGAGCATGTTCATATTAAGGTTTTACCTTTTGATAAAATCGGATTCGGGAATTGCCCTAAAAAAATAGAGATAAGCAAGGAAGAGATGATGAAAATAAGCGAGAGAATAAAAAAGAGCTTCTGAATTTAACTCCCAAGGGCCGAGTTTATAAAAAATTCTGCTATGACAAAGGCAACGTAGCCGAGAAGCAAAAGCACGCCTTCTGTTTTGCTTATTGATTTTTCTGACTTCATAAAGATTATTACCAGAAAGCAGGCAAGGAACATTGCCCCTCCTAGGGTGTAGATGTTTAATGGATTGTAGCTAAATGGGGAGATTAGAGCCACTATGCCCAATAGTATTGTGGCATCTGTAATGACTGTGCCAAGGATATCCCCTAAAGCAAGATCGTCATGGTTCTTTTTTACAGCCCTAATTGAAAAAATTAACTCCGGAAGGCAGGTGCCTACTGCTAAAATAGTTATGCCAATTAGAATTGGCGAAAGATTTATATCGTAGGCAAAATTGACTGCGAATTTCACAGTGAAATATGCGCTTCCTAGAAGAACTGCTAAGCTGAGCAGCAACAGAATAAAGTTTTTTATGAAACTGCCTTTTTTGGTGTTGTTGAATTTTTTATGAAACCTTTTGCTTTCTATGTAAGTATGGAAAAAGAATAAAGAGCCTGACAGGATTAAAGCGGCGCCGTCTATTTTGGAAAGCCTGCCGTCAAATCCCAGGATAAGCGGAAACAAGAGCAAGATTAGGTAGAAAAAACTGTTCTTTAGTATTTTGCTTTTTACTTTTATGCCTCTTGAAGAAAACAAGGCAACTATGCCAAAAACTAAAGTCAAGTCCGCTACATTAGAGCCTAATAAAGTTCCAAGCCCGAGTTCTGGCTCACCGTTAATTGCAGATATGATTGAAACGGTTGCTTCTGGAAAAGCTGAAATCAGAGCTATAACAAAAAAGCTAACAACAAATTCAGGGAAGCGGAGAATTTTTGCGAGCCTTGAGGAATACCTAATAGCGTATGCTGCGCACTTTATCAGTACAGTCAGAAATACCAAAAATAAAACTAAATTGAAAATTATCATACTGCCCTCTTTTTTACCTTTTAATATGTAAAGAATAAAGAATTAAAGTATTTTAAACTTTGCTGATTTTAGTGAGCATAAGAAAGGTTAAAAATAAGCTTGATAACTGGAATTATGTGCATTGTAAGGAGAGTGTTAGGAATAAACCCAATCCTTTCTTCTGTTTTTTGCCTCTTTTTTTCATCTTGTTAAACTCTCTCAATTTTTTCTATTACCACATTTTTAAGCGGCATGGCTGCTGAATTTGTCTGCACTTTTGCTATTTTATCAACAACATCTTGACCTTCTATTACCTTGCCAAAAACAGCATATCCATCATCTCTTACACCATAATTAAGAAAGTCGTTGTTCTCTACGTTTATAAAAAACTGGTTGGTTGCAGAGTCTGGAACTGTTGTCCTGGCCATTGCCACAGTGTATTTTTCATTTTTCAGCCCATTATTTGATTCAAGAGTTATCGGATCATGCGTTTCTTTTTCCTTTCCTTCTGTTGTAAATCCGCCTCCCTGAATCATGAACCCATCAATAACTCTGTGGAAAATTGTTCCATCATAGGCTTTTTCGTCAACATAAATCAGGAAGTTTTCAACTGTTATTGGCGCTTTGTCTGGATATAACTCCATTGTTATATCGCCCAGGCTGGTTTTTATTAAGACTCTTGAATTTTCTTTTGTCACATTTCCTGTCATTTTATATCCTGTTATAACTATAACAATTAAAGCTATAATCAAGAGCATAAAAAATTTTCTGTTCATTTTTATTAAAACATTTTGAGGGTTTTAAAGGTTTGGATTTTAAAACGGAAAGAAATCAAGCTTGTAAGTTTCTGTTATCCTTAATATATCAAAATCCCTTATTATATTGTTGAATTTTTTTCTTAACTCTGTCAGTATGGAATAAAGCTCGTCTTCATTCTCTGTTTCAAATTCAATTTCAATATCCCAGCTTCCAATGAGCTTTAGAAATTGGGTTGCTTTTTTGTGCATCTTAATATAATCTTTAATTTCTTTTTCCTTTTCTTCATTTAGATTTTTTGTCCTCAAAATAATTTTGTAGAGGTTTATTCCTATTTTATGAAGATTAAGATAACACCTGTACTGAACAATTACTTTTTCTTTTGTTAATTTCTTTATTCTGTAATTGATTATATCCCTTGTTAACTTTAGCTTTTCTGCCAGTTCAACTATGTTTATTCTTGCGTTATTAGAAAGCTCTTTTAAAATTTTAGTGTCTGCCCCGTCTAGTTTGTAGATTTCTTTTGGCGTTCCGTAAACAAATTCTGTATGTTTTTTTTCTGCCAAGTAATCTCTTGAATAAATCGGGGAGTATTCTGTCAAAAGCACATCTTTTTCAAGTATAAAATTTGAAAACTGATTCATGAAGCTATTGAGTATTTTCCCAAATTCAAAATTGCTTTTTGCCAGAATAGAAACAGCTAGGTCCCATCTTCCTCTAATCTGCCCCACCCAAACACTATTTTTATCATTATTCCAATATTCTGTTATTTTTTGTTCATCTTCTATTGAAGTATTTTGAAACTTGAAATAAAGTTTATATTGGGAATAGCCAAGTTTTGTAAAATCTACAATAGTATAATACCTGAAGATAATATTGTTTTTCTCAAATCTTTTTAATCTGTATTCAACAGCAGGCTTTGAAAGGCCAACTTTTTTGGCAATCTGGCTGTTTGAAAGCCTTGAATTTTCATCCAGCAAGGTCAGTATTTTCTGGTCTTTTAAGTCAAGCTTGAATTTAAAATCCATTTTTTAATAAATCTTCTACGTCCATAACTTCTAGACTAGAATTAATTCCCTTCTTGTCCTGAACAAATAAAATCTTTTTCTTTGCATTAATCTTGCCTAAATTTGCCTCTGCCTTCAAAATTTCTTCCTTCTCTATTTTTGATTTCCATTTAACTTCAATAACTATTTCTGGTTTCTTGAATTTAAGCAGGCAGGCATCAATATCATAATCTTTTTCTTCTATAACACTCTCGGTTAATCCTGTCTTTTTTGCAGCGAATTCTCTTATTACATCTTCTACTATCTTAGGCAGGATATTGTCAATTATATTTTCAGCCTCTTTTGCAGTAATTTCTCTTTCTGAAATATTATATTTTTCATCTGCATAATAAAACAGGTTGATTAAAGGAGAACCAATCTTATAGATAAATTTATTCTTATTATAAACTTCTATTTTTTTTATTATTCCAAAGTCCATTAGGTTCTTTAAATACTGCTGGACCATGCTCGCATCATTATTTGATATTAGTTGTTTTGAAAACAAATAACTGGCGATTTCTGTAGAGACGATTTTTCCTTGCGCTACCGCTCTCAAAATTCCTTCGTAAATAGAAGAAAGTGTTTTTTCTTCTTCTAGGAAAATCTCTCCAACCAACGCAGGAACGGTTTTTATGGTTCCTAAGAAGATTTCTGCTAAGATTTTTCTAGCGGTTTTGCTCTCATTCAAATAACTGATTGCTATTGGCTCTTTTAAGATAATTGCATTCTCCAACAATTCTTTTTTTGTGAATTTTAGATTTGTATTTTTTAATGCTTTAAGCACATCATCTAGTCCGATTATTCTTACTGGAAATTCTGAAAATAGCCCTAAAATTGGGGACTTCGAACCTAGTAAGTTTTTTGAAAGATACAAAGTGGAGGAAATAACAATTAGTCTTCCTTTTTTGTTTAGCGCATGTATCACATCAAGAAAATCTGCCCCTAGCCTATGAAATTCATCAACCACTATTGTTTTATTATTGTTTAGTTCTCTTCTAAGAATATTAATAAAGGTTTCATAACTTATAGATTCGCCTGATTCTGATAAAATAGTTTTATCCCTTTTTACAAAAAAGAAATCATCCCATTTGATGAAGTTCTTAACCAAGAAGCTCTTTCCAGTTTTCCTTCTGCCAAAAACAAACAGCCACGTTTTTCGCTCTTTCAGCTGTTCTGCTTCTTTTCTTTGTATTATCATATTGTACTATAACCCCCATTTGTATAATGGGCATTATACCTTTTAAATCTTTTGTTTTTCAGGCAACCTAATATTTTGTTATTTTTAGTGTTTTCTTCCATATTTTGAATATATGTGTTTAAAGTATTTAAATCTTACTCAAAAGTAAGAAAAATAGAAAAAAAGTATCAAATATGCGTATTACGTTAGTACTATTAAGTTGTAAAAAACAAAACACAACTCAAACTAAATAAAATAAATCAAAGGAGAAAAATAAAATGAAATTATTCAAGTATTTCAGAAAAGGAAAAAAGCCAGAACCAAAAGATAGCTGTCAAGAAATTTATTTTTATCCTTACCCACACGTAATAGACATTAATGAGTTTGGGATTCATCTTAATGGAGAAGATTCTCAAAAAAAGAAAGTTTATCTTAGGATTTGTGTTGGAAATAAAAAAGAATTAGCTGAATTCTTCAGAGACCTAAGGCATAAAATTAGTTTTGATAATCAATATCACTTAAAACAAATTGAAGAAGCAACTTTAGAAAGAAAGAATATTGAGGGAATACTAAATGACCCAGAGGTAAAATGAAAGATAACACACAAGGAAATGCTGAGAGAGAAAATTGAAGAGTTTTTTGAAGATACGTTAAAAAATTCTGAAGTTCTAAGATCTTACATTCGGAGAAATTTGGTTGAGAAAATGCTCTGTATGACCTAGTTAGATTCGCTTCTTTATTTGCTCCAGAAAATAATCCAATGCCCGTAATAGAAGATTCGAATAATACCTATAAAATAAAATTTGATAATGGGAGAAATCATCCTCATTATGAATCGATTATGGCTACATTGACTACCCTAGAAAGATTGATTTATGAAAGGTTAAAGTTAAATTAATAATTAAAAAATCCGTCATCAAGATTCACAGCAGAAGGTATCCCCATTAAACTTTTCTTTCTTTTACCAACTCAGCAAATTTTTCAAAACTCCTGTCGTAAGTTTTTTCAGCATCGCTTGGGAAACAGCAGGCTGGAAGCTCTTTGTTTTTCAAATGGTAGCTGAGGCATTCACAGCAAAATCCTTTTCTTTCGCATCCTTTGTAAGTGCAGTTGCATTTCTTTAAGTTGGTTTGTTTTTTGCAGTCTGTCATTTTAAAAATGGCTCAGGGGAGAGTCGAACTCCCGACATCCGCCTTATGAGAGCGGCGATCCGACCGCTGATCTACTGAGCCATTAATTACCAAGAAGGGAGTCATTTAAAAACTTTTATAAAAGGAGGATTCTTGGTATTGATAGGTAAAAAAGAGGAAAAATGGCTGAAGAAATTATTAATATGACTGAAATTGCAGGGGCACTTAACAAGGCCTTAATGGACTCTATTTCCCCTTTAGTCACTATATTTAAGATAGTTGGAATTGCTTTATTAATCTATATAATATTCTTGATAATCAGAGCATTTTTTAGGTGGAAAACAACTGCTAAGGTTTCTCAGATGGCTAAGGATGTTCAGGAAATTAACAAAAAAATGGATATTCTAATAGAAAGAATAGAAGGAATAAGCAAAAGAGATACAGATATAGTTAAACAGGAGAAAAAAGAAAAGAAGGGCTTTTTCAGGCGGCTTTTTGGAAAATCCAAAAGCAAGAAAATAGAAGAAGATGATAAAATAGAAAATAATAAAAAAATAAAAAAGGGAAAAAATTAAGGTTTGGCAATTTTCCAAAGAAGTTTGAAATAATTTTTATAACTTTGAGCTAATCTCTTACTGTCTATAAGTATTATTAATACAGGATCTTCTTCTATAAATATAGCTACTTTATCTCCATAAATAAGAGTAGAAGCTGGAGATTGATACTCTTTAGGAACAAATCTGATTTCATTCATTTTCCATTCTGGAGCTTGTGAACCTTCTGTACAAATCATCTTTGCACGAATATTATATTTTTCCCTTTGGTCCGCCCACTTATAGGTATAAAGTTTTAAGTTGTCTTTATCTTCAAATTTTCCTTCAACACCAAATTCAATGAAATCTTCATTTGTTTCTATTATATCATTCATAATTGTTTTAAGTCCCTTTGTGCCAATAAATATTTG
>MFWN01000080.1:12283-22119 GCA_001786395.1 Candidatus Pacearchaeota archaeon RBG_13_36_9
GGACTTTTGCCTCTTGTTTTATTAATTCCATCTTCTTTATTACTTCTTTTGCTAGCCCCTGTTTTTCTTCTGCTTGTTTCTTTTCTTCAGAGGCAATATCTAAAAACTTAGAAGGATTGGTTGCAGAATAATATTTTGCTTTATTCTGGATTATATAGCTCACAAGCCCTTTTTCGATTAATCTATCTAAGACATCGTATACAGTAGTTCTGTGAAGCTGCGTTCTTTTGATTATATCTGCTGCCGGCGATAAACCTGTCCTGAGCAGGGCTAAATAAACTTTTTCTTCAGTTTTCGTCAGGCCAAATTCTTCAAGCATTTTGTTGTTATGTTACATAACTACAATTGCTTAAATAGTTTTTGGTTGCTATTTTGTTATGAAAAAACAAACAAACGAAACAGAAGAATTAGAAGAACTTGATGAACTTAGAGATTCTTATACTACCGAAGATAAACTTTTCAATATGACAGCTTCTCAAATGTCAGAACACCCCTGTAAACCAAATAGGAGGAGGTTATAATGGAAGTTGAGCATGAATCAGGGCAATTAATGGAACTTGAAGAAATTAAAAAAGAATATGATCCAAAACTTTTTACAGGGATAGTTAAACCTAAATTTAGAGACCCAAGCACCCTTTCGCCAGAGCAATTGACTGATCCAGATTACCAGCAAATGGATTCTAAAACAGATCTTGATGAGAGAACAAGAATACTTTTTGTAGATGATATGCCTATTTGTTGCAATATTTTTATGAAAGGTTTATCTGGTGAATATAGTACCTATTGGGCAAAGAATAGAGAAGAAGCATTAGGACAGATAAAAAAGGGAAATTATGATTTAGTTATTACAGATTATCATTTAGGGGATGAAGCTCCAGAAGGGGGCTTAGATGTTATAGCAGAGTCTTGCAGACAAGGACTTCCTGTCATTTCTATAAGCAAAGAGAATCATAAAAGTGAATCTTTAGACACCGGAGCAAAGAGATTTGTATTTAAAAAGGAATTTTTCAATAATATTGAAAATATAATATCGGATGTATTGGAAAATGAAAGACGATAAAGATAAATCAGAAAGATTAAGATATCTTAATGAGCAAAAACAAATACAAAATCAAAAAAGAAGATTTTATTTAGACAGAATAGAAAAATTAAAGAAATCTTTACTTGGATATCATAAAAAAGGAATTGAATATAACAGAGGTTGGATAGCTTTTCATGAAAAATCAATAGAAAGACACAAAAAAGAAATTCAGGAGGTTATTACTCTTAATGAGAAACAAGAGCAAGAAGAAAAATTGAAATTTCATATTGAACAAATTGAAAGTCACCATAAAAAATATATAGAGTATCATGAGAAAGAGATTGGGTTTTTAGAGAAAGAAGTTCAATTATTTGAGCGGGGTATAAAAAGTTGTGAAGAGCAATTAATTTTTTTGAATAAAAAAATAGAGGAGAATAAAATTGCTTAAAGGAAAAAAATAAAACAATAAAAGAATTAAATAAAAATTAAAGAAAATATGAACTACGAACCTGTGTTTAAGATAGATTATGGCAATATATTCATAACTGATTTGTTTATAAGAAGTTTTGTAGACGCTGATGCTATTGTAACCATTAGGAATAGGAAATGGGAATTTTTCTTGTCTAAGAGTAATTTAGATAAATATGCTGAAGAAGGATATAAATTTGCTCTGGAAGGAAACAAATACAAAGAGTTTGGAAAAAAGCATCTTATCTTTATAGAAAGATTTAAACAACTTAAAGAAATAAATATAGAAAACCTTGATAAAAAAGGGTTTCTAAAATTTTTAGATAAGTTTAAAGATTTTGCAGTTGATTTTCGCGATGTGTACAAAGAAACAGAGTTTTTTTATTTTACTAAAATAGAGAAAGAATTAAATGAATTTATTAAAGGCAGATTTTCTCTTCAGGATTTGCTATCCAATAAAGTCGAAATTATCTTCTGGCCAGAGAAAATAAGAAAGCTAGCAGAATATATTATTGGCGTGCAATATCTTAAGTTTGAGTATAGAAGATTATTAAATGATATTTTTCTTGGAAAAAATTCCTTTGCTTCAAAGATATTAAACCAACTTGTTGTAAAAACTGGGAGAGAAGATGCAACTTCTATGACTATAGAAGAAGTAAAAGCTTGTTTAAACGGAAAACAGATAAAATATTTTTCAGATAGGCATATTTATTCTTTTATAAATTGGAATAAGGAAAAACAAGAAGTAAACATTATTTCCGGAGGGGATGCTTACAAAAAAATGAGGGAGTTTGACAGATACATCCCAAAAAACGAGGTTATTGGAACTCCTTCATGTAAGGGTATTGTAAAAGGAGAAGCAAAAATAATAACAAGAGTTCCATCCACAGAGTATGAAACATTCTTAAAAAGTACAAAAAGATATATTTTGATTTCAGATACTACGGGGCCCGAATTTATGCCAGCAATAGAAAAAGCAGCAGCAATCGTAACAGATGAAGGGGGAATGATGAGCCATGCAGCCATACTTTCAAGAGAATTTGATATTCCATGTGTTGTTGGAACAAAATATGCCACAAAAGTTTTCAAAGATGGCGATAAAATAGAAGTTAATGCAAATAAGGGGGTTGTTAGAAAAATAAATCCAATATGATATATAAAAATAATAAAAAAATAAAAAAGGGAAAAAATCCCGTTAAATAAAATTAGTTTTTTTTACTTCTTAGACAAAGTTATCTCGATTGTGGAAACGTTGACTCTCTTTCCTTCCTTGTTTTCGAATTCTTCACTGTCAATTTTTATGTCCTTTACCCCTATATTGTGTTCTTTAAGGAATCTCTTTGTAGCTACTTCTGCTACGTCCACTGCTCTACTGATAAACTTTCCTCTTGCCTTTATGATAACTTCTGCGCTTCCTTTTGTTGTAAATTGCATTACAACTCCGGTGACGTAATTCATGAAAGGCTTGCTTCCGATATAAACAACGTTTTCGTCGCCTTTTCTTTCTGTTTTTTCTGTTTTAATTTCTTCTGCCATTTTGACCTCCTGGTATTTTATTGAATTCTGTAAGCAATGAAATTGCTTAGTATAAATCACTGAACTTTTCCTTCTCTTGCCTGTACTTTTAGCCGCGATATGTAGCCGGCTATTTTATTCCTTACCTTTTTGCTTGGCATTGTATTTCCCAAAAGCTTCTTGTTAATGTTAAAGTCCTCACTAAAGTTATTTTCTTCTTTAAGCAGATTATGCCCTGTTCTTTTCACTAAAGTCGATTTTATACGTCCCATTGTAATGTTTTTAATGAAAATCCTTGTTTTTGTATGTTTTTAAAGTTTTTTGTTGTCAAAAACTATGTTTTTTAGTTTTTGAGCATGCTCTAAAAGTCATATTCTTTCAATTTTTAGCACAGAAAAATATGATTTAGAGTAGTCTGCTGCTTTTCTGCTGATTTCTCCCTTATGCAGCACAAGGGCAGGCAGGGGTATTTTTTGTGCTTCAGAAAGCATCTTTTTTAAGTCTGTTTCAGAAAGCTTTCTTTTTTCAGTTGCAAATGCCAGAAAGTTTATGGGGCCAAGCTCGGAATTTATCTGAACTATGCAGCTGTATTCCCTGGGTTTATAGTATTTTTCTTCAACTATAAGGTACTTTCTGCTTATTTTTTCAATGATATCTGTCACAAAGAGAGATTTGGGCTTTTCTTTCTTTTTAGGCTCTTCTTTGATTATTAATGGATTTTCAAAATTTTCCTGGAATTCTGGTTTCTTTATTTTTAGCTTTTCTGTTTTCTCTTTCATCAAAAACTCTTGTTTTTGAATGTCATCAGAAATCTTTGATTTCTGAGATTTGGCTACTTTTAAGCCAATATCCAGCTGCCTGTCTTTTTTTGTGGCTGGTTGGATAATCTTGGGCTTTGAAACTTCTATTTTTTCCTCTTTCTTCTCCTCTTTCTCTTCTTTTTCCTTTGGCTCTTTCTCTTTTCTTATCCCTTCTTTTTTAACTGGCTTTTCTTCAGCTTCTTCTTTTATTTCTTGCACTTGTTCTTTTGTCTTTGTTTCTGGCTCAGGGATTTCTTTTTTTTCTTTAATTTTTGGCTCTAAAATTTCCCTTACTTCCTGCTCGGTTGTTGAGTGAAACCTCCAGAAAATTTCTTCATCTTTTTTAAAGGGAAAGGCAAAATCTTTTAGGCTTCTTAGTGCAACTCTTATTGCAGGCTCCTGCTTTTTGTCTTCCAGGATTTTATTTTGTTTTAGCGATAAAAAGGCTTCTCTTTCTTTTTCAGGCAGGTACTTGTAAAATGGATCGAGCATGCTTTCCTGCCCTTTTATGTAATATAACGGAGAGCCCCCGACTTTTATGTTGCTTATTTTTATCGCATCTTCATTTGCAAGTTCTGAGAGAAAAGCGCCTGCAAAAATAGAAGATATTTTTATCTGGCTGGCTACATGAATCGGCAGGGAAGGGCCTTTAAATCTTAGAATGCTAAGTATCTTGTTTTTGGTTTCTAAAGGGTCTGTTGGCATGTTAAAGAAAGATAGATAAAGATTATAAAGTTTGTTGTGGTTTAGTTAAGGTTTCAACCATCTAATTTCATAAAAATTCATCCATTATATTAGAATATTCATTATTCTTTTTTTAACTGGTACAGTAAACAACAAGGTTCACATATACTTAAATCAGAATAAAATTTCTTTACTTTTGGATTTTCTGGTGTAAGAATTCCTCCTAAACTTTGCTTTCTTATATTACCAAATTCGTGGCTCCCACTTATACATTCATAAACAGAACCATCGGTATGAACTGCAAAACTTGCCTTGCCTCTTATGCAGGGACCTCCCCCATATTTCGGAGAGCCAACTTTTAAAGGTGTTTGAATTCCGCATTCTTCCTTGTCAATCTTTGCAAGTTCTTGAAATAATCTGTTTAACTGCTCTTGTGTAGGAGCAAGTTTAGTTATTTCCTTGTCTTGCCCTCTTATTATAAACGATTCTAAATAAGGGATTAGTTTATTTCTTCTGCAGTACCTTAAAATTTCACTAATCTCTTCTATATTCTCTAAAGAGATATAAGACTCGACTCCAACTTCAGATGTTTTTCTACCTGTTTTTTCTCTTTCTTTTTTAACTTTCATTAGAGTTTCTAAACCTTCACGCATTTTTTTGCTCATCCCAACTCTTCCAATTATAAAGTCTTGTTTATCAAAGTCCATTGAAAATTGTTTCACTAAAATACTAACATTATTATCAAATAAAAAATTAGATAGTTTTTCGTCTAATTTACTTCCATTTGTGAAAACAACAGAACCCATTCTTTTTTGATAAATGTATTCAATTATTCTTTCAAAATCACTGTCTAATGTAGGCTCCCCTGCTCCAGCAATTACTATAACTTGTGCTCCTCTTTCATATGCAAAGTCTGTTATGTCCATAACTTCTTTATAAGTCAATTTTGTCTTTGTTCTATCTGTATTCATATGTTCAAAACAACCATGACAGGAAAGATTACAAATTCTTTCTAAATCAATAAACGCATGATTAAACTGAATTTCCCCAGACTTTACTCCAGATGCCACATCAAAATTATGGCGTACTAACTGAGATATTCTTTCTTGGTCTGTATATTTTTGAAATGATGTTTTTTCCATTTTTATCACTTTATAAAGGTAAAGTTTTGTAATATATTAAATTTCTTATTTAAAAATACATCAAATCGAAAAATTTATATACTTATTTTTCGTTATTTCGATATGGCCGTGAAATTAGATGTTAAAGATAAAAAGATTCTTGAACAGCTTGATTTGAATTGCAGACAAAGTAACAGTCAAATTTCTAAGATAGTTGGATTAAGTAAAGACATTGTTGGTTATCGAATTAAAAACTTAGAAAAACAAAAAATTATTTTAGGGTATTATTCTGTATTAAATATCACAAAGCTAGGTTATGTAGCATATAAGGTTATGTTAACTTTTAAAGATACTACTTCTAAAATAGAAGAGGAAATTATAAATTATTTAAAGAAAAATAAAAATGTTGGTTGGTTGGTAAGTTGTGATGGTTATTATAATCTAATGGTTGTTGTGTGGGTCGAAGATTCATTTATTTTTGAAAAATTCTTTTTAGAATTCTTAAAAAAGTATTCTAAATATCTAAAAGAAAGAGATATATTAGTAATTACTGAGAATCATGCGTGCAGAAAAAGTTATTTATATGATAAAAAAATTGATAATTTGCCTGATGTATTTTATGGGGATGAAAAAAAATCTAGGCTCGATGAAAATGAATTAAAAATAATTAATTTTCTTGCAAATAATTCTAGAATAAAATTACATAAAATTGCTGAATCTCTAAATCTTACTGGGGAAGCTATTGCTTACAGAGTAAGACAATTACAAAAAAAAGAAATCGTTCAGTCATTTAGACCTATCATTAATTCTTCTCTTTTAGGTTATGAGTATTATAATGTATTATTTAAACTCAAAAAATTTAATAGGGTAAAAGAAATATTTGGCTTTTTTAAGAAGAGTCCTAATATAATATACTTTGTAAAATATATTGGTAATTATGATGTAGGCATAGACTTAGAAGTGAGAAATGCCCAAGAGTTGAGAAAGATAATGGATGGAATCAAAAATCTTTTTAGCGATGTGATAGAAAGTCATAATCCTGTTTTAATATATCAGGAACACAAATTATCTTATCTTCCGGAATAAAATGAAGACCCGGCGCATCTTAGGTTCTCTTATGGCTTTATCCATCTAATTTCATAATATGTGCAATCCTGTTCTTCGTCCAATATCCCTATTAAGAGATTTTTTTTGGTGGAATGAGCTACCCTGTTTTTAGCTGAAAAATCATGCCATGTTAAACTAGAAGTTTCTGAAACAGGATAAAGTATCCATTTGGCATGGTCTTCCCCTGGCTTTATTCCCCGGTCGTATATCCTGAAATCTGCGCCGAATTTTAGGGCAGTTTTTACTATAAATCCCCGGTTCCTCATGTCTCTGAAAACAATATATTTTGTCCTTATGTTCTTGTCTTTTTTTCTTGCCTCTTCTAATAACTGCTCAAACTTGAGCTTCTTTTTTCCAAAAGAAACCTCCATTTTCCCCCTTTCCAGAAGATAGAGAGCTTCAAACATGGAATAGATAATTTTTCCTGACTTTAATTCCCCAAATCTTGACTGGGCATGAAGAGCCATTGCCTCTTTCTTGTTGCTAAACACACCTTCTCCGTCAAAAACAGCTTTTATCTTTATTATTTTTTCTTTTGGCCTTTCTTTGGCTTTCTTTTCTGTTTTTGATTTTTTATTTTGTTTTTTTGCTGACATTTTATTTTTAGTAACTTATTTATTAATGTCCAGGCCGTTGAGAAACAAAGCAATATGGTTCACTGTTGAATATAAGTTCATATCTGGTTTTATATTCAGATAGTCTTATTTTTCTGTCTTGTTGTAACTTTACTTTGGCCATTATATTTTCTTCTATTCTCTCTTCCATATTTTCATCTGCCATAATTTAATAAAACAAAAAGAGGTTAATAAAACTATTGCTTTTCTTTGATTTTATCGCTAAACTGGGGATAGCAATTCGGGTATAAATCTAATTTATATTCTTTAGAAATAATACAAAATTCATGGTCTTTAACTATATCTGGAAATTTTTCTTTTAAATCTAGAATAATATCTTGGAATGCATCATAACTTTCTGATTCAAAATCTATTTCAAAGTCCCAGTTTCCCATAAGTCTTTGCGGCCAGACAGCTCCGGGAATTGATGAGATATAATCCATAAAATCATTTGTTCTCTCTTCAGTTACGCTTGCAGAATAGATAATTGCCTTGCAGAACAGCCTGCCGATTGCTTTTGGGTTAAGATGAACTTTATATGCTAAGATAATCTTCTTTTTTTCAAGTTCTTTTAGCCTATATTGAACAATTCTTGGTGTCTTGTTTAATTTTTCTGCTATTTCTGTCAAAGGCATTCTTGCATTATTTGTGATTACTTTTATTATATCTTCATCAACTTCATCAATTTTCTCTTGTTTATCTTTTGTTGTATGGTAGATAATTCTGGATACATTTTTATTGTCCTTTTTTAGAAATCCTCTTTCTTGGTGAATTAGATGAATTGTTGTGGTAATCGCTTTTTCGTGTATGTATTTTGAAAATTTATTCAGCACTATCTGGACTTCATCATCAAGTTCGTTAACATTATGGACCAGGAAACCAACAATAATATCCCATCTGCCTGTCGAAATAGCAACCCACTCTGTTTTTTTATGTTTAGAAAAATATTCTGCTATTTCTTCAACTTTTTCTTTATTTGCATTTGTTAATCGGATATACAACTTAAACTTGATTATTCCTAGTTTAAAGTAATTAACCACTGTATGAAATCTTAGAATCATTCCATTTTCAATCAATCGGTCTATTCTGTATTTTACAGACTCTTTACTAATCCCCACTTTCTTTCCAATTTTGTTATTCGATTGTCTTGCATCTTTATCTAATTCAGCAAGTATTTTCATATCTTTTGCATCTAGTTTAATATCTTCCATATTTTATTATAGTAACATATTATTTATAAATTTTGTTATTTTGTGTAAAAAATTAATCATAACCTTTTTCTATTTAACATAACTACTTTATAGTAATAAAATGAAAAATAAAAAGTATAAAGTGGGTTTGTATAGCCTGCCACCTTATCAACCTGTTTATATGCATCCTGCATCGGCTTACTTAGCTGGGAATTTAAAGAAGGAGTTGCCTGAAGTAGCAGTTCACCAGGAAGATTTTAGTACTTCTTCTTTGGATTATTTTCTTGGCAGAGATTTAATCGCTTCTATGAGCAATATTAAAGTTTATAGTGATTTTCAGGAATTTAGAGATGCAAAAAAGGCAATTGCTCGAAAGATAGAAGAAGTTTCTAGCGGGAGATTGAAAATTAAAAGGAATACTGTGGAGTATGTTCTTGATGAAGAGTATAAATCAAGAGAAGGTTTGTTAAGAGCAATAAGAAACAGAAAAAACAATCTTTATTATCAGTTTTTTGAAGATAGAATTTTGCCGCAAATTGAATCAGGGGGTATAAACCTTATAGGATTATCGGTAAGTGACCAAAAGCAAATAGTGCCGGCCGTAGTTTTGGCTTCTATGATTAAAGAACGATTTGGAGAAAGAGTCAAGGTTGTTTTTGGGGGCAATATTATTACAAGAAATTATGATGTTTTTTCAAGAGATGATGAATTGAATAGAAAATTGTTTGATTATTTTGATTTTTTAATCCATCACGAAGGAGAAACCGCTCTTGTTGAATTAGCCAAGGCATTAAGCAGAGGGGGGGATATTTCTAGAGTTCCAAAGCTGATATACAAACATGAGGGGAGAGTCCAAGAAAACTTAGAATTTGTTGTAGAGGATGTTAACAGTCTTCCTGCACCAAATTACGATGGGTTTGTAAAACAAGGAAATCAATGGACTCCAAAGCTGGTTATTCCTTATCTAATTGGAAGAGGATGTGATTGGGGGGCCTGTAGTTTTTGCGATATTCCTGCAGGATATGATGGGTCAATAAGAAGGATGGAAGCAGAAACAGGCAAAAAATTTAATGTTTTAGGAAAAGGAGACGGAAAAAGAAGAAACCAGAACCTTGATAAAGTAATTTTAGAATTGGATGAACTCAGCAAAAAATATGGAACAAAATATTTTAGTTTTAGTGATGAAGAATTAGCTGGAAATCTCTTAAGAAACTTTGTTGATAAGGTTTTGGAATCAGGACTAGAAATAGAATGGGAAGATTATGGAAGAATAGAAGATTTATATTTAGACAGAGATTTTTGTGAAAGATTAAGAA
>MFWN01000080.1:22139-23376 GCA_001786395.1 Candidatus Pacearchaeota archaeon RBG_13_36_9
CAATTTGGTCTGGAATCTGCAAGCCAAACTGTTTTAGATGTAAACAAAAAAGGTTATCAATTTCAAACTGCAAGAGATGTTTTTAGAAATACTTACGGAGCAGGAATAATGAACCATGCATTTATTTTAACGGGGCTTCCAGGAGATACGTTAATAGAATCCTCTAAACTAATACACTTCCTAGAAGAATCAGGACAGTATTTAACAACTATTAAACCTATATCTTATAAAGTTTCTAGATGGTCTCCAATTGCTCTTAATCCTGATAGTTTTGGGGTTAAATTAGACAAAGATAACACCCCCGATTTAGAGCAAAGAATTAATATCTGTGAAGGTTCTGGTATGATGAGCAGACATAAAGCAATGGCTTTTACAAGATTATTAGAGTTATGGATTGCAAAGAACCATAAGATCAATCCAGCGACAAGCGAATATATGTATGTGCAAAGATTATTTTTAAGAAGGACTCAGTTAGAGGAATTTGGGAGAAGTATAGATTATCAAGTTCAATTTACTTCTGAAGATTTAAAAGCAATAGCTAAGATTTATAATGGTTTAGCAGAAGAAGTCAAACTAAAAGCTCATGATGGAAAAATAGGCAGAGAAGAAAGGCAGAGATTTTATACGCTGTACAAAAAGCTCAGGAATCAGAATGACAAGAGCTTTGATGCTGTGATTCAGCTTGCAAATGAAGTGGCAGAGATTTAAACTTATTCTTTGAAATATATTTTCAAGTATGCAATTGCTTAAATAATTCTTAGGCTAATTTTCTTTAGCATGGCTGGGGTAATGTTTGATAAGAAAATTTATGAAGTAAGGCCCGGAATCAGGAAGAGTATGAGGGACCTTCTTGATATCGGAGTGGATTTGGGCGCCTCTGATGTGCATCTTGTTTCTGGATGCCCCCCGAGATATAGAATGGGCCCGGATTTGCTTAAATATGAAGAAGCAGCTGAATTAAAGGATTCTAGAGGCCACGAACCAATGTCTCCTGTTGATCCAGAGACTGCGAAAAGATTAATCTATAGCATGTTTACAACCCGGAAACAGTTAGATAGGTTCAAAAGAGAGCAGGAATTTGACCTTTCTGCTGAAACAGAAAAGGCGAGATTTAGAGTGAATGTTGGAGTGGAAAGCAGAGGCCCATATTCCACTATAAGAATCATACCTTACAGAGGCTGTGTCGCAATTAGCAAAAGTATAAATACTAGTTTCTCGTCGATAATATAACTAAATT
>MFWN01000081.1:0-264 GCA_001786395.1 Candidatus Pacearchaeota archaeon RBG_13_36_9
AGTTGAATTAAATTTACCATGCACATTATCAATTCTTAATATATGCGGCCCAGCATCCAATGGTGGTATATTAGGCTCAGGTATGTTAGGGTCTGGGGTGTTTGGCTCTTCGCCATTTCCTTCTGTTCCAACATATTCAACAGAAATATCCCAACTAGCAGTTCCATGCTCTCCTTCTCCATATGTACCGCTAAGAGTTCCCAAAGTAATACGGCTAGTTTCAGATAAATCCACTCCATTAACATAAACCTTGCAATCTGAAGG
>MFWN01000081.1:279-1122 GCA_001786395.1 Candidatus Pacearchaeota archaeon RBG_13_36_9
AGAAAGATAATGCTCTGCATTATCTAGAGTTACTGATCTCCCCTCTTTAACAACAATACTCCCAGAAAAACTAGCTCCACCAGAACTTCCAGTAACATCTTGCAAAGGAGGAAGAGCAATAGATCTAGCCTCCCTTCCCTCAATACTGCCAACAGCTTTAACATGCGCATCATCAGGGGAAGGAATTTCATAATATGCATGATCAAAATCATCCCATCCATAACTAGCTCCTTTAATAAAATCTATACCGCAAGTTGCTCCACCAATGCCGTTAATACAATAATCCACAGAAACATACCCCTCTATATCCGCCCCTCTAGTTTTGTCAACAAAAATAAAAGGCAAGGCTAAAGCCAACCCAACTAATCCTAATTTAGCCCTTTTTTTAATAGAATTCCCAATATTCCTTCCAACACTTTTTCCAAAACTTACCAGTGTTTCTAATGCTTTTTTCATACTATCATATAGTAGTTACAAGTTTATAAACCTTTCCATGCCTAAGGATAAACAATCATTGTAATATTATTGTAATCACTCCAGATAAAATACCCCTCCCACGGAGAAATAGCTATCTTCTGGCAACCAGCACCAAGAGGAGTACAGACCGCATGGTAATTATCCAAAATAGTATTTCTAAAATAGATTGAATTATCATCTGGCAAGAACACCCAGTCATAATTTGCATAAGCCTGTGTTAAAGTTGCCAAATTTGTTCCGTTATGAAATAAAAGGTTGGCAAAACTAAAAGCTTGTCCTGTTGTTTGAGGCACACTTCCTCCGACTCCCGGCAAAGTTATGTTGCCAGACTGGTTGGCATAAAGCCAATAGGCTTTTCCTGGCCTT
>MFWN01000081.1:1364-1493 GCA_001786395.1 Candidatus Pacearchaeota archaeon RBG_13_36_9
CAGCATAAACAGTATGGCTTCCATCAGACAAGCTTCCTAATGCACAGTTTCTTGTTGTCCCACTTCCGCTGCACGATGTACCCATATTAGGATAAGAAGCTTGTGTCAGGCTTGCCTTGCATATTGCTC
>MFWN01000081.1:1564-9086 GCA_001786395.1 Candidatus Pacearchaeota archaeon RBG_13_36_9
ATTGAAGTTATAGACACTGGAGGCGCAACAGGAGTATATACTGTAAAAGGAACTGAACTTGTTGAGCCATTATTTCCATAAATATCGCCGCAGGCATAATAAGCTGTCCAACTTCCCACTCCCCATGCACCCAAATTGCACGAATGACTTGTTCCTGCGCCCCCACAACTGTCCATTGAAGAAAATGGCTCATTAATGTCGCTCCATCTGCAGTATGCATTCTCATTTGTAGACAAAACTAAAGAAGGGCTTGTCTGCGTAGTAACATAAGGGGAGGTTGTATCTCCGCCGACAGAAACTACTGTGACTACAGGCGCTGTTACGTCTACGGTGAAAGCAGCCTGTGCATTATTTGATGCAGTGTTATTGTTCCCTACATCATCATTGCATGCAACATAGACAGTATAATCTCCATCAGGAAGCCCCGAAAACGCGCAAGTATGGGTTGTCCCTCCATCTCCGGAACAGTCTATTTCATTCATTGCAACGTCATAACCAAAATCTCCTTCTAAAGTGGCCCCGCAATCTGCATTTTCATCTGTTGTAGCCACCACATTAAAAGTTCCAGGAGCAACATAAGGAGCAGTTGTATCCCCCCCTATAGAAACTATCGTTACTATTGGAGCTGAACCATCTGCATAAAAAGTGTCTGAAAGTATTGAAGAATTTGCAAAGCCATCACCCACAAAGCACCGCACAGTTTTCCAGCCCTCTGTTCCACCATCATTAAGAAAATCAGTATCAATTACAGCAGGCCCAGCATTATAGACCACTGGCCCTATCGCATCAGCAGCAATAGGTATACAGCTATCACAAACCTCACAATAAACAGTTAAAACCTGGTCATCCACATCATCCATGGTTAAATTAACAGAAATAACCCCTCCTGGCCCACAATACCCTACCTTGCATCTATCAGGCCAAACCGCTATGCCGGTTAATGTTGGGGCATTGTTTTGTACTACCAATGTCCGTATATTTTCTGCACGAGTGTAGTTTGCGCAGCCAGAGGTTGAATAATTATAAGTGTAAGTTCCAGGATTCAAGACTGAAGTATCTGCTACTGAACTTCCACTGCCTATTGAAACTCCATTTCTTCTGAGAGTATATGTACATCCGCCATCATTGCAATTGCTTTCGCTCCCAAAATAATTAGATGCAGTCTGGTAGAGTATTGGAGAAGTCACACTTGTAGAAAAAGTTGGTGTTGCTTTATTGACAGTAAGATATGCAGAAGCAGTTCTATAATTAGCAGAATTATCCACTGTATACACAGTAACATTATAAGTTCCAGCTCCCAGATTGTAAAAGGTTCCAGTGCAACTCCCCATATTAGGGGGAAGGCTACAGCCTGTTGGAGTAAATATACCCGCGCCTTGAACACTCCACTCGTACAAATCCAAATCATAGGCATAAAAGCTAAACTGATGCACACCACCACATGAGTAAGTTGAAGAACTTGCAGACGCAGAAGCCGTCGGCTTGGTAGTATCCACCCAGGTTATCGTGCAACTAGATGTGCCTTGGCTGCATGCAGGAGCATCTATTCCGCTTGCATAGCAGTCCGCATAATAAGTTTTAGTGCCTGGATCAGTCGCGTTGGCAACATAACTTGAACCTGTTTGTTCACAATCTCCAGTAGAAAGATGATGGCTGCAGCTTATTTGTGATGCTCCTTCGTAAATCCCAAGATTAGTGTACTCGGCATCAGATAAAGGGTCTGACTGGCAGGTTGCCCCATAAGTTATAGCCGCTGTATTACCCAGCTCCACATTTCCTCCGCACCCAGCTCCAGAAGCGCCTATATAAACTCCAGAACACTCTTCATTAAAATAGTAATTGCATTCTGCCTGTGCCTCGCAATCAGTGTAGCTCATACCCGAGCACGGAGTTGCAGTTCCTGAACATCCGGACCAAGTGCATGGGTTCTGATCGATACACTCTGCCTGATTATTGTCATAATAATCACAGGAACTTGATGACCCGCTGCATGCAGGCCACGAACACCCGGTATAATATTCACAGTCTGATTCGGTGTTATCATCAAAGCTATCGCATGTAACAGAAGGACTGCCTTCGCATCCGCCTCCCCACACACAATTGTCCTGGCTTTGACAACCTGTTTTATCAGTATTATAATAATCATAACAATCGTATGCATCTCCTGAACACCCGGTCCAAGAGCATCCACCGTGTCCTGTACAACCACTATAAGATGAATCATAATCATCGCAAGGCTTAGGACTTCCAGTGCATCCAGGCCAAGAGCAGCCAGAAATAGATGTACATGTAGATTGAGCGCCATCCCACGTATTACATGAGTAAGGAGGGGTGGTTTGATAACAATAATAATCTGGAGAGCCCTTCCAAGTGCACCCAGCTGTACCACATAAGGCCTGATTAGTTCCGATACCCACACAATTAACACTTCCTGAACATGCCTCCCAAACACAATCGTCCTGGTTATTACATCCTGCTTGATCGGTGATATAATCAGAACAAGATTTTGCACTTCCACCGCATCCAGGCCAAGAGCACCCTGCTTGGCTCTTACACCCGCTCTCGTCGTAGTTATTATACGCGGTACATTCCTTTTCTGTTCCTGAACATCCATCCCAACTACAGCCCGCATGATTTATGCAAGCGCTACGGTCTGTTTCCCCATATACAGTACAAGAGCTTGGCGTCCCATAACATCCCTCCCAAGAGCACCCTCCCTGATCACCACAATTAGAATTATAAGTAGACTGATCAAAATAATCGCAGCTGTATACTACCCCCCCACAGCCACCACCCCAGTAGCATCCAAGTTGAGGAACACTTGTAGTTGTTCCGCAGCTGCCTTCAGACAGTCCAGAGCAGGCAGTTGCAGTCCCGGAGCAGTAAGATGGGTCTACAATATAATCCAATTCCACTGCTCCTCCCCCCATTACCCTTAAGTCAAAAGCCTCGTAGCTTTCTCCTTCAGGGATTGCAGTTAAATAAACCTTGTAAGTGTTTTCTCCTGCAATTCTCTCAAATTCAGCTATTTTTGTGCTTGTGCCGGAGATATAAACTTCTACCCTTGATTCCCCGCTCCCTCCAGAAGCTCTCGCATATAATGTAATATCCTTCTTATTGTCCAGCGCCTGCTCAAAAGTTGCTCTCACATACTCGTTACTGTTTATTGCCTCGCTCCATAATCCATCCCGCTTAACCACCTCGTTGTAAATGTCAGAAACAAACTCCTTATTTTCATCCAGATGCTCTGCTTTGCTTATTTCAATTATCAATAAGTAAGACTGGTTGGACAAATGAGGAACATTCCACTCAATATAGTCTATCAGGCTGTTGTTATTTTTATCATATCCTGTCACCTCCACTCTCTCTTTTATCCCATCCACCTCATGATAAAGCTTCAGGCTGTTATACTGAACTTCCCTCGGAAGCGATGTGAATGCCAGAATATCCTTGTAATCCAGATTGTCAGGAGCAGAAATTATAATTTGTTTCTTGTTTTCAGATATGCTTATCTCAGTTGCCTGGGGAGCAGGGGTTTCATATTCAATATAATACTCTGCATCTGGCTCGTCAATCCTCATGCTGATTTCTATAGATTCATCTATTGTCCTTCCTGTAACACTCAAAAGTATTTTTCTGGCAGTGTTTTTTAATAGATAATAAACTGGAATTTTGCCGCTGCTTTTTACAGCCTCTCCTGTCATTATGCTTGCCTCTGCATCTGTCTCTATATTCTCCTTTAGCTTGTTAATGCCTATGTTTTCTGCCTGCTTCGGAATTTGAACTATCAAAGAGCCCTCCTCTTTGGGAACTATTTGCTTTTTCCACTTTACAGGCTGCCCGATAACTGCTGTTGACTGGAAAGTTCTTATCACCGCACCTTCTGTCTCGTTTACCTGGATGAGATTTCCTGAAGCAGGAAGGTTTGCCAGCTGGCCGTATTCCCGGGACTGCTCGCTGCTTGGCTTCTCAACAGCATTTAAATAAAAGATAAGAAATACCAAAACTGCAGCAGCAAGGCAGAAAAAAAGCAGGGCTCTTACTCCCTTAATCGAATTTTTTCTCGCCCCTTTTTTAAACGCTCTTTTATAACTCATAGCATATGCTCTTTTTATATTATTAACGCTCCTGCTATATAGATTATCTAGGCTCTGCACTTTTTAAAGTTTACCTTGTCTGCATTATGTTACCTTAAAGGGGATAATCCATAGGAGTAACACCATAATGCTAATGGTCTAAATCTCGAGCTTTAATTGCAGTTTAATTTTTCTGACGTAATTGTCGAGATATGATGCATGCCACAGGAGTGATTGATAAAATATAAAAACAATAGAAACATTTATAAATAAGCATAGCTTACAATAAGAAAGTAAGAATAGGAGGAAAATCGAAAATGGCAGTCGAAATGGTAAAAATGTCTTCGAAAGGGCAGATAGTAATCCCACAGGACATAAGGGCAGAAATATGCGCTTCAGAGGGAACTGTGTTCGCAGTAGTCAGCGGGAGGGACAGCATTGTCTTAAAGAAAGTTGCAATGCCCTCAAAAGATGAGTTAATTTGTGAACTTAAGAAGATAGCAAAAGAAGGAACAAAAAGAGCCCAAAGGCTTGGAATAAAAGAAAAAGATATTCCTGATTTAGTTCACAAGGCTAGAAAAAATAGAAAAAAATGAAAATTGTATTGGACACTAACGTGTTAATATCTTCTACCCTTTGGGATAACAGCGTAGCCCAGAAATTTCTGTTTAAATGCATAAAAGAGAATGTCCAAATTTTTTCTTCTCAGGATATTATTGAAGAATACAAAGAGATTCTTGTAAGAGACTTTAATTATGGGGAACAAAAAATTGGAGAAATACTCCAAAGAGTCCTTAGGTTTCTTGCTTTGGTAACCCCGAGCCAGAAAATTGATGCTGTAAAAGAAGATGCTGATGACAATAAAATCATCGAGTGTGCTGTTGAGTGCAAGGCAAATTTTATTCTTTCTTACGATAATCATCTTTTAAAGCTAAAAGAGTATCAGGGGATAAAGATAGCTAAACCAGAAGAAGCTTTCAGATTGATCTTTAGTGAATAAAGACATCGCTCCAAGATGCCAATCAGCAATCTAGGGCATGTTTTTAAAAAGGATTTTCGGAAACTCTAGTAACTTAACAAAGTTTATAAATAGCCTCACCTATTTATACTAATGGAGCAAATTAAAAAAGAGGAAGCTAGAAAACCTAGGAAATTAATCTTATTCCTGGGCATTTCCATCCTGGTTGTTCTGGCAGCTATTATAATAACTGTTTTAACTTTAAAAAATCCAGAAGTCAAAGATATTGTTTCAGAGTCTGATTCTGGTGAAGAAGGCGAACTGGGAAGCATAAATCCTATTGCTAAAGCTCAAGAAGTAATGGGAGATTTGGCAGAGCCCTCTAAAGAAAATGCAGAAGAAAGTGGAGGGAGCGGGGGGGGAGGAGCAAGCTGGGGTGGAAGTGGGGGAGGAGTAAGCGGAGATGTAGGAGGAGTAAGCGGAGGAGGGGGAGAAGATGCAGGCATTATATCTGCACAGAGCGAAGATGTAAAGGGCTCCCTGGAAATTGATAACTTAATAAGCAGGGGATATACCAGCAGCAGCCTGGGGCTAGCTCATTATCCTGGAGCATCCGAAGGGACTGATTCTTACGACAGCCGGTATTATGCAATGTTTGACCCTTCAGGAATTGCATCAAAAATAATCTCTAAAGTGGAAAGCTACGAACTGGACGCAGACATCCGCCCAGCTGAAAGCACAACTGAAGTGTATCTTGAATTAAGCCTCGTTTCCCAGTCTGGAAGAGACATAACAATAAATTCGCCCAATGAATTAAGGCTATCAATGCCCCTGGAAGGCTATAATTTTGGCTCCCAAACACTGACCCTCCAGCAATACAATCCTGAAAATACCTCTGAAAGCTACCCTGAATATGACATAAGAAAACTGATTGAAGAAGAGAACGGAGCAGGAACAATAAAACTTCCTGACTTAAGCGGAACCTACCAGTCAGAAAAACCCTATGCCTACTTTAAAATTAAGTTCAGTTAGTCGAGAAAACTTTAAAAAGGAGGTCTGATTTAAATAAAGATGAAAAGAGAGGGCAAGATAAAAGTGGTTATGTTGATTTGCGGAATAATGGGAATTTTATTTCTCTCGTTCGTATCAGCAGGAATGTTTGGCTGGATTAAAGAAACAATAACAGGAAAAGCAACAACAGTTCCGTTTGACCTGAATATAACAGTAGGCGGCCCGCAAATAATAACTGTCTACAACCAAACCCCCCTCGGAGTAACAATAAATGAAGCTCCCTTCTCAAGTGAGGTTATTATTAATTTTTCTGTATACATTCCGGCGGGAGTGGAAAACCTCAATCTAAGCAGTGCGTTGGTTAACCTCAGCTACACAAACGAAGACACAAGAACAAATGCCAGCTGCAAAACTACTGATTATGATGGGGATTATGCTAATTTTACCTGCAACGTAACAATGTGGTGGTGGGATGTAAATGGCACCTGGAACATAAATGCTTATATAAAAGACAATGCTTCTAACGGAGTGACAAACACAACCCAGGTGCAGGGAGTAGGAGAGCAGCAGTCAGTTCAGGGAGGCCCTGCTCTTTTGACATGGTCAGGAGTCTCTCCTGGCGCATGGAACTCTACATCTAATAACGACCCTTTACTATTAAATAACAGCGGAAATTACATTTCATCAAATATAACAATAAATGCCACTCACCTTAGAGGTGAAACAGACAATCTTGAAGCAATACTTTCGACTAATTTCTCAGTTCACTGGAATACAGGCGGAAGTCCTCCAGCAGAGTGCAACGACACAGCTAGAATGAGAAACGAAGCTTATGCGCAAATTATGGTAGCCAATTTAACCAAAGGGAATTTCACAATAAATGACGGATATAGCGGGCAAGAAAATCTCTATTTTTGCCTGATCTACATAGCTTCCAATCTAACAACACAAGCTTATTCAACAGCTACAGACGGAGCATGGGTAGCAAGCATATTACCATAATAAAATCAGAAAGTCGCCCTAAAGTTGCGACTTCAGAAACCTAGGGTTTCTGAGAGTCATCAAGAATCAAAAGATTCTTGAGACTTTGGGATGCTCGAAAACGAAAAACCAGGGCATTCCAGCACAGGAACTAAATAAGGTTTTTCGTTTTAGACATGAAAAAAAATAAAATAATTTTGATAACAGGAATTTTGCTAGTGGCAGCTTTATTCGGGAGCCTAGTCTCTGCATTCGGCACTTCCTACGTCTTTGACAGGCCTCTCCAGATGTATCCAGGCCAGACACGCGACATATATGTTACTCTCCAGAACAATAATGACCCCAACACCATAACTGCAGCGGCAGAAATGGCTCAGAAAGTGGAAATAGCCAGGCTGACTGACAACACCAATACTTTCACTGTTCCCTATCGGGTGCCGGTTCAGGTGAATCTTTCATTCACAGTGCCTCTAGATGCACAAATAGGAGACATGTA
>MFWN01000081.1:9204-9455 GCA_001786395.1 Candidatus Pacearchaeota archaeon RBG_13_36_9
ACTCCAGAACTTGCAGAAGAAACTCCAGTTACTGAAGTGTTGATATTTATCGCGCTGGCAATAATCACAATAGTGATTGTACTAATTATCGTAATAAAGAAAAGAAAAAAGCATATATAGACTAAGAATCCTGGATATTTGACAAGTTTTAAATAGCTGTTTCTTCTTTCTTATTAATGAAAAAAGTAGGTATGCTAATAATAGCTTTTGCTTTATTGGTTGCGTTTATCTCAAGCATACAAGCTATTCAG
>MFWN01000081.1:9507-11004 GCA_001786395.1 Candidatus Pacearchaeota archaeon RBG_13_36_9
TAACTGGCGAGAGCGTTAGCGGAAAAGCAACAACCACCTCTTTTCACCTCAACATAACGCTCATCCCGCTTGTTCCAAACATCACAATAATCTCCCCTGCCAATATAACCTACAATTTTTCTTCTTATGCCCCTCTTGTAATTAATCTCAGCACAACCTCTAACTTTGAAGTTAACAGATGGTGGTATAACCTCTATGATTTAAGGCACAACGCAACAGTGGCTACTAACCAGACTTTCTGGCCAGATACCAACTTTACAGCAGCCAGGTGGGAGAACAAAATGATAGTCTACGCTGACAACTCAACTGGCTACACTGTCAATGCCAGCGTGGAATTCTTTGTTAACGTGAATAAAAGCGCGCCAAGGATTTCAATACCCACCAATATATACGCCTGCCAGAATTCCTCATTGTCCTATTTCTTCAATATAACTGATTTTGACGAGGAATATTTGACAGTGGAACTTGGGCCGCACACTGTATTTTTTATAAACAACAACTCTAACTTCAGCTACAGGGTAAATTATACTACCTGGGCTTATGAAATATTCTCAGATCTTCTGACAAAAGCAATGGTTGGTGGGATAAATAACGGCTACTATACCTACAGGAAAAATGTCCTTGCATGGGACGGCACCTATCTTGACCTAAAAACAGTATTCTTCACAGTAATTGAAGTAAACACCCCCCCCAATCTTACCACCGATCCGGGAGTTCAGACAATCTACAGCCGGGGAGAAAATTCCACATTTTACTATGAGTTCAAGGCAGATGACGTGGAAGACGGAGATTTTACATCTGGAAATCTCACCTGGAGCATAAATTTTTCAGGAGAGCACTTGTTTAACATAAGCCAGGATGGAATAGTCAATTATACTTCCAACACCACTAATTCCAGCGTTAACAACATAACTGTATGCACTACCGACCTAGGTCTCCAAAGGCCGCATACAAATTCCAGCCTGTGCAACGAGACTGGACTTAACCTCTCAACTTGCATAAACTTCAGCCTGACAATAACCAACGACAACAGGCCTCCTAACATAACCTCCCATCTTCCGCTTGAACTTAACTTCACCACCAGAAGCGAACTGTTTCTTGATTTCAATGTTACAACCTACGACCCTGACGGAACAATCCCCGACGCCTACTGGTATGTTGACAATGTGCTGCAGGAGCGCGACTCAGGCTCTTTTTTAGACCAATTCAGGTACAAATTCCCTTGTGAAGTTTCAGGAATCTATAAGGTAATTGTTGTTGTAACAGACGGTCTTCTCCAAGACACACGCCAGTGGAACATAACTGTAACTGAACAGAAATGCGCCGAAGAAGAGGGAGGAGGCGGAACTAAAGAATACTGCATTCAAAAATGGGCTTGTGGAGAATGGGGAACTTGTTCTAATCTAAGAGCAGACCTAGAAAGAGGAAATCTATCTGGAGAAGACTATAGGAAAGTCAAAGAAAACTGCTCGAAATTTGGGCTGGATGAGTTCACCT
>MFWN01000081.1:11126-11361 GCA_001786395.1 Candidatus Pacearchaeota archaeon RBG_13_36_9
TGCCATCATGGAGAGTGTGAACTCCTGATAGACTGCGGAGGACCTTGCGATCCCTGCCCTACCTGCTCCGACGGGATACAAAATCAGGGAGAAGAAGGGGTGGACTGTGGAGGGCCCTGCCCCTGGATGTGCGAACCAGGAAAACCAACCCCTCCCATTCAAAAGTCTAGGTATAGCTTATTGATGCTGGCACTAATTCTGCTTCTCTATATAATAAACAAAGTTTACAGGATTG
>MFWN01000081.1:11463-11705 GCA_001786395.1 Candidatus Pacearchaeota archaeon RBG_13_36_9
ATGTGGGGGATTTTGTCTATAAGAAAAATGTGCAGGCTTTGGGGGAAATTAAAAACACTTCTGTAATCCTCAATCCGCTCATACAGTGGCAAAATGGAAGGTACACCCGCGAATCCATATTCAGCATAGGAAAAATAGATGAGCTGAAAATGGAAAACATTGAAAATATACTTGAGTTAAACAACCAGAAAGGATTTTCTCTTTATTCCTGGACTCCGGGAGGCACTGCACTAAACGAAGAA
>MFWN01000081.1:11727-14543 GCA_001786395.1 Candidatus Pacearchaeota archaeon RBG_13_36_9
ACCTGGGAGAGTATACTGTAAAGATAAAAGAAGAAGACTGCATACCCACCTTTATCTGTGAAAGCTGGTCAGAATGCGAGGTGGATTATAATCTGAGCAGCATGTCCTCGAAAAAAGTTACCCATGGGACAAAAGCAAGGCTGTGCAAAGACTACCTGGGATGCATGTCTGATTTCGTGTACTCAGAAAGCTGCGATATAAAAAGCCCGGTAAACCTGGAAAAAACTTCTATTGAAGACGGAAAATACCTGGAGCTCTACGACATTAACAATAATATCGTCGCAAGGATAACTAAGAGAATCATCGAAGGAATAGAAAAACTAGACATAGAAATTGTTACTTAGAGCGATAGATCTCTTCGCTCTCAACAGACTCAACTACGCGGCTTAAAATAACACAGGCATTTGCCAATAACTCTGCTTCGTCTCTTCTTTCAGTTATTTCTGGGCAAAAATGAAGAGAAACCTCGCCTTTTTTCAATAAGATAAATACCTGCTGTTTTCCGTGCTCATCTATTCCAGAATCTTTAGCGTACACAAAATAATAAATATCTTCCATCGGAGAACAAGAAAATATTGCATTTCCAGTGGATTCTAATCCAGTCTCCCTCAAACATTTAACTAATCCATTCTCATATCCTCTTATATTTTCATAAGCGCCTGGGAATTCTGTAACATCAACACTATAATCTGCACCCTTACAATCGGGAAGCTTTGCATTAATCTCTCGCTTCCTTCCGTTTAATACAACAGAGTATTTTCCAGCCATACTTCAACAAAAAAATTGAGATATTTAAAGATTTATGCAACAAAATACTTATATTGAAAACGGGCCCGACAGGATTTGAACCTGCGACCCCTAGCTTTCTTTAAGCTTCCTTGTAGAAGGCTAGTGCTCTATCCAGGCTGAGCTACGGGCCCATTGAAATAATTAACAGAACATCATTTTTAAATATTCGTTTTATCCGCGAATAAGTTTATAAATATAAGAGGATTATAAGAAGAATGAAAAGAGGGACTCCAAGTTTTTTAGGCCTGCTGGTTTTAGTGCTAACTTTTGAAACTGCTTCTGCCTGCATAATAAACAACAATGACCAAATAGCGATAGTCTTTCCTAATGGTTCTGGAATAGATATGGCTGCTCTTGAAAAATATTGCAGCGAAAAAAGCTGTGTAACAGTCTCCAATAACATAGGGGAGCCAGAGTACAAAGAGATAAACTTTAAGGTATTACATGCAAAGCATGAAATACTGATAATAGCCAGGAAGTCCAAAGAAAGCAATAAATCAGAAACCTACTCGCTAAGCCTTAAATTTATGGACAAATATCCAGAATCCGAAGAACTTACCTCACTTGCACTAAAGTTGCTGGCAACCAACAATATAATTTATGGTTTGTCCCTCAATGATATAAAAGAGATTTCAAACGCCTCTCGCATAGGCAACCTTCTCTATTTTAAGCCGGCTGGATGCGGAAATAGCTTTATTCAAATGAGCTCTAAAAATGATGAGTACGAAAAAGGCTGGTTAAACGCTGCAAGGAACTGCAATGTGCAGGAATTTAATGGCACATGCCCGATGATAGGATGCTATGAATGCGCGATGGCTACTCCACTAGAGAATCTTAATCTCCTAGAGCTGCCATTAATAAATTCCACAGTAGAAAACTTCGAAGAGTATATTCCAGAAGAAAATGAAAACATTTCTATAGAGAGAAAAACCAGCACGAATATATTCTGGACAGCTTTATTAATAATCATTGCACTGCTGATTGTAATTCTGATACTTGCACTCCCCCGTATCAGAGAGATGATAAGCTAAAAGAGTTTTTGCTCTGCAAAAGAATTTAAACCTTATTCACCACTAGTTTCTATGAAAATACCCCTAGTTTTTCTGGGAACGAGCCAGGCGATTCCAACTGCCAAAAGGAATCATACAGCCGTGCTGCTAAGCTACAAAGAAGAAACTCTCCTGATAGACTGCGGAGAAGGCACCCAGCGCCAGTTCAGAAAAGCCAGGCTAAATCCATGCAAAATAACCAAGCTGCTCATAACTCACTGGCACGGAGACCATGTTCTCGGATTACCAGGATTATTTCAGACTCTTGCACTTAGCAACTATAACAGAAAGCTGGATATTTATGGCCCTGCAAAAACAAAAATATTTACAAAGATGCTAATATACCCATTTATTCCTGTCCTTAAATTTGAAGCAAATGTCAATGAAGTTCAGGGAAAATTTCTTGAAACAAATGATTTCTATATAGAAGCATTTCCGCTGCAGCACGGAGTTCCCTGCAATGCCTACTCTTTTGTAGAAAAAGATAAGATAAGGATCGACAAGAAAAAACTTGAAAAATTAAAAATCCCCGGCTCTCCTTTAATAGGAGAGTTACAAAAAGGAAAAGATATAAAATTCAACGGAAAAACAATAAAATCAGAAGATGTAACTTACAAGGAGAAAGGCAAAAAAATAACCATAATACTTGACACAGAACTTACAGAAAACTGCTATAAGGCCGCAGAAAATGCTGACTTGCTGATTGCAGAAGCTACTTACTCGAACGATGATAAAGAACTTGCAAAAGAATATAAGCACTTGACAGCAGGGCAAGCGGCTCAAATAGCCAAAAAAGCAAGGTGTAAAAAATTAATTTTGACTCATATAAGCCAAAGATACCAAAGCAACGAAAAAATTCTTCTTGAAGAGGCAAGAAAAATATTCAGGAACACCGAACTTGCAGAAGACTTAATGAAAGTAGAAGTTTAATTAAGCTACTCTTACAACCGGGTCTGGATTTGTCCAATATCTTCTATC
>MFWN01000081.1:14630-15237 GCA_001786395.1 Candidatus Pacearchaeota archaeon RBG_13_36_9
TTTTTCGTAAAAAACACAGCCTTTATCGCACACCCCAGTTCCATAACATGCACCGTGTTCAAACTTGCCATAATTTGCACAAGGCTCTCCTTTTACTTGAATATCTGATCGAGATTTAAGTCCCTCGCTTGAATCGCTAGAGCCTTTTAAAGATGAAGCATTAGCAGTTTCAGCCACTGTGAGTGCAGTCAAACCTGCTGCTGCAGCTTCAGCAACCGCTCTGAAAAAACCTCTTCTAGTTATTTCTTGCTCAGCCATGTTACCACTTTAAAAATACTTCGCTTTTTAAGGTTTTATCTCTTGGAAACATTATGTCAAAAACTACATATTCTTGAGCTTATAGCAGGTTTAGTTAATCTGTAGTTTTTGAGCATCTCAGAATTCCATGAGTGGAATTCTGACATTTTCAGAAATATACAAAACACTAGCAAAGCAATTCAAAGTAGAGAAATCAGCAAAATACTAGCTTAAGGATTAAAGAAGAACTTATTGTTTTTCTGATTTTCCTTTTTTCTCAGTTGCTGCTGTTGATGCCGGCGAAATAAAGATTATTGTGTCTCCTCTCAAAAAAGTAAGTCCAATATTTCTTTTTACCTCTCCAGCCTGC
>MFWN01000081.1:15254-18509 GCA_001786395.1 Candidatus Pacearchaeota archaeon RBG_13_36_9
CATAACAATGTTTATATGGATATCAAAAGCCAATAGCGTCCCCACTAATTGTCTGTCATTCTTCAATTGTACCAAGACTTCTTTTCCCTTTGAGCTATTCAAAAGGTCAAGAGGCCTCTCAATACCGTTAACCATATTAGTTTTGTGGTAGAATACTTTTTAAAGTTTTCTCTTTTGGAAAATATGCTTTTCCTAAGGAAAAGTGTAAAATAAACTTTATATTCTAAGATTAGAGGCACGCAGGTTGTTTCCTCATGCTCAACAACCTTTATAAAAAATTAGAAATGCTTATGGGGATAATATCGGGAAAGTAGTATCATCTTCGGAAAAAGCGAACAGGTGCAGCTTTTGTAGAAGGCTTAATTGAAGAATAGTAAAGCAGAGTGGTATGGTAAGTTGTCAAATCGACTTAACAAAAAGCAAAGATTTATATATGATTTTTCATGAAATTTGCCATGGACAAAGGAAGAAAGATATCTGGTGGAAAGTATAAACAGCAAAGAAAGAAGAAACACTACGAAAAAGTTGGAAAAGTGAGAACTGTAAAGCTAAAAGAAACAAAGAAAAAGAAGATAAGGGTAAGGGGGGGAGAAAAGAAAACTGTTCTTCTTTCAGCAGATACTGCCAACCTAATGGACAAAAAAACAAAAAAAACAAGAAAGGCAAAAATAATCACTGTAATTGAAACTCCTTCTAACCGTTTCTTAGCCAGGCAAAACATTCTGGTCAAAGGCGCAATTATAAACACCGAACTGGGAAAAGCAAAAATAACCAACCGCCCAAGCCAAGAAGGCAAAGTTGAGGCAGTTCTTTTACAAGAATAAAAATACTGATTCTGAAATGAATCCAATAAAAATAAGGGCACATCATCTGGAAAGTGCAAAAGCACTATTTAGAAGAGCTAAGATTCATGATGGATTTCTAACCTGCCAGCCTAATCTTCTCTAAAACCTACCAAAAGATTTATAAACTCAAGTAGTAGAAAGGTTTATAAACCTTGCGCCACCATAAGATTTATAAATTTATCCACTAACCAAAATGACTTTTATAAAAAGATGTCCCGAATGTGATTCTATAAATCTTACTTATGATGAACAAAGAGGAGAAGTTATCTGCAGTAACTGCGGCTTAGTAGTAGAAGAAAAAATGGTTGATACTGGCCAGGAGATGTACGGAAAATCCGATTCAGGCGAGAAAAAAGGAAGAGGCGGCGCGCCCTTGAGCATACAAAAATTTGACAAGGGCCTCACTACCAACGTAGGAGAGATTTCAGATATCTACAAGCTAGAAGGCGGAGCAACCAGGAAGTTTTTAAGGCTAAAAAAATGGCAGGAAAGGGTTTCTACTTCGATAGAAAGAAATCTAAGGCTGGCAATGGCAGAGCTAAGAAGAGTAGCTAGTTTCTTAAACCTGCCTACAGTTGTGAGAGACGAAGCAGCCAGAATCTATAATTTTGTCCTGCAGAGGGGCCTGGTAAGGGGAAGAAGCATGGAATCTGTAATAGCAGCATGCATCTATTCTGCATGCAGAAGCTACGATATACCAAGGACTCTCGATGAGATTTCCAATGCCTCTGATGTAGAGAGGAAAGAGATAGGAAGAACTTACAGGTTTATAATAAGGAAGCTCGGAATCAAAGTTACCCCTTCATCGCCAAAAGACTACATAAGCAGATTTGGCTCTATCTTGCATCTAAGCCCAAAAACGCTGAACGACGCTCTTAAGATACTAAAAAAAGCAGAGACTTCTGAACTAACTTCAGGAAGAGGCCCGGCAGGAATAGCTGCAGCTGCGTTATACGTGGCAGCCCTTTTAAACAACGAGAAAAAAACCCAGAGGGAAGTTGCAGATGTTGCAGGCATAACAGAAGTCACAATCAGGAATAGGTACAAAGAGCTCCTTGAAAAGCTGGAGCTGGAAGAAAAAATCAAGATAAAAGAAGCTGAATCCAGAATCTCCAAGGGCAAAAAAAAGAAATAATTCTTCTTTCGTTTTTTACTTTTTTATTTTGTATTTTTTGTTTAAATTTTTATAAGAATAACACTTAATTAAGCTACAGAAGCTAATCTTTTTTTTATTCCTTTCTTAAACTTTGTTACTAATTTAAGATCTGCAAGCATTCTAATGTGACTAAACTCGTCGCAACTTACTCTAACTGTTTTACCCTCAAGGTTTACTGCTCCTGATTCACTTTCAAGGCGAAACAGGGTAACTTTAGTATTGCCTGTATCAGGATTACTTAAACCAGCGGCTGCCATGATAGCTGCCTTGTAAATAGCTGATTTATAAGCCCTTAAATCATCTTTCGCATCAATTTCAGTGCTCCCTTCATAGGTATGCGGCTCTTTAAGGCCAAAGCCATGTGAAACAGCACCATCAATAGTAAATCTAGCAGTGTATTTTGGCATCCTAAACTATAAAATAAGAGGTATATAAATTTTGTTGCATTAAGAAATAATAATCAATAGGCCAAATAATGGCAGTGGGCCTTAAGAATAATTTCCCAAGGGTATTGAAGAGGATAGCAATAGTAAGCCACGGAAAAAGGCTTGTAACCAACAAAGAGGGTTTCTTGAAAGATTAAAAGCCAAATATGCATTTTCAATAACAATAATATTTTTTAACAGCGTTTCTGGATTTTGTTAATGAATAAATGCAGCCGCTGCGAACAAGCAACTAATTTCCATTATGGCTTAAAAGGAGAAAGAGCAGATAAAACCAAGCTGTTAATGCTCCCCCACAGGGCAGACAGAAGAATTGAAGAGTATCTTGAAGGATATTGGGGAGCTTTAAAACATTCTGCAACAGGCAGTACTCTGGATAGAATGCTAAAAGCAGCAGGTCTGGAGTTTCAAGACATTTACCTAACTAATTTCTTCAAATGCCTTCTTCCAAAAGACAGGCATCCAACTAAGCAGGAATATGAAAATTGTCTAATCCAGTTTCAGCAGCAGGTAGAAGATTTTCAGCCAAATGGCATTGTCATCTTCGGAAACGAGCCTTATATGCATATTTTCCCAGAACAGGCAAAAACAACTCCCATAACGCAAGCAAATGGAGAGTTAACCTACAATGAAACACCAGTATTAGTTTCAATCCATCCCTCACAAATATGGAAAAAAAGAAATCCAAATTTACAAAGGCATTATATTGAAAGGGTTTCTGCTTTTTTAATAAAATATAAGAGATAGTTAATTTTTTATATGCAGTTTTCCTCAAGTTTTCATGCGGGGATGCCGGAGCGGTCAAACGGGC
>MFWN01000081.1:18942-19092 GCA_001786395.1 Candidatus Pacearchaeota archaeon RBG_13_36_9
TATTTTTCCGTTTGCTCCAGTGATTTCTATGCTGTAGCCTGATTTCCTGAAGTCTTGCCACGACATTATAGGCTTAAGGAGAATACTGTCAAAAGAAATATCCCCGTTGCGATACTTAAGATTGATAAAATAACTCTTGTGGCTGGTCTC
>MFWN01000081.1:19325-19515 GCA_001786395.1 Candidatus Pacearchaeota archaeon RBG_13_36_9
AATCAGCGTAAACATACTCGTCTGCCAAGTCCCCGAAGCTGTGGCCTAGTTCGTGCATTAAAACAAGGTTGGCATAAGAGTTATCGCTGCATATCTTGGCATAATAACTTGCTGAACCGCACTCTTTCTTGCTGTTGACTAAAACAACAACATTATCATAATCGCACCTTGCCGCCTCCTCCATAACTTT
>MFWN01000081.1:19540-29751 GCA_001786395.1 Candidatus Pacearchaeota archaeon RBG_13_36_9
GAAACATTTTTGCATCCAATTTCGCATTCCAGATTCTCAGTTGTATTGACAATAAAAAAAGCGAACTTATCTTTATTGGACTTAAAAGGCTCTAGACTCAAAAGAGAACCCCCTCCACTGATTAATTTTTTGGCATCTTCCTTAAAATCCTCATAGTGGATGTAACCGTATGGGAGAAAAACAAAATTAATCTGTTTTCCGTTGTACTCTCCCAAAATAAGCTCGCATCCCGGCTCATTAACAAGAAAACTGGCAAGAAAATCCTGAATGCCCTCTGCCTTGACCTCGTACCTCCCTGCCTGCTTGTCTTTTGAGTCAAAATAGCCGCCATAAATGCCATCGCTAGGCTCTCCATCAAAGTGATTCCCATCGTCATAAACATTTATCTCGCCTGCATAGTCTCCTTTTTCCACATTTAGCCTCAATTCCTGCTGCTCTCTTTTCTCAAGATATCTTGCCCTTACAAAAAATAAAGTGCCTAACTGAGAAGATTCTGGCATAACTTCCACATTTATATTTCCAACCTTGCCAGGCATAGGCACAGCGCTTACAACATTCCTCATCTCAACAACTTTCCAGACAAAAACACTTCCAGAAATAATCATAATAACGCTAAGAGTGATAACTACCACCATCTTTATTGACATTGCCATAAGCTACTAAAGAAATAATGTTTTAAATAGATTTTGATTAAAAAAATCAAGCAGAATTAATTTTATCAAAAAGTCCTTTTAATGCTTCCCTGCCAGAATAGCTGCTCAAGAGTCTTCCATTCTTGTAATAAACATTAATCTTTTTGGTATTCTCAAATGAATAAGTTACTATTTTTTTTAATCCTTCTTTATAATTATCCTTTACACCAGAAAAATCTCTGAGAAATCCATCATACCCTCCAATTGCTACTTGTTTAGCAGCGCCTAAATGCAAATCCTGAAACTCTACGAATACCAAATTAGCGAATTTTTTATCCGCCCCAATCCAATTTGCCCCATCAGCAACTTTCCAAGAAGAACCTTCATACTTAAAATAAAAATTATACATTTTTTCATGCTCAAAAACAACACCTTCAACAGGCCCTTTAATCCAATCTTCTTCTTTTATTGTTAGTTTATCCGCACCAGTTACAGCAGTACTGGTTCCAGTAGTTGTAGTTCCACTTGAACTTGCTGCAGAATCTACAAATGAAGTTACAGGCATTAGTTGTTCAAAAGTGGCTGTTTGTCCATCTTCAACTCTTCTCCAAAGATTATCATAATCCTTTACCCATACCTTTCCATCTTTTCCAGTAACCTTTGCTCCAATTTGATAATTGCTATCTGCTTGTTTAACTTCAACTGTCTGGCTCTCTGGAGTAGGATTGCTTGCCTTTGGTTCTTCTCCTTTTAATTTCTCAGCCACTTGCCTGTATAGCTCTCCTAACAGCAACAGCCCTCTTGCTTTGTAAGAATTGCTTGTGCCTAATTCTGAAAGCTCCTTGAATTTATCCTCTGTTTCCTTTATTGCAGCATCTGTAGCTGTTATTTTTGCTGCTTTCTCGTCTGCTGTGGCATCTGCTTTTAACTCTGGTATCCCTTTAACTGTGCTTGCAATAAGCGCATCTCCTGTAGAACTTGTTTCCTTTGAGCCTTCATAAGTCAAAGAATCCATGCTGCCTATCTTGCTTGTATCAACACTATCAAGTACCTGGCTCTCCAGCTCCTTATTCTTTATTACATCTTTAACAGACTCTGTATCCAGCCAGCATCTTAGAGTCTTGTCATCGCAGTATCCAACATCTTTCCACCTGTCGAAAGTAGAATTCGTTGTGTCGTACTCCCCTTTTGCATTAACCTGCCTTCCTGGATTATAAGTAGAACACACTCTGACAATTCCCTGGTTGTACAATTCAGGCTCAACAACCTCCTCTGCTCCTGCCTGCACGTTTGGCTGCGCAAGGCTGTACAAAGAAGGAGTGCCTGCAACACACTCTTTGCTTGTAGTTATGTCCTGCTGCGCCTGCTCTGCAGCATACTTGTCTGAGATATAATCCACAGCAAAAGAAGTGGATACTTTCCCAAACCCGCACTCGTCCTGCCCGTTGATCTTTATGCATAACTGCTTGTATCCAGAAGGAGCTGTGAAATCCTTTGCCTCATCCACTGTTTCGCCTGCTGGAATATAGCCCTGTGCATAAGGGACAATGTAGTAAGTTGACTGGTAAGTATATCTGGTTGCAAACTCCTGAGAAATGTCTTTAAGATAAACAGTATAATAAGCTCCCCGGTCTTTTCCAGCATAAATGTGATAATAGACTTTATAGTGGGAAGTTGGATAAGGCGTTGCAGTTGTCAGAATATTCTCGTCAAACCAGGCGTGATACTGCACAGGAGAGTCTGGCTCTGTCAATAAATCTAGGTCTGTAGGATATCTTGTTGATATAAAAGACTTGCACATCTCGGTTCCAGCCTCTTCTGTTGAGCGCATCTGGAAAGCTTTCATAGAATTTACAGAATACTCATTAGTGAAATAATCAATGGACTTCTGAGTGTTATCCCAGGCGCTCTGCGCTGTTAAATACTCTCCCCCACCTCTTGCTCCCTGCCCCATGAAGCTCTCTACCAGCCTTGGAACAATTACATCAAAAAACGGAACCATCTGCCTCCAGAAAAACTCGCATAAGTAAATGCTTTGTATCTCATCACATATCCCTATTGTTTTTCCTGTTGTCAAGCTCTCATTTAAACAGTCTCTGTGCGATTTCAAAATGCTCAGATATCCTTCAATTCCTGCATGAACTCCAGATAAGCAGACAGGAATATAAATTCCCTCTTTCAAATTAGGCAGGCATAAAACCAGGCTTCCTATAATCCCTGTCTGGATTACATTATCTACAGGGAATGTGCCGCCTAAATCACATCTTGATGCAGGGCATATCACAGGGTCACATACATTGAACATGATATTACAGTCCTTAGGAGACATAAAGTCTGTGCATTTTCCTCCGCTGCCTGAAAAAGAAATTCCAGTTCCATACTTCTGCCCGTTAATATAAGCCTCTTTCTTGCCATAATATTTGGAAGCTTCTACAACTGAGTTCTTTGCCATGGCAACAAGGCTCCTTGACTGGGTTGCATCTAATCCAGGGAATCCAAGCTCATCGCTTATGCCATTATAATACCTGCATATATCATCTGCATTTCTCTTAAATTCAATGTTCCCGTTAGGCCCAACATTGCAGATGTAAAAGTTAGCAATTTTCCCTGACTCATCATAGGGCTTTCCAAATCCAGATAAAACATATTCCATCTCAGCATACCACCCATTCTGCACATCAAACGGAACTTCAGCAGGCAGCCCTTTGTAAGGAGCCCTCTCAAAATATTTTACAGTTAATTTTTCAGGATTTTTTATTTTGTTCTCGTATGCTTTTGCGTCTGTCTTGACAAACCTATTTGCCCTGTTCTGAGACAGGTAGGATATTACTGCCTTGCCAACAGGAGACTCGGCAGAAATTGCATTGCCATTTCTGTCATACATTTTTGTGCTTGCATCTCTAGTATAAACTCCATCGCTCTCTGGGTCTTTTACCTCTATCAAAACAGGCTGTCCGCCTAAATCCCCTATATCATACCCCCCCGTACCTTCCTTTTTAAAGTTAGGAGGCACAGTTGTTGCAACAAGCATAGTTCCTGATGTAATTGATTTGTTCTTGGTATTAATTGTGTCTCCACTTTTTACCTGGTAAAGATTCGCCCTTGTTGTGCTGTCTCCATCCAGATAAGTCATTTTCATGCCAAGAGCCTGTATGTTTTTTGCTGCATCTGCTCTTGCTTTTTCCTCATTGTACCTGGCAAGAGCTTCTGTCTCTGTCCTGTTCAATTTATCAAAAACTGCATCACTCATCTCAGTACTTATACTTCCACTTCTGGCACAGTTTAATGTGTAAATCTCCTTTGTAGCATCAAAGCCCAGGTTATCGCAGCTTTGCCCGTTTTGTAACTGGCAGTTAATGGAGCTCCTGAAATTGCTCTCCATAAGCTGCCTGTCTTTTACATACCCCTCAATATCCAAAATATCTGTTCTTTCAGTAATTCCGCTTCTTGCCTGCCCCAGTTTATCATTGGTATTTTGAATGCATTTGGCATATGCAGCTACGTCTCCTTCTACCTCAGGATTTTTATCAAGAAGGCATGCCTGAATGTTATAATATCTTCCTTCATTAACCATTTTCTCGCAATAATCGTTCCATCCTCCTGACATAGTCATTAGTTCGTTTCTTGCCATTGCCTCTCCTGAAAATCCAGTTACAAGATTCTTTGCAGTGAGTATTGCAGAAGTTGCAAAGCATGCTCCCTTTAATCCCTTGACAACTTTCCCAAGCTTCTCGTTAATATCCTCCCATTTTTTAATGCTTTCTTCAATGTTTTCCATCATCTCTTTTGTTTTTTCAGGCGAGAGTTTAATGCCCCGTTTCTCAATCCCAATCTTAAAGGAAAAATTAGTATAAGCTCTAGGCCCTCTTACCTCAGAATCCAAAACAAGCTTTGCCTGTTTTTCAACATCAATATTCAGCAATCTCACAGTATTTGCTCCTAAAACAATCTCCTCTTTTTTGTCTGTCTCAAGAGTCTCTTCTTTGTTTACTATTGCAGCAACAGTGCCAACAGCAGGCTTGTTATATAGCAGCTCAACTTTATTATCTTCAATATTGGTTACTTGTAGTGTCTCGCCTGCTGATGTAGAGGCAGTTGAAGTTGATGCCGGGTTAATTGTAGGAGTTCCTTCAAAATATGTTTTGTATTTTTCTGAAACTACTGAAAAATCTTCTCCCGGAAGCACGGCAATTCTCATCCAAGTTACACCCGCCTGAGCTAAATTTAAATTAGAGTCCGCCTTAAGAATCTCATTACCATTAGAGTCATAGTAAATAATTTGAGAGCTAACAGTATGGGTCATACTTGTCGAGTCCGCAGTAATTGCTTCAGAACTTTTCTCGGTAACAGATGAGACTAAATATTCTGTTCCGCCTTTAGTTATAACCGTCCCGGCAATAGGGAATCCCAATCCCTTTAGTGCAACTAAGCTTAATGATTTAGTAGGTATCCCTTCAACCCACCCAGTTATTCTAGAATTCGTTTCTCCGGCCTTGCCTATCGGATATATCTCATCCTTTCCTAATCTTTCCTGCACTCCATTTATCATTAAATCCACTCCAAGAGTGTCTTTTGTCGGCCTCTTGAATCCTAAAACTGAGACAAAATAACTCCCAGCTCTTAAATTGACAATTGCCCTTGACTCTTTTGTATCATATCTTTTAAGAGAGTCTATTCTCTGCTGAGTCAAACTTGTCCAGGAAGAGTCAGGATAGTCTGCCCTTAACCTTGAATAAAATTCCTCTCTTTCTTCGACCCTGCCGAACAGCTCTGCAAGAATAGCAGCCTTAGAAAGAGCTTCTGCAGCATAAGGCTCAAAGTAATCATCATCCAATCTTTTTTCCTGCGGATAAAAGTCAGCCAGGTCCTTATAGCTTTGGATTGCCTTCTGGTAATAAACATAAGCTGGCTCATCTTCGCTGTATTCTTTGTTCTTAAGGCTCTCTACTTCACCTAATTTTATTGTATAAGCTGTAGGAGAGGAAGTATCTAATTTAATTGGCATAATCTGTCCATCTGTCTTTTCACCAATTAAAACTAAAACATTGGCTGCTGTAATTACATTTTTGCTCTCCACAACTCTCCTATTATACTCTGCAATAATCGCTGTCTGTATTTTTCCCTTTAATATATCATCAGTTGAACCTCTGTTGTTTTTATCTGTAACTACCTTATCCACAACAGAAAACAGCTCTCTTTCCTGGAATGCTGTTGCTGTCTTAACCCAGGGGTCTGAAACAATAACTGCAACAGGCTTTGCAACCTCCCCATTTTTTAAGGTGCCAGAATAAGCAAGATAGATATTCTGCCCTGAAACTATCTCCTTTCCAATGCTATACTCCCCCTCAGGCTCTGTACCTACAGCTAAATTGACTTTTCCATAGCTCAAAGACAGGTCAAATTTCCCATTACTTACAGGGCAGCTTATGCTTACTTTCCCTCCTGAATCACTCACCTTAATTTGTCCAACTGTACATTGATTATCCATAATCTTGTCTCCATTGGATACCCAAATTGTGTCATCTCCGATCTGCAATAATGCAGTCTCAACCGGAGCATCTATGTTCTCTAAAGTTACCTTCAATCCAGCTGCGCAGTAAAACCCGCCAAGATAAATTGGGGCGCTTGTTTCTCCTTTCTTGAGAGTCAGCGTGGCTTCTTTGGTGTCAAAATCCCTGTAAACAGAAACAGTTACCCTGTCTGGCTCAATTGATTCTGTCTTCAGATAGCCCTTGCCGTTCCAAAAGCTGTAAAACTTATAGTCTCTCAGCCAGTCTTCCTCTGGAACTTCAGAAACATAAAAATTAGTCCTTCCTGTTCCCAAGGCGCTCTCAACATCATAGTCGATTATAGCTGTTAAATTCCCCTCAATCCAGTCAGGCATGTCCTTCTCGTTAGGGGTTCTTTTCAGGCTGACAACGAAATATCCTATATTATCATCAATCGGAGTGTCTGCAATATTATTCCTCTGCATTAAATTATATCTCGGAGGGAAATAAGTTACGCCTGCAACCCCTTTTGGAGGAGTTCCCAGAAATCTTATTGTTTTGACTCTTGAAACATCTATCAAGGGATTTGTCTGAATAAGCATTATTTTGCAGAAGACAGGAGCATTCTGCTCTTCCAGCAAATCACTTCTCACAACGGCAGGCTGGCATCCTCCAGGCAGTACCTGCACAATAAAGTCCTGCCTGTTTCTGCACACGTCACTGTCAAAATCTGACCAGTAAACGCTAGGGGAAGTCCACCCAGCAACGCTATAAGTTCCTGGCTGATAAGACTGAACATTAACAGAAGAGCCTATTGTCTGGTAATTTCCGGTTGTAGAAGGAGTATAAACTCCCACCTGGGCACTTACAAGCAACACACTCCACGCTATAGTAATCAAAGCAACAAATTCCATTGCTCTTAGTTTCTTATTTTTTTTCATCTTATCCGAATTGTATATCTAAATTTTCAGTCTGAATTTTATTGTAATTTTCTTGCAATTCCTCTACTTCAGTCGGCTTTCCAAAATTTGTGGCATCTATCCTGAGCCTGCCTGACTCAAGCTCTGATTCTGTGACATAATATTTTTGTGTCCCTCCTCCTGAAACAGCAAAGCTTACCACCTGCTCTGGAATCTCCAGAGTAAAACACTTCTCCTCTGTTGCCCCAAACATTGCAGAAATTCCAGACTTGGCAACATCTATGCACTTTTCTGTCTTGCTTCCGGCAAGGGCAATAGTAGAGTTGGCATAAACATAAACTCTTACCTCATAATCCCCTTCTGTCATCTCTATGTTTTTTTGCTCAGGATAAACAACAGTTGTAACCTCCTCTCCTGAATTTTCTGTGAAAGTAACAATGGCATATTCTTCACTTAAGCTGCTCCCCTCTTTGGCTACTTCAAGCTCCAGATTATATTTCTTATCCAAAACTACAACTGCCTCTCCTACAGTTACAGTGCTCTGCACAAGTTTTGCTGTCTTATATCCCTCTGCCTCTGCAATTATATAGCCATTAACGCACTGCGGGAAACTTGCTGTAAGTACAGCATCCTGCCCTTCTATTATGCTATCACCAACATAACAGCTAGTATCAAAACATTTGTACTTTATAGTAGCAGGAACCGGGTCTAATTGGGTATTATAAGTGTAAACTTTCATTTCAGTAAGCTTCTTTTCACACAATTCTGGCACAACTTCCGGCAATCCTTCCACATCTGGCGCCTTTCTGGGAGTGTTTTTATCAATTATAACTGCTACCGGAAACTGGAAAATTTCCTCTCCATCATAAATCTGTATTAAAACAGGATAGGAAAAATCATAGACAAAATGATAGGGCACATAGCAAAATCCCAAAATGCCGAGCCCTTCCTGCAGTCCAACTGGCTCTGCCATTAAAATGTTGCTTTCGCTCGGCCACACCTCAAATTTCATGGGCCAGTTTCTCAGATAGAGAAAATTAACCTCTTCTTCCACTCTCTCGCCTAAATCCTGGACAAAATACTTGTTTTCTTCTTTCCCTAAATTATAATAGTCTCCCTTAATTTTTATTGCCCTGGTATTTGCCTCAAGAGCCTGGGTAAGATTCTCTCTTACAGCTGCCTTGGACCAGATTTTAGGGGCACATCCAAGATCACTTCCATCAACTGGCGCATAAAGCCTTAAAATATCCACCCCATAGTTCTCTAAAAATTCAGTTTCCTGTTCCTTGTTATAAATCTCGCTGGCAAGCCCATAAAACTTTCCTAATTTTGAGTCCACCTCTACCTTATGCTCGCTCTTTGTTCCTCTGCTGTCTTCAAAAGAAACTGCTAAGGGCATTGTTACATCCACGTTTATTTTCGTGTCCTCTATTGTTACTGCAGTATCAATGTCCCCTTTATCTACTGTAAATCCGCTCTGCTCAAACTCTGAAAAGCTGCACTCGTCTATTCTTTCTATAAGGTACAGCCTCAATTGCTCTTCCATTTTTTTCTTGCTCGGTATCTGCTCCTTAACTATTCCGTTTCCTGAAACATAATACCAATAAGGAACTGCCCCCATAAAGTCCAGTTGCGAGGAAAAGGGCATGTAATCGCTTCCAGGCTCAAATTCAGGAAGTTCAAGATAACCGGCTTGGGAGCCTATTGTAAGAGCAGCCATCCTGGTCTCTTCCTCGATGCAGCTCGAGAAATAATCATAAACAGGCCTTACTTCTTTAGGAGTTGTAGAGATTGTAAAGCTGCCTCTAAACACATAAACCAAGATAATAGCTGCCACTAAGAATATAGCAATTATTATGAAGATTGCCAGGCTTGCAGCCTTCTTGCTCTTAACATTAATCTTTTTTAGTCTCTTTATCATCTTTTTTAACCATTTTTCTTATGAGCGACATGATTTCTGTATTGATGTCTTTCTCTATAGAAGCCTTAAACTTCTCCCACAATTTTTCATCTTCTATTAAAAGCAGGTACTTTTTCATCTTACGCTCTTTTCAGCTCCTCTTTTTTCTTGTATTTTTATATGCTAGAAGGTATATAAACCTTTCTTAGTTACTAAGTAACTTAGTTAGTTAGTAAGTAAAAGGAAAAGGAAATTGGAAGATTAAAAGAGGTATATTTTCTGAATAATCTATCTTAATATCTTAATCTGTGCCTGCAAAGGGAAGTTCGTCTATAAGTCTATACTTATAGCCCTTATAATCAAAAGAAAGCCTATTAGATCCATTATGCACTCCGAGTAGGCAACTTTCATAAAATACATATTTTGCCTCGTCTGGCAATCTAATCCCCCTCCCTATACAGGAACGGTCTAAAGTTATCTCTACCTCAAGGGGAGCAAAGCGATCTGAGGACACCCTTGTAACCTTGTATAAACATTCCCAAAGATCTACTGAAGCGTTTCTCATTTTTAGACCTTCTAAAGTATCTCTGGGTAGAATTTTTATGCTATCTTCTACTTTTCTTATAATCTCTGTTAAATAAGTATTACTAACAAAACCCCCAACTCCCAATATTAAAGATTGTTTGTATTTTCCTCCGAGAGGACCATCTGACATTACTTCCTTTTCCCTCTCAACAGGAATAATTGAAATACCTTCTACTAAGTAAGGAATTTTCTTATGCCCTATTTTCATAACTCCCCTACTAAAAGCTGAATTTGCAATTCTTTCTAAGTTTTTCGCTTTTCTTGTTTCGTTTTTCATTTTCATTACTCTGTATTTTATTTATTTAATAGTAGTATCAAATTGAAATATTTAAAACTTTTTAATAATACTTTTTGTAAAAACGCAATATTTAAATACTTAATTGAAATTATACAAAATATGGAGAAATTAGACAATTTTGACTTGAAATTAATTGCAGAATTAGAAAATGATTCAAGACAGAGTTTATCTCAAATAGCAAAAAAACTAAGGAGCTCGCAACAGGTTATAAGTTATCGGCTACAATCTTTACAAAAAAGAGGGATAGTGAGTGGCTTTTACACGTTAATAAATTTCACAAAGCTGGGCTATACTAATTACAGGACAATGCTCCGCCTGACAGACATTAGCGAGGAAAAATTCAAGGAGATTATTTCTTATTTAATGAAACAACCAACTGTTTTATGG
>MFWN01000081.1:29757-37154 GCA_001786395.1 Candidatus Pacearchaeota archaeon RBG_13_36_9
GAGTGTGGTGGAAAATGGGATTTGATAGTTAATTTCATGGCAAAAAATATTCTGCAATACGATAATACCCTTAAAGATTTCAAAAACAAATTTCCAAAACAAATACAAAATTATGATATTTTGACTACAGTAGAAGTCATCTATTTTGGCAGGGATTACTTTACTAAAAAGGTTAGAGAAAATAAAGAACCTCCTTACTTTGGCAGGGAATTTAACTTAGCAAACTTAGACAAAACTGACTTGGAAATATTAAGTTTAATTTCTGAGAATGCAAGGATGAATGCTGTAGGAGTAGCAGAAAAATTAGATTTAAGCCCAAATACGGTTATTTTAAGGATTAAAAACATGAAAAAAACACAGCTTATCCAGGGTTTTAAGCCACTAATTCATTTAGAAAATACCCCTTATTCTACATACAAAGCATTAATAAAAGTTCAAGATATCACAGAAAAAAAAGAAAACGAAATAATAAACTATCTAAAAACAAATGTAAATGTTGTTGGCGTAATCAAACTTGCTGGAATATGGGATTTTGAAATAGAGTTTGAAGTAAATTCTAAACAAGCAATGCTTAGTTTAACAAGAACTTTTAGGGATAAATTTAAAGACATAATAAAAGAATTTGAAGTTATCCCTTTATTTCATGAATATAAATACAATTTTTTTCCAGGAGATATTTTACAACAAAAAATAAAAAGATTACCAATTAGAAACAAGAGATAATCCTACGATAGGAAGAATTAATCCAGCTGAATCTAAGAAATTGGCATATTCTCTGCATTCCTCATCTGTCAAAGGAAAATAAATTCCAAAAGTAATGCCTGAACCATCATCAGTATCTACCAATGGACAATAAGGTTTACCTCCTAAATTTTTAGAAGCAAAACAGCTACTGCAGTTTCCTTTTTTTGTATTTTTTATATTAAACCATTGAGATAACTTTATAAGACTAAAATAAGTAGGGGTTTTTTGTTCAGAAGACTCAGGAATGAACTGGCATATATCCGGATGAAAGCAAACATAATCCAGTCCATTAAACAATCCAGGGTCTATAAAACCGTCAAAAGACAGTTTCAGCAGCAAGGAGTTGTTTTCTAGGTTACGGAAATCCAAATTTCTCAAAAATAAAGAGTCTTCAGGACAACTTACATGCGATTCTCGTGATTCTGGAGAACCACTCAAATAAATAATGTTATATTTTAGTGAAAGTTCAAGTTCACCAATCCTTGTTAAAGGCAACTTTCTCTCAATTAGCATAAAAAAACTAGTCTTTAAAGTTTTTAATTATTTACTTTTTTCTAGGAAAAGGGAGATTCACAACATTAAATCTTACCTGATTATCCCTATCTACATAAGCAACTAAACCCCAACCAGCATCTTCAATCCCTCTTCTCCCACTTAGTCTCCTCACATTAGCAAAATCTTCGGTAACTTGAAGGGTAGCTCTTCCTTCTAAAAAATCTCCATCTGCAGATTTACCTACAGTCTGATAACGAAGGGCTATATTGTCATCTTCTTCAAGATAGCCCACTCTTATTACTTGATATGGAAATCCCCACAATGCTCTTGAATTTTTAAGACTATAATTTGGATCAAGTCTTCTAATATTTCTAATTACAGAATTCTCAAACCTCGCTTCTCTGCTCAATTTTGCCATAACTATTTTAGGGAAGAAAGCCTTATAAAAATTTGTGTTAGGCAGCATAATTATCTTAGGCAATAAATTTATAATCTCTCTTCCTTACTTATTTCAATGGCCTTGTAGTTCAGTGGCAGAACGCATCTTTGACGATGTAAGGAAAATCCTAATACATCAAACTGGATGAGATCCAAGGTTCGATCCCTTGCAGGGCCATCCCCAATATTTATAAACATAAAAAGTGTATATTATAATGCAAAAAAATAAGATCAAAAAAGGGGTAAAATACTGCCCGCAATGCGGCGCAGAGCTGAAAGCAGAGGATAAATTCTGCCTGAAGTGCGGCTACTCTTTTGAAAAAAGAAAAAAGAAAGTAAACATAAAAAGGCTCATAATAGCAATTATAATAATTATAATCGCCTGGGCAGCCTTAAGAGTCATAACAGGCAATACAATAATCCCCCAGCCAATCCTTAACCTTATCACTAATAAAACAGCAGGATAAATTCTTTCAATTGAATAATCTGAATATCTGGACCTGATAACCCCCCGCATCACAAAAACGATTGTCAAAAATAACTTCCACTGCTATTAAAATGTCTTTCATAATTGCAAATGGAGTAAAGAACTTTGCTTGACGAATGTCAGCAAAATCTAAAGGAATTCTGCAAATTGCATTGGGATAAGCTTTAAAAACCCCCTCTTTCTCTACACTTTATTAAACCTTATTATTACAATGAGATTACCTAAAAAAACTAAAAGGTACTGCCCGTTTTGCAAAAAGCATACTGAACATAAAGTTAGCCAGGTCTCTTCAGGGCATAAAAGGTCTGCGCTTAAAAGGGGAAGCATGGAGCGGGCAAAAAAGAGGGGCAAGGGTAGAGGATTTGGGAATCTGGGAAAATGGGGAAGCAAACCAGCAGTAACTAAATGGAAAAGAAAAACAAAAACAACTAAAAAAACAAATACAATGTATACTTGCTCGGTATGCAAGAAATCTCACATGCAAAAAAAAGGCAAAAGGACTGGAAAAGTACAGCTAGGACCAAAGGAGGAAAAGAAAGAATAAAATGGCCGCACTAAAAAAAAGATTTTTTGAAATAGAAGTCCCTCTAACCAATTCTTCTGCTGAAGCTCTTACATATAATATTGAGTCTCTTAACAACAAAACCATAAAGCTGGATTTAACAAGGCAGCTTAGGGGGAAGAGCATTGAAGTTTTGCTTAAAATTAAAGTGGAAAAGGGAAAAGCAATCGCTCATCCTGTTAAGTTAACCCTCTTATCATTTTATATAAGAAGGATGTTAAGAAGGAAAATAAGCTACGTAGAAGAATCTTTCCTCGCAGAATGCAAAGACGCACAAATAAGATTCAAACCCTTCCTGATAACCAGAAAAAGAGTTTCCAGAAGGGTAAGAAACGCCCTAAGAAAAGAAGTAATAGACTGGCTCCAGATTTATGCAAAAAGCAAAACTTACCAGGAAGTGTTCTCAGACATAATTTCAAACAGGCTCCAAAAGCCACTCTCTCTAAAATTAAAGAAAATCTATCCACTGGCTCTTTGCGAAATAAGGGTACTAAAGCTGGAAAAATTAAGAGAGCAGGAAAAAATAGAGATAAAAGAAGAAAAAATAGAAGAAGGCAAAAAAGTTGTTCCAGTAGTGGAATTTAATCCCGGCACTGAAAAATACGAAGTAAATGTAGAAGAAACAAAAGAAAAGATTATAAAAGCGATTAAAGAGGAAGAAAAAGAAGAAAAGCCGAAAAAAGAGCGCAAAAGCAGAAAGAAGAAGGGTGGAATCAGGGAGAAAGGCGAAGAAGGCGAAGAAAAAAAAGAGTAAAATGATACAGCAAACCCTAGTTCTAATAAAACCAGATGGAGTTCAAAGAGGGCTTATAGGAGAGATTATTAAAAGGCTCGAGCAAAGAGGGCTAAAAATAGTTGGCATGAAAATGGTCCACGTTGACAAAAGCTTTGCAGAAAAACATTATACTGAAGACATAGAAAAAAGGCATGGAAAGAAAGTCAGGGATTATCTTATTGATTATGTTTCTCATGACCCTATTATCGCAATGGTCATACAGGGAAGCAGCGCGATAGAAGTTGTAAGAAAAATTGTTGGAACCACTTATCCAGGAGAATCACCAATAGGTACAATCAGGGGAGACTTTGCCCATGTAAGCAAGGCAAGAGCAAAGGAGAAAAATCAGGGAAGAAATTTGGTCCATGCCTCAGCAAACGAAGAGGATGCCAAAAAAGAGCTTGCCTTATGGTTTTCAGTAGATGAGATACACGATTACAAGCTTTCAGCAGAAGAGCATTTAATATAATTAAAGAAAAAATATCAATAGAAATTCTTTTATCCTATTCGTATGGTAACTGGAACTCTGCTCTGCAGATAATAATTTTACATAGAATTAAATTATACCCAATAATTTAATTTTCTCTGCATACTTAGGATTTAACAATTTAATTTTATTTAAAAAATCTTGTACACTTTCTTTACCATAGACATAAAGAGTAGAATAATTTGAAGTAAAAGAATGCCTTATTTTCTCCTTAATAAATACAGTTGATATTTGTCTTATTAGTGGGGGATTATTCATATGAAGGACTATCACTGGATAAGGATATTTATAACTGGTTCTCTCATCAAAATAAAAACAACCTTCGGCATCATAAATGCCGGCTATACATGACAAAAGAATAACCGAATCGGCTCTGAAAATCTCTTCTGGAATCAAAACTTCCCTACTCTTTCTGCCTTCCTTTATTTTAAATCTATCAATAATTAGTCTATAAAGATTAAGAGAATAAAAATTAACTCTTAGAGCATTAGTTTTAACTTCTTCCTTGATAACAGGGGAAAGCTTAAAAAGATTTAATGTAATCTTTGAAATCGTATCTGTATAAAAACCCCTCTCTTTTCTCTTATCTCCGGTAAACTGTAAAAGATAATGATGCCCATATTTATTTGTAAAACCGTCTCCAATAAACAATCCGATAAAATAAGATAATTCTTTTGTTAATGGCAAATTAATATCAAATCTTGTCACGCTCTGTCTTTTTCGGTCATTCGCTATCCTCCTCCCATTATCAAAAATTTGTTTATGCTTTAGATAGGTGGATTTGCCCCCATTAATCTTGCCCCAATTTTCATGGATATAGTTAATATGACTGCAAAAATAGTTTGTATCTTTTTCGTTAAAATTTTTTATAAATTTTTTATAAACTGGCTCCGGGATTGTTATGAATCCAGTTCTATATTTGCTTAGCATAACTCTCGGGATATTAAGGCCTAATACAATGTCATTCCATTTGAGAAAATTATAACTGCTCAATACTTTTTTAAAAAATAAATTTCTTATATTCTGAGATTTAAAAAAAACTCTTCTTTTCATCAAATACTATAACCCACCAAATATTTAAATGTATGCATTTTGAACTATAGATACATTATTTTAATAGTATACTTACAAAACAATAAGTTTTATATACCAATTATCCCATCCAATTTCACCTAAGCCTCTGTAGCTCAACGGCCTAGAGCATCAGTTTTGTAAACTGGGGGTTGGGGGTTCGATTCCCTCCAGAGGCTTTTTTTACTTTGAATTTTAAATAAATTTATTCTTCATCCTCATTAATGTACTCTGCTTTATTATCCACAATCAATATATTTGCTATTTCAGAAGGCAAATTGACAACATCTCCCTTTTTAAAAGGTCCAAGCTTGTCTCCATCCAATCCTAAGAATTCATCTGTATCCTGCAAAAAGGTGATGAGCTTGTTTTTCTTTTCTTCTCCCTGCTCGCTTTGTCCGCTCAATAAGTTAGCTACCCTCTTGTCCCCCTCTTCCATGGCTTTCATTATTATCTCAAAAACATCTTTCTCAAAAGGCTGCATGTTCTCGTAATCCCTCTTGCTTATTCCCGTCTCTGCAGCAACAAAAGCCAGGTTTAAAAGCTTCTTTTTCCTTCTAAGCATCAGCTCTTTGAACATGGAAATTGCATTTTCAAACTGCTTTTTTGTTTTTGAAATTGCGTCAGAAAATAAATCCCCTGATTTTTCAGATATTGCCTTTTTCTCCTTCAGGTACCCTGCCACTTCGCTGACAAAATTCTTGCCCAATGGCTGCAGCTGCTCTGAATATCTCTCTTTTCTAAGCGACTCGTAAATATCGTTATAAGTTATCACCCTTAAACAATTTAATCTTGATTTATAATCTTTATTATAGTACAGATTAATTTTAAAAGCAGGAATCCTTTACCCTTTTATGATGAATAATTACAGATGTGGAAATGAAGAGCTATTTATAGAATTTATGAATAAGATAAAGCCTAAAGACACTATAGCCCTAGTCTCCCATAAAGATCTAGACGGATTTACTTGTGCAAAAGTTCTAAATAAAATAGTTCAGCCTGCCCTAATTAAATTTGTGCATTACCAAGAAATAAACAAGGAAATTATAGAAGATTTTAAGAAACTAAAGATAGACAAAGTCATTTTCACAGATATAGCAATAGAGTCCCCGGATTTTATTGAAGAGATAGAAAAATTTTCCGAAGTGCTGATGATCGACCATCATGAATTCAAGAAAGACTATAACTCCGATAAAACTGTATTCATTAACGCTAAAGGCAACTGTGCAGCTTTTGTAGCCTACGAGCTTGTTTCAAAACTAAAGAACATTAAAGAGCTAGAATGGATGGTAGCCTTGGCCTCTATCTCTGATGTTTGTTTCATCAAAAACAAAGAGTTCATACAAAGAGTATATTCTCAATACTCTGAAAACTTCAATGAAAAAGATTACAAAAAAGGAAGGATGTGGGATATTCTGATTACTTTAAGCCTTTCAATTATCTATTTTCAGAAAAATCTTTTAGAGTTTTACAATAAAATGCCTGAGGATATCAACGAGATTAAAAAATTAGAGCAGTATTCCTCAATTGTTCAAAAAGAAATTGATGAAAACCTAAGAAAATATATGGAAGAAAGAGAGAAAATACCAGGAGGCTGGTTTTTTGAAGTGAAATCAGCTTTTAACATAGAATCCTTTTTAGCTACAAAGATAAGCCTCGAGAACCCAGATGAAATCATTATCTTATCTCACAAAAAAGAAAGCTTATACAAAATATCTGCCAGGAATAATAGAAAAGAAATGAACATGATAACACTTTTGAAAAACGTAACCGAGGGGTTTGGGCTGAAAGATTCAGGGGGCCACATTCCTGCAGCAGGGGCAAGCATCTCTCCTGAAGATTATGAAGAATTCAAAAAAAGGCTTCAAAAAATCAATCTAGCTGAAATAAAAGCCAGCTAATATCTTTTTCTCGTCGATAATAACAATAGCAAATATTATAAACCCTGCAAGTTTAATTAATTAATGTTTAATTTCTTTAAGGACAAAATAAAAACCTGGCTTGGAAAAAGCAAGGAAAAAATAGAAGAAAGTGCAGAAAAGGCAGAGATAGAAGAAGCTAAAGAAGAGGCAAAGAAGGAGGGAGGGGAAGCAGTTAAAGAGGAAAAGGAAGAAAGTAAAGAGGAAGAGGAGGAAGAGGAAAAAGAGGAAAAGCCAAAAAAAGCAGCAAAGAAAAAGAGGAAAACAGAAGAAGAGATTAAAAAAGAAAAAGAAGCTGAGAAAGAGGAAGAAAAAGAAGAGGCTAAAGAACTGGAAAAGGAAGTGGAAAAAGAGGAGAAAGAAACCGGGATAGAGATAAAAGAGATAGAAAAAGAAGAAAAAGAAGCCATAGAAAAAGA
>MFWN01000081.1:37176-41873 GCA_001786395.1 Candidatus Pacearchaeota archaeon RBG_13_36_9
AGAATAGAACTTATAGCCCAAGAAGAGAAAAAAGAAGAACCAGTTAAAGAAAAAGAAGGAAAAGTAGAAGAAACTAAACCGTCTTCTTTTTTAAAGAAAATATTTAAACGGGAGAAAAAGAAGGAAGAAGTTAAAGAAACAAAAGAAGAAAAAGTAGAACCCATAGTCCAAGAAGAGAAAAAAGAAGAACCAGTTAAAGAGGAAAAGAAAGAAAGTAAAGAGAAAGAAGAAAAAATAAGCGTTTTCAAAAAGATAAAGAAACAGTTTTCCTATAGACTATCAGAAGAAGACTTCGAAGGAATTTTCGAAGATTTAGAAATGATGCTTTTAGAGAATAATGTTGCCATGGAAGCAGTAGAGGCAATAAAAAAGCAGCTAAAAGGGGAATTAGTGGGCAAAGAAATTAAAAAAGATTCTTTGGAAGAAAAAATTAAAGAAGCTCTTAAAAAATCAATCGATAATATACTTATAGAGCCAGACGACCTTCTTCCATTAATTAAAAGCAAAAAGCCCTTTGTTATGGTATTTTTTGGAATTAACGGCACAGGAAAAACAACCAGCATCGCGAAAGTTGCAAACCTTTTGTTAAAAAACAAGATAAGCTGCGTCCTCGCAGCATCTGATACCTTTAGGGCAGCCTCAATAGAGCAACTAGAACATCACGCCTCCAAATTAAACATTAAGGTTGTAAAACACGACTACGGCGCAGACCCTGCAGCAGTGGCATTTGATGCAATAAAGCATGCTAAAGCCCATGACATACAGGCAGTACTAATAGATACTGCAGGAAGAATGCACACCAAAGATAATCTCCTGTCAGAAATGGAAAAAATATGCAGAGTCACAAATCCAGATTTAAAAATTTTCGTGGCTGAAAGCATAGCAGGAAACGATGCAATACAACAGGCAAGAAATTTTAACGAAGTCATAGGAATCGATGGCAGTATTTTAACCAAAGCAGATGTGGATGAAAAAGGCGGCACAGCAATCTCTATTTCCTATATAACTAAGAAACCAATTCTGTTCTTAGGAACAGGGCAAGAATATGATAAACTGGAAGTTTTCGATAAAGAAAAATTCATGGATGAGCTTTTTTCGTAAAAAGCAAGAATTTATAAAGGAACATAATTTCAAACTAATAATCTAACGAGGTTAAAAATGAACGGAAAAGTAAAATTTTTCAATGAAATGAAAGGATTCGGATTCATCACAGCAGATGACGGCAAAGAATACTTTGTACACGAATCTGGGCTTAAAGAAGGCACTACCATAACTGAAGGAGATTCTGTTACCTTTGAAATTGAGCAAGGAGACAGGGGCCCTAAAGCTACCAAGGTAGCATTAAGCAAGTAATTCTTATAAAAGATTTTTTTTATTTGAATTCTGTCTGCTAGCCTAGCAAGCAAAACCAATAATCATAAAAACCCCTTTTTCTTAATATTCAGATGTTATCAGGATTAGGAAATGCGTTGAAAAAGACTTTCGATAAGATATCTGGAAGTATCTTTCTAGACAAGAAAACAATAGATTCTGTAGTGAAAGAGCTGCAAAGAGGGCTTATAGAGGCAGATGTCAATGTCGCCTTGGTTGCACAAATAAGCAAAAAAATAAGGGAAGAAGCTTCAGAAGAGAAGATCAAAGGCAGGGGCATAGACCGAAAAGAACACCTTGTCAAACTGCTGCATGATGAAATACTTCAAATGCTTGGGGGAGAGAAAAAAGAACTTGAATTAAGAAAACAAACTAAGATAATGATGCTGGGCTTGTATGGCAGCGGAAAAACAACAACCTCTGGAAAATTGGCTTTATATTACAGCAAACGCGGAAAAAATCCGTGTTTAGTCGGCTTGGATGTCCATAGGCCCGCAGCTGCTGACCAGCTAGAACAGATTGCAAGCAAAATCAAAATACCTGTATTTATCGACAAGAAAGAAAAAGACCCTATAAAAATCTATAAGAGTTACGAAAAAGAGATAGACAAACATGATCTAATAATAATAGACACTGCTGGAAGGCATTCCCTGGACACTGGGCTGGTTGAAGAGATAAAAAAGCTGAAAGAAGAAATCCTGCCCGATTATGTTCTTCTTATTATTCCTGCAGATATAGGGCAGGCTGCCAAAAAACAAGCTTCTGAATTCCAAAAGGCATGCTCTATCAATGGAGTTGCAATAACGAGAATGGACTCTTCTGCCAGGGGAGGCGGAGCGCTCACTGCCTGCAATGAAACATCTGCACCGGTTTTTTTTATAGGAACAGGGGAAAAAATGGCAGACATAGAGACTTTTAATCCCGCTTCTTTTATCTCGCGTATTTTAGGGCTTGGAGATCTGGAAAGCCTGGTGGAAAAAGTAAAGACTTCGCTGGAATTCGATGAAAAAAAGCAGAAGAAACTCCAAAAAAAACTGCAGGAAGGCAAATTGGACCTGAGAGACTTGCAGACCCAGTTGAGGTCCATGCAAGGAATGGGCTCTTTAAGCAAGATAGCTGAAATGATTCCCGGGTTGGGAAAAGCCAAAATTCCAGAAGGCATGCTTGGAACCCAGGAAGACAAGCTAAAAAAATGGCAGCATGCCATTGATTCCATGACCCAGGAAGAAATAGAAAATCCGGAAATTTTAGAAAAAGAAACCTCCCGCCTTAAGCGCATAGCAGCAGGCTCAGGCACCACAGCAACAGATATAAGGCAGCTGATAAAACAATACAGGCTCCTGAAAGAATTTACCTCAGGAAACATCTCAGATATTGATCCTAGCCAGGGGCTGAGCCAAAAACAAATGCAAAAGCTTGCAAAAAAATTCGGGAAAAAAATGAGGCTAAAATAATTTCTTAAAACTCTGCTTCTTCATCCTTATACCAAACAGTAATATACCCTCTTAAGGTCCTGATAACTCCCCCAACATTTCTGGAAGTCTTCTGAGTCCTGGCAGCTTCCTTAAACGCTATTTCATCAACTTCTACAGCTCTTACAAGCTTATCCCTTATTTCAAAGATTCTATCTCCAGTCCTCTCCAATTTTAATAGCATATAGGACTCCAAACAAGGGCTCTGCATTAGTCTTCCTAATACATTATAAGCGCCTCTTAATGCCCCCTGAACAACCCCGAAATCAGAACTCTCTGAACCTCGTTTAAAATTAGGCTTGCCTTTTTGCTCAAGAGCAGCGCATATTTCTGCCAAAAGGGATTTTTCATAAGCCCTTACTGCCCCTGTATCTATTTCATCAGCCATGCAAAACACTAATCACCAACCTATTTAAGCATTATTAAAATAGAAACTATACGATGAAAACAAGGGCATCCAAAGTTTTAAAAACAAGCTTGTTTCTAGATAATCCTGAATTAAAAAAGGTGTAAAATGGTAAGCATAAGTTCAGGGGTTTTAACAGCAATCGTAGGTTTTATAGGTGTGCTTGTAGGAACGCTTATCGGCCCTTATATAAACCACAAGCTTAGCCTCAAAAATGTAAGAAAGGACATTATTTTCAAAAGAAAACTGGAATATTTTGAAAAGATGGCAGAAAACATCGAGAAGAACATAAGAGCCTACCGCAATGCCTTAAGGGAAGCTGAAAACTGCAAAAAAAAAGCTCAGCTAAAAAGCATACACCAAAAGCTAAAAGAAGAAAGAAAAAATTTCCTTATTATGGCAAGCCCGCTGTATTTTAACATTAACGGATTATCCCAGAAGATAGTCTCTTTTGTAGAGGTGGAAAAAGAAATATTCAGGGAGTTTGAAAAACTTCCAAAGACAAGAAGCAAAGAACAGAAAGAATCCCTGGATATGATAGGGGATAAGTTAAAAAAGCTCACAATGCTTGGGAATGAAACAGTCTGTCAAATGAGAAAGGAACTCAAGCAATGAACTCTAAAATAATCGGCAGGGGAGCAGAAGCAGTCTTAATCCAGGAAGAAGGTTTTCTTGTAAAAGACAGGATAAAAAAAGGCTATCGCCTGCCCTACTTGGATGAAAAACTAAGGAAGCAAAGGACAAAAAAAGAGGCGAAACTATTAAAGAAATCATCTTCAATTATAAAAGTTCCTGAAGTTATTAGCTCAGACGAAAAAGAAAAAATAAAAATGCAGTTTATTGAAGGCAAAAAGCTAAGCGACTGGCTGGACAAGCTTTCTAACTCAGAACAAATATGTGAAGAAATTGGCAAACAAGTGGCTTTGTTGCACAATGCAGACATTATACATGGAGACTTAACAACAAGCAACATGATTTATGTTGAAGATTTTAACAACTATGAAGATATTAAACCCCTTCCAGATAATAAAAAGATTTTGAATATTGCTAATAGCTCAAAAAGTAATATAACTGCGGAACAAGCGAGCAAGAGGAGCTTGTGTAGCAGAGATTCTAAAAGAACTGCCGAGTATAATAAAAGTAACTTCCAAGTTTATTTCATAGATTTTGGCTTGGGTTTTACAAGCAAGAGAATAGAAGACAAGGCAGTTGACCTTCACCTTCTAAAACAAGCTCTTGAAGCCAAGCATTTTCTATACTTTCAGAAATTTTTCTCTTCTATATTAAAAGGTTACAACAGCAAAGACAAAACCAAGATTCTTGAGCAGTTAAAAAAAGTAGAATCCAGAGGACGTTATAAGAAAGGCTTTTAAATTGCTAATCTCTAATTCTAACATAGCCCCGTAGTGTAGCGGTCAAGCATCTAGCCCTTTGGAGGCTGGGACCCA
>MFWN01000081.1:41886-59759 GCA_001786395.1 Candidatus Pacearchaeota archaeon RBG_13_36_9
CTAATCCTTTTGGATCAAACTCTTCCATGAGCTTTCTTTTTATCGAGTATAGTTCGTCATAACTATAATGTAATCCGTTTACTGGATTGATAGGTACTGCCCAGAGTTCTGGATGGATGTTTATATCAAATGAACGAGGCAATAATCTCCCATAAGATTTGGACCCTGGAAGAGGAAGTTCGTGAAATATTGGAAGAGACCATTTAGTTTGTCTTTGATGCTTTGTCATCCAATCGCAGAATTCGCCAATCTCTTTTCTTAATGATTCAATTTCTTTTGGTCCATAATCTATAAAAATTATAGTATTAAAAATTATTTCGGGAATCCCGGTCTGAAGAACACTGTCAAGAATTCTTAGATGAGCTTCTTTTCCAGCAAGTTTTCTAAAGTGATTTCTATCCACAAAAGTTTCAATTGGCCAGTACATCCTATAAGTCCCGATAGCCCCATTCCTTGCGAAAAGTTCAGAAATTAATCTTTCCCTTATATTTCCTTTTCCATCATTTAGAAGACTCACTTCTAAGCCGTTACTAAATTCATGAGAAAAACCATATTGCCGCATTAACTGCATAATTTCTGTAATTTCTTGTTCTGCTTCGCCCTTTTTCCGGCGTGGATCTCTCAAACGAGCAAGAAAATTATCTTCAGCAGAGAGTAAAGTGTGAATACCTGCTTTTTTATAGTGTTCAAAAATTCTATTGACTCTTTCAGCAGATAAACTAAAATAATGGCTTCCAGCAGTCGGACAAAAGTCACAAGATTCAGGGCAACCAACAGAAGTTGAGTACCACATAACTGGTCTGCTTATACTATTAGGAAGGGTTCCATCACAACTTTCAGTATATAGTCTTAATATTCTAGGATCAAAATTAGGAAGGACCTCATTTTCAAGATTGGCATTGCGTGATATTCTTTCAGAAGAATTAGTTAAACTTCCAGAATTTGTTTTTGTTGCAATACCTGGAAAGCTAATTGATTTGTTTTTGACTAAAGCATCCACAACTCTTCCTGCAAGAGTTTCTGCTTGCCCTAAGAAAACTACATCGGCCCCCTGTTGTAGGTACCATTGCGGTCTATATTGTGCGTCTCTTCCACCCAATATAACCAATGCCTTAGGATTACTTTCCTTTACTGCTTTAATTGTTTGTGCTACTGCAGAAGCCCCTGCTGTAAAAAGAGAGCTCATAAAACAAATATCTGAATCTCTTACAATATCGACTAATTCCGAAATAGGTTTTCCACGAAGTCTTTTATAGATTTTTCCAGAACCGTATTTTACTTCAGAAAATTGTGCAAATTCTTCTGAATAATCGCTTAATGTGTCTGGTTGGCTTGCAGCCAAATCATAAAAAGAAGTCTCTGTTTTATATCCTAACTGATGCAATTCTTGGTCTAGTAATGTACCAACATAAAATAAGCTTAAACTAGGAACTCTTGTTCTTCTTGGTGTGACACTAATCTCTTTTGATATTTCTTCGTAATCTTGCAGGGTAACATCTGCTTCTGGAGGTCTTATTCCCATTATTTTTATTGGCTTGCTGCTTATAAATTTCATGTTGTTTCACCACTATAGAATAACCATATGAAAATATAAGAACTTTAAGGCTAAAATTTAATCCAAAATGCAAATATTTATATACTAAATTATATTATAGATTAAATATGGCAGAATACTTACTGAAAGAACAAGACAAGAGAATTATCTCTTTCTTAGATGGAGAAAGCAGAATAAGTATAAATAAACTCGCTAAAAAGGTGCATCTTTCAAAAGATGGAGTTAATTATAGATTAAAGAAGCTATTTAATGAAGGGATAGTAACCCGTTGTTTTGCAGAAATTAATGTTGCAAAACTTGGATTAATTATCGGAAAGGTGGCTATACAATTTCAGAACTTAGATGATAAAAAAGCAAATGAGATATTTGAATACTTAAAAAGATCTCCTAAAATTCCGTGGATTGTTTATTGTAGTGGAAGATGGGATTGTATTTTCGGGATTTTTGTCAAAGATATTTACGAAACCCAAGAGATTATCAATGAAATTTCAGAAAATTTTGGAAAATATATTCTTTCAAAGGAAGTGCTGGTTGAGCCAGAGTACTATGTTGCAAGCAGAGGCTGGCTTATGGACAAAAAAACTAAGGTTATTGCTAAGATTGGTGGAAAAGTAGAAGAGATTGTTGATAAATTAGATATAAAGATTATAGAATTTTTAGCGAAGAATTGCAGAACTCCTATCTTAGATATTGCAACATCATTAAATCAGTCACCAGGGACAATTATTAACAGAATTAAGAACCTAGAGAAAAAAGGAGTTATTCAAAATTATTTTATTGGATTAAGCCTAGAAAAAATTGGCATGGAATTCTGTAAAGCTTTTGTATATTTGCAAAATCCTGCGAAAAAAGAATATGATTTATTGGTTGACTATTGCTTAAAACATCCAAATGTCACAGCAGTAAGCAAGATGGTTGGGGCATGGGAATTAGAGATTGAAATGGAAGTTAAGAATTTTGATGAATTTTATAAGATAATGAACCAGATAAAATCCGCCTTCAAAGATGTTGTGAGAAGTTATGAAGCAGTCACTATTACTAGAGAACATGGAAGGGATTATAGCAAATTTTTATGAATATTGTTAAGACAAAGTGAATAAATTACATGGGCCCATATAATCTTTATTACTCCTCTTCAAATTCATCTATCTCATCCAATAACTTTTGACCCCCTTATTCCAAATTTAGCTTTAGCATAATATTTTCTTTAAAAGACGAAATGCAAATATTTAGTACAATTATTCACTAAATATTTATAAAAGTTAAATAAAAAGTGAATAATAGAAACATTTATAAACTAATTTTACTTAAGATAATTATGGTTTCAAAATATGATATTTTTTATGTTATTGCAACAAAAGGAGAGATAAAAATAAGCGAGATAGTAAAAGTTCTCAATAAGCAAAAAGAAGATTATCAAATCGTATTCAATCATGTATTGGAATTAGAAAAAGAGGGGTATATTGAAAGAGATAAAACAATAAGAGTAAACCATAATGAAGGCTCAAAGACCTTATTTAGATTAATCTCTTTTTGCATAACTAACGGAATTAACTATAATTTAATGTTTAAAAGTTCAATGCTCGAGTTTATAGAAAAGGCAGCTAAAAAAGAGTATTTTACAATTAAAGACATAAAAATCCATCCTCAAACATATAATTTTTATATTGCCTCTCTATCGAAATACGGCTTTCTATTAATTCTATCCAGAAATCCATTAAAATGCAAATTACTAAAACACCGTTTCTTAATTGATTTAGGAGATTTTTTTAATAACCCTATTAAATTTTATGCTCCAAAACAGAAAGACTTAATTCCAGAAATAGAAAAAGAAGCGAAAAAATATAAGAGAAATTTAAAAATCCATTATAGTATCCTGGAAGACTTAGAAAAACAAGAAGAAGTTGGCTTTATTTACTCAAGCTTAAATTTAGAAGGAAACCCTTTAACATTGTCAGACACCCAGAAATTACTCCTTAAAGAAATCGTTCCTGAAAAGTACAAATTAAGAGATATACAAGAGGTTACTAATTACAAAAAAGCAATTGACCTTATGGTATCAAATGCCAAAAAAAGAGTAAAATTAGACTTAAGATTAATTCTCAAATATCATGAGCTGGCTATGTCGCATATTCCTGAAGCTGGGAAAATAAGAAAAGAGAATGTTATGATAAAAGGCAATCCTCATTTTAAAACCTCTGAATGGCAGTTAATTAACTTAAGGCTAAATGAATTAATGAAAAGCTATGATAAATTCGAATCAGAAAATCGAAGTATAAAAGAGGTTATTGATTTTGCTGCATTTTTTCATAATGAATTTCAGAGAATTCATCCATTTATAGATGGAAATAGCAGAACTTCTAGATTATTGATGCTTCATATTTTAAGAAGCCATGATATTCCGGCTTTAGAACTTCCTTTGGGCTATTTTGATTCTTACATGAATTTAACAAAACTTTCAAAAAAAAGAGATGATGAATCTTTTAAGTATTTAATTCAAGAAATTGTACTTTTTGATATAAAGAGAATAAATGCAAGATTAGGATAAGGTACTCTGTAATTCTTAGTGTCCCCGCAAAATCACAAACTACTTAAGGTTTCTGGCGGGGCTATAAAATATTTGCCTAAAGCAAATATTTATTTTCAGTATTTGCGAACCTGGGGAACCCAGGGTGAATCCCGAGAGAAAGGACTTTTAGTAAATTATCATAAAAATAAGAAAGTACTTTCTTGAGCTGGCGGGGCTATATACCTTTTTGAAGACTTTAGAGGGTTTTTTTGCCTTGGCATCAAAAAGATATAATATCTATTGGTAAAAGGTACGATTAAGGAATTTTCAGGCTTTATCATTTTATTTTGGGTTAAGCCCTCAGGAATAGACTTAAAAATATGGATGAGTTAAGGAATAAGCTGATAAACAATAAAGAGGTTTTAAGATTTTTAGTTGAGAAGATTGCTGAGATGAATAATAAATAGCCTATAAATCGTGCCAAATAGTAGTAAATAGTTTATATTTTGCTTATATAATTACAAATTTTGTAACTAAAGATACATAATATAATTGCTGGATATTAAAAATCAGGCTATATAGTATATAAAGTTACATAAAGTTTGACTTATCATACAAAATAGAAAGATTTATAAACTCTAAATTCCTAAATATATTATGGCTACAAAGTATGATGTGTTTGAAATTGTTTATAAAAATCAGGGGCTGATAAAACCCATAGAAGTTGTTAAAAAACTCAATAAAGATGAAAGAGAATATCATGCAATTCACAAAGATCTAAGGGGGCTTGTAAAAGAGAACCTTCTAATAAAAAGAAAAGGCGGATTTCAAGCAGAAGTATCTAAAAAAACAGAATCACTTTATAATCTAATTCTTTATTGTATTAAAAATGGCATAAATTACAATTATCTATTAGATGATGGTCTTGCAAAATTTATTAGCAAATCTCTTCAAAGAGGAGAGATTAATTCTAAAAATATGAAGATCAATTCGAGAACTCTAAAGAAAAATATTGATATACTCAATAAATATGGCATGATTCTTGTTATTTCTGAAAAACCCCTAAGAGCTGTTGTGTTTTATAATATTCTATTAAATAACCTCCTAGTTTATTTTGGATATAAACATGAGATTATCACAGAGTTATCGAAGAGCTATATCCCTGAAATAAAAAGTGAGCTTAATATTTATAAAAGATTAAGAAAAAAAGATGAGGCAAAATATCAAACAATAGTAAGCGATTTTGAAATACCATTTATTTATCATAGCCTTTCCTTAGAAGGAAATCCTATAACTCTTCCAGATACAATAAAAATTTTAAAGGACAAGATTATTCCCGCAAACCTCAGGGCTTCTGATGTTGATGAAGTGAAGAACTATCAAGAAGCTATGAGTCAGATGATTAGAGATGCGAATGAAAGAAAACCCTTAAGTTTGCAACTAATTTTAGATTATCACAAGACAGCAATGAAGCACCACCTGGATTTTGCTGGGAATATAAGAGCTATTAATGTTTACATAAAAGGCAATCCTAATTTTAAGATTACTCCGCCTGAAAAAATAAAAGAAGAACTTGAAAAGTTATTTGAAGAGTATAATGAATTTATCAAGCGAAAAAATCCTGCTTTAGAAGAGATATTAAAATTTGCAGTTTATTTTCATAATGAATTTCAGCATGTCCACCCATTTGAAGATGGAAACAGCAGAACAACAAGGTTAATAACTTTTCATCTGCTACAGTCTTTAGATATTCCCATACTGGACATTCCTTTTGGTTTGTTAGATGAATATTTGAATTATACAAAGGGCTCAAAAAAAAGAGAAGATAATAAACTTTACAGAACCCTGCAAAAAATAATTTTATTTAATCTCAAGAAGATAAATGAAAAATTAAAGGCTTAAACCTATGGCATTATAAACTATAAAGAATCCTTGATAATTTCTATAGTCACTTGAGCTAAAGTTCCGAGTTTAAGTTTGTTCTTTAAAATCTCAGGAATACGAATTATTACCTGATTGCCGTGCTTGGCTATTTTTTTTGTTATTGTAAATTGATAGGGCATTTTAGTTATTATTCAAGGAAGTACACCTCTTTAATATATTGTATGACTTTAAAGTGATTTTCTGACATCTCTTTGTATTCTTCTGACTTCCTAAACTCAAAACTACCTTCTCTTCCTCCTTCTCCAATGGAAATAGCAGTTCTATAAGGTTTACTTTTTCTATAAGGTTTACTTTTTCTATAAGGTTTACTTTTTCTATAAGGTTTACTTTTTCTATTACCTTTCCAACAATAAAGACCGCTATGTATGGTTACTGAATTAGTAATTGTATCAACTGGATTACTTTTCCCAAGAAGATCTTCGAAACATATGTGAGTAGGTTCTTCAAAAAATAAATGAGTTTCTAATCCAACACTTTTGTTTTTTTCGATAATTTCTTTTGTAGTTTCTATTACTTGTCTTTGTTTCAGTTTATTCTTATATTGTCTTTGCATTTTGTCTATTTTCTTGTTTTTATAATCCTTATCAAGGATCCCTTGACTCGTAAAGATCTTCTGGATCAAACCCACATTGTCCTTTAATAAATCTATACAAGGGGAGATATAAGTCAGTCTCGTCTTCTTCTTCGGGCTCAATAAGAATACCTTTCCCTTTATGTGATTTTTTCACAAAATCAAATATTTTATTGTTTACAAATGTAATTCTTGCATCGCTGCCGGGGTCTTCGCTCGGATGAATATGCTTTCTACTGTAGGCTGCTTTGTAGGTTTTAATAAATTTATTCAAAGAGGCTTTATCTTTATGTAATGAGAATCCATGATGCCCATTATTGAACGGAGAGCCGAAAAACCAATCAAGAACTAGAATCTTTTTGTTGCAAGGCCCATTAATTTTTGGGCATTTTGGCTTTCCTTCATGCATCTTTTCAATTATTTTCTTCTCTAATTCGGAATCTTCTTCGGATAAGGATGAAGAAAAAAATCTTTCATGCTCTTCTTTGTAGTCTTTCATTGCTTCCCAAGCAGATTCATATTCTCCTTTTTTGATATAAGTCTCTACCCTTTCCCGTAAGGGATCAAGGTATTCGCAAATTCTTGATAATGTCATTTTGTTTTTCTCCTAGTATTTTATTACTATATAATAGTTATATATTGTGTATATAATAACTTTTCTATTAATAAACTATCTTTTTAGCAAAAGATTTATAAATAATGGTTATTTATATAAAATATGAAAATAGATAAGAAAGGTATGCAGATATTAGGCATTCTGGATTGGGATGCAAGAATCCCAATTTCAGGCATAGCAAAGAAGACTCGGCTTAACAAAGATGTAGTTAGATATAGAATAAGCAATCTTGAAAGAGATAATGTTCTTGAAGGCTATTATACAATAGTAAATACATCCAAACTTGGTTATTTAACTTTTAGGATATATTTTGATTTTATTAATCTAAATAAGCAAATTGAAGCTAAAATAATAAATTATCTTGATAATAAATTTAATGCAGGCCAGATATTTTCAATAGATGGAGAATATCAATTAGGGGTTATATGTTGGGAAAAATCTGTATATGAACTGCATAAAAAACTTGTAAACTTTAAGAAAATATTTGGAAATTTTATAAATAAAGAAGAAATGGCTATATTTGTTTCACTGGATCATTATCCTAAAAAATTCTTGAACAACACACAAAAAGAGGTTATTTCATTAAAGGAAGAGGAGAAAATAAAAATAAAAGACGAAGACGTAGAAATATTAAAAGAATTATCTAAAAATGCCAGAATTAGCTCTGTAGACTTAAGTGTTAAATTAAAAATCCCTCAAACAACAATTATTTATAAAATCAAACAATTAAGAAAGGACGGAATTATATTAGGGTATAGAGCAAAGATTAATACAGAAAAGTTAGGCTACCAAAATTATTATTTGAGTTTATATACAAACAATACAAAAGAAGTAACAGAGATAATGGACTATGCTAAATACAATCTAAACTGCATTTATTCTGGGCAGGTTATTCCTGAAGCTAATATTGAGATTGAAACAGAGTTTCAAAGCAAGCCAGAGTTGTTGGAGCTTATTGATAAATTAAAGGAGAGATTTAAATCAATCAAAAAAATAAAATATTGGTCAACATTAAAATATTATAAGCTAAATTACTATCCTTTTTAATCTCCTCTGGAATCTCGCTAAAAAATAATAACCTCTTATTTAGCGTCCCCGCCAAATCGCAAGTCTATTTTTGGATGCCCCTGATTATCACATAATGGTATCCATTTCTGGCGGGGCTATTTACCTCTTTTTCTGAGAAAAATATAAATTAGGTCATAAAAAATAAAGATTATAAGAGTTACTAATACAAGTACAGAAAGAGGATTATACTCAATGGCTTGGGGTATATTCCCCTTAAGCAAAGAAGATACCCCCCGGGTTATACCTACAGAATAACAATATTTCCCTAAAACATGATGGCATATAGAAAGATCAGGTAAAGATTCTAAAAAACTTATAGGAATGATAAATAATAAAAAAAGTATAGTGAGAAAAGTAAATATTCGATATTTTGGATAAGAAAGAGTCAAGATATCAAAAATAAAAATCTTTAATCGTTTAACTAACCCATTCAACATCTTCAAAAGGGTGTTTTGTCGCTATAAGAATTAAGTCAATTAACCACCATATCCCGCACCCGCCAAAGGTAATTAATTTTAAAATACCAGTCCCGACTTTTCCCATGATAAATCTATCAACACCCAGAGTACCAAAAATAATTGACATTATCAGTGTTAACGTCCAGTTCACTTTTCTTTTCATAATAAAATAAGCAGAAAACCCTTAATAAATCTATCTTTTTTAGGATGCATGGGTCATTAATTTAATTGGATGTCTGGAAAACGACGCGGTGACAAACTTATTTTATCATCGCTCTTGATTCTCATTCAAATCTTTAACATAGCAAAAGCCTATATCAGTTTCCTCAATTCTTGAGAAATATCTAGTTACATCCACATCAACCCATTTCCAATAACAATCTTCGCAGACTTTTCTTTGAGTTGTTGAATTGTCAACAATCGTTCTGAATGGCTCATTAACCATAGTCTGCTGATCATATTTCTTATGGCAATCTGGGCATTCAGTAAGATTCTGTTTATCCCATTTTTTTATGCAATCTGGACCATTCTCTTTGGGGCTTTCAGGTCCTGGTAATTGCTCTAAATTATTCATGAATATAACAATCTATTAATGTTTAAATGGATATGTATATTTAAAAAAACCTGTTTCCTATTATACATATTATTTCACTTTCTTGGTTTTTACTATTTTTGTATGATTCAAAACATTTTTAAAGCTTCAAAAATAGGAGTAATCATGACATACTCTAAAGCTAAGAAAACTAAAGAAACTCCTGTATGGCTGAAGTTTAGCGAAAAAGACACAGAAGCTATCGTAGTAAAGCTAGCTAAGCAGGGGCTTACTTCAGAAAAGATAGGCCTCGAATTGAGGGACACCTATGGAATACCAACAACAAGAATTACCGGAAAGAAAATAGGCCAAATTCTAAGAGAGAATGGCCTTTATCAAGACACGACTGCAGTCAACCTGGAAAAAAAACATCAAGCAATAGCTGAGCACCTAAAGAAGAACAAACAGGACAAAAGGGCTAAACTGGCACTGACTATAATCAGCGCTAGAATCTCAAAGTACAAAAAATATAAAAAGGGGAAAAATGCTGAAGAAAATCCAACAGATAGCAAGGGAATTCCTAAAGCAGACTGAAAACAAAAAAGTGCAGATTGTAAGCCATTATGATACCGATGGAATCTGCTCTGCTGCAATTATGGCAAAGGCCATGCAAAGCCTAGACAAAAATTTCTCTGTAAAAATTATAAAGCAGCTGGAAAAAGAAGCCATAGAAGATCTGCCAAAAAACAGTGTACTTGTGTTTCTGGACTTGGCATCTGGAAGCCTAAAACATATAAACCAGCTGAAAAACCAGGTCTACATAATAGATCACCACGAAATAGACAAAAATGAAAAAATAAGCGAGAATGTCCATATTATAAACCCCTACCTGCATGATGAAGACAACCTATGCGGAGCTGCTTTAACCTACCTGTTTGTAAAAGAAATAAATGCAGAAAACAAAAAATTAGCCAATCTGGCCGTAGTCGGGATGGTGGGGGACATGCATGACCAGAATATTGGAAAAATAGGCAATAGCATAATAAACGACGCAGAAATGAAAGTGAAAAAAGGCCTGCTCCTATATCCAGCAACGCGCCCCCTGAACAAAACTCTCGAATTTAGCTCCAGCATTTTCATACCAGGAGTTACAGGAAGTTCAACAGGAGCGATAAGCCTGCTAAAAGATGCAGGGATAGAGAAAAAAGAGGGGGCATACAAGAGCCTCATAGAGTTGAATGAAGACGAAATGTCCAAGCTCGTAACTGCTATTGTATTAAAAAGGACAAAAAGAGACACTGAAAAATTTATAGGGAACATCTACCTTATAAAAATATTCAACAAGCTAGAAGATGCGCGTGAAATAAGCGCCATGATAAACGCATGCTCGCGGCTGGAGCACAGTGATGTTGCCCTGGCATTATGCATGGGCAGCAAAGAAGCAAGAAAGAAGGCAGAAAGGATTTACGCAGACTACAAGCAGCATATAATTTCCGGGCTTAACTTCGTTTCCAGCATAGAAAAAATACAGGGCAGGGATTACATAATAATAAATGCCAAAGACAACATAAAAGACACGGTTATAGGCACAATCGCCTCTATCCTTTCCATGTCTGCAGTCTATAGGGAAGGAACTGCTATAATAACAATGGCCTGGAACAACGACAAGATAAAAATCTCAGGAAGAATAGCAGGAAGAAACGGCCGCAACATAAGGGAGATTCTTGACTCAGTTGTTGAAAAGACCGGGGGCGAATCAGGAGGCCATCCATTAGCTGCAGGATGCCTGATTTCACGGGCAAAGGAAGAGGAATTCATAGAATTGCTCAGGAAAAAGCTGGAAATAGAATTAGTAAAGATTTAAAAATAGACGTTCTTAAAATGGTTTATGAAGAGTCGATTTGTAAAAGTAAGATGCCAAAAATGCAAGAACGAACAGGTAATATTTGGCAAAGCATCCTCCCGGGTAAAATGCTTAATCTGCGGGGATATTATGGCCCAACCAGCTGGCGGTAAGGCAAAAATAAAGGCCAGGATAGTAGAAATATTAAATTAAATCGTTTTAGACATGAATCTAGAAGAAGGCCAAATACTAATATGCACTGTGACAAAGATAGTTGGCACGACAGTTTTTGTCAGGCTCGATGATTACAACAAAGAAGGCACCATAATGACTTCTGAAATAGCCCCCGGAAGGATAAGAAACCTAAGGGATTATGTTGTTCCAAACAAAAAGATTGTGTGCAAGATTCTCAGGATGGATGATAGGGGGCATATTGACTTAAGTCTAAGAAGAGTTTCTGCAAAAGAAAAAAGAGAAGCCCTGGAAATGGGCCAAAAAGAGAAAGGCCTGATAGCCACAATCAAAACAATTGCAGAAAACCCGGAAAAGATAATAGAAAAAATAAAAGAAAGTTCGTCATTAGTTGAATTCTTCGAGCAGGCAAAGGATAAACCCGAGCTGCTTGAAGGACTTATGCCCCAAGAAGAAAGGGACAAACTGATTAAAATATTAAAAGAAAAAAAAGCAAAAGAAGTTTTCGTAAAAAAGAAGTTCTCTCTTTCAAACAAAGCAGAGGATGGAATAAAAAGAATAAAAAGTATTCTTCCTGCCGAAGCAAAGTACATTGCAGCCGGAAAATTCTCAATAGAGATAAAAGATAAAAATTATAAGGATGCAAACCGCAGGCTAGACAGCCTTCTAATAGAAATAGAGAAAAAAGCAAAAGAAAATGGTTGTTTATTTTCCCTGTTAAAAGAAAAATGAAGCTCAAAAAATGCAAGAAATGCAAAACTTACACTTTAGAAGATGAATGTAAAATATGCAGGGAAAAAACCAAGCAAGCCGGGTACAAGTTCAAAATATTTTTAAAAAATTAAAATAACTTCTCTTGAAGAAATGTTTACTCTTTAAAATAGTCATAATTTAAAAAATATAATTTCTCAATAATTTCATAAAGCTCTAGAAAAATTGAATAAAGATTATATGAAACTAAATTTTCTTTTCCTTTGCTTTTTCTAATTTTGTATTCGTAGGATTTTATTGTTTCATCTAATTCTTTAGTTAATGATTTAATTTTATCAAAATCAAATTTTCTATAAATAGAAGATGATTCTTCTATAAATCCCGATGCTTTTTGAAAAAACTCCAATATCTCTTTATTTATCTTTGTTTTATTTTCGTGCTGCTCTAAAGCGATGTAAAAATATCTGTCTCCAATAGTTTCTAAATTATCTATAAGGTTGTAATACTGGAGTGTTTTTTTATATTCTTCATGGCCAAAAGAAACCAGTATTCTCGTACAAAAATCAGCTGTTTGATTTATTAATCTCTCGGCTAAGTAAGCTTCATCAAAAATATCTTTATTAAGGGAGAGAGCTTCATAAACTTGTTCTGCTTGATGTATTAGATGCAAATAAAGTTGATTAAAGGTATTATCAAATTCCTTGGGGTTTACTTTTGCGCTTTCCATTACCATGGCATAATTTTCATTTTTTTCTTTTCCTAACTCCCACAACTGCATTCCAATTAAATGGTCAAAAGTATTTTTTATCATATCAATTTCCTTAACTTCTTTCCCCCTATGAATAACTGTCTTGTTTGGAGAATAAAGTGCCTTAATTTTTTTATATCCTGCTTTATACAACAATCCAATAATTTTCGTAGAAATTGGATGCAAAGAACTGACATTTAATGCAGCACTATCTTCTTCTGTCATCGCCGCAGTTTTAATCTTTAAAGAACTTCCCTGCTCTTCAACTTCTATGTCCTGCCCTTTTTTTAGCTTAAATCTCTTCACCCAAGGCATAGGAAGAGAGACTGCTAAAGTTGCCTGTCCAGCTTGAAGTATTCTTCTTTTCATAACCTAACCAAGAAAAACAACTATATAAATATTTCTACTTAATATAATTACTTATAATTATTATACTTTAAAAATAACTATATAGTAAGTTATACAAGTTTATATATGAACAAACAAAGGTATGCTCTGAAGGTTCCTAAGGCAGAGAAGATAACTGAAGAGTATATGGTTGATGAAGCATTTCTTATAGGTTTATGTAGATTAGAAGACCTAAAGACTCATGAACAAGAACTTGTGAGATCGATGTTGAATGAGGTTTCGATAAAAACAGGAGGAATTAGCTGGTTAGAGCCTTTAAATCAACTTTTTGATTATGTTAAAAATAAAATTGTTGATGGGGAGACTGGCAGAGATCGACATCTTCCATCGGCGCTAGAAGGAATTATGCTTCTATCTAAAGATGTTCCACCCTATATTAGACGCTACTCTCCTCAATGGGTAAAAGATACTGATTTTTCACATACTACTGCCTCGTTGATATACACCTCGGACATTTGTAAAAGGTTGCATCTAGAAGACGAACTTAAAAAAATAGTTATGAGTTCTATGATTGTTCACGATTGTGCTTATCCTAAAGTTGGCGGTTATGAAGAGTTTACGAGCGAATGGTGCAGAAAAGAGCACATGGAGAGTGCAGTAAAAGAGTTTCAGAGATGGGCTGCAGAGATTAATAGAAACTTTAAAATAAAAAGAGGAAAAGAGTATTATACAGATAGAGATATAGAACAAATCAGTAAGATAGTGGGCCAGCACGATAATCCTTCTTTAAAACTTGACTTTGATTATGATGGATTAGACGAAAGATTGATATTCATCCATAGGGAAGCAGACAGACTATGGATGTTAAATAAAGCTGGATTTGCATTGGATTTACTTAGAGAAATTGTAGAAAAATCTAGGTATAATCCAAAAGCAAGATTACAGCATGTTATAAAAGACCATCAAGAAGAATCTGAAAAATATAAAAAATTTAGTGATAAATGTGAAAAATATAATAACCAACCAACAATCTATCGAACATGGGTTGGTTTTAATTCTTTTACTGAACTTATAGAAAAAATAAAAAGAGATTATGAAATATACTTAGAATAAATACATAAAATTTTGGAAAATGAAGAATATATTTTCAAGAAGGGAATTTTTGGAATATTTAAGTCTAACAAGTTTAGTAAGTTTAACCCCTTTAAGAGATTTGATAAAAAATCATCCTGACTATGAGCCTAAGAAAGCGGATAAGCCAAGATTATACTTAGATTGCAGATTTTGTAAGTTTTATAGGTTTAATCAAGACTTTGAGGTAGAATCTTTTTATTGTGAAAAAAAACATTTTGACTTTATAGACTGGGGCAATAAAATAGAAGGAAAAATTGCTGGCATAACCATAACCCCGTTAAATGATGTTCACCTTCTTTTAGAAAGTCCCGATCCCACATGCAAGGGAAAAGATTTTTATTTCGACCCAAACACGCGTTGGAGCTATCTTGCAACTGAAAATCATTAAAACAAGCATAAAGAAAATGGAAAAGAATCTAACACTTGAAAAAATTGCAGAATTGCCTGTGAATATCGAGTATCAAACAGATGATGGAGCATACGAAGAAGCGCATATAGACACAACTTATGAAACAAAAATTTGCTGTGAAGTATTTTCCAACGAGCAAATAGAGAAAATAAAAACAATGCTTAACAAAGGGGAAGATATAGAAGGATTTTATATTGATGATTACACCTACTTCAGCACAACTGGATCAAAATTCGCGAGGGTTAGAATACACATGAATTTAAATTCAGGGAAAAGTGTTTGTTTGCATAATTATGAAGGTTCTATGGGTGGGGGGAGGGCTCTTGTAGTGAATTATAAAGAATTTGAACTCCAACGCCAAAGAAATCCAGATGAAGTTGAACAAGAAAGAAGAGATGACCTACACAAAAAAATAAAAAGTCAAACAATCATCCAAAAAGAAGAACCCATAAATATCGAAAAAGGGTTCATTACTCTTAATGATTTAGTAATTTTAAGAGCAGGAACTTATTCTGAGCATCATGGAGACATACACGGCATACATTATCACGAAAAAACAGAATTAATTAGCCAAACACTCCTTTTTCCCTTTACTATGCGCACATTAAGTAGATTACCAAAGAATTATTCTGTGAGAAAAATATGGCAAAAAAATAAAGATGCAAAAAAATACTGTGACAAGACTGGTTTAGATGTTTTAGTTAATTTAAGTTTGATTGACTCTTTAAGGCTAACAAAAGTTCTTAATCCTATTATCTCAAGTCAAGGTTTAGAGGTACAACTCCCGAGAAAAGAACCTTTAGAGGTTCTATTTTGCACTCCTCAATACTCTTCGTATGCTGAAAAGTTACCGCCAGTTATAATGACTCTGAGCAGAAATATCTATAGAACAAAAAAAGGAGAAGACATAAGAAATTACAATCGCATTACAGAATTTTTTGGAGAAGCCGGTATAGACCAGAGAATTAGGAATCTAAAACCGAGTGATAAAGTAGAATATTTAAACTTGGCTGCAGGAGCAGGATTAGGAGACCCATCGGCATGGGGGTGGTACAGAGAAGGAGTAAACTCAAATAGGCATAAAGTTCTTTTTGAAGTTGTTCCAAAAAATAAATAGGATATAATTTTATACAAAACTCAAAATAAAGTTCTCTGCTCCTCTTTCAGCATTGGCTCGCCGTAAGTTCCATCATAACCCGGTTTTACTTTTATATTTCCTATCCGGTTATCAATAATCAACTTAACAAGCAGTTCATCGCCAGGCAGTGCCCTAACAAGCTCAACCTTGTCTGCATGCAATAATATATTAAATTCATTTCCAAATTTTTCAATTAGCTGATTATAAGCTGCCCAGGTTTTCTTGCTTGCCAGCGTGCTTCCTTTTGCAAGGGCTATTAATTCTTGAAGAGGAAGAATCTTATAAAATGGCTTTGCATTTCCAGGCTTGAAACCTTTTGGATTAGTTGCCAGCTCCTCAACCCGGTTTTCTACTCCTATGGTCAGTAGTTTTCCGCATACCGGGCAGAGATTATTCAGTTTTTTACTTTCTTCAGGAGAGCAAGAAAACTTGCAGTTCCTGTGCCCATCCCAATGATATATCCCATAACCTGGATCAGTCTCGACAGTCCCAAGAAAACTTTTTTCCCGTATCTGCCTGAGTATATTTTTATAGCTCAGCTCTCCACTAAAAATAGTTGCTTCTCTCCCAATTCTCCACGGCCAGAAAGAATGGCAATCAGAAAAAGAAACAATTGACTTTTCACTCAGCTCTTTTATTCTCCAATTCATGTCTGGCGATGAACTCATCCCTGTTTCAATTGCATGAATCCTATCTGCCTTATCCTCAAAAGCTTCTTTTAAAGAATCAAATCCAGACTTGCTTCCAAAAATCCCAAACCAGGGCGTCCAGATATGCGCCGGAATTATTTCAATATCCTTGTCAATTTTTTCTATTTCTTCAGCCAGAATTATAGAAGAAAATCCAAAAATAGGCCTCCCATCATAGTCTAGCCTTCCCTTGCTTCCTAAAAATTTGGTTATCTGCACAGCAACTTCCTTGCTGGGAGCAAGAATAACATAATGAATCCTTCTTCCTTTTCCTCCTTGGGAATACATCAAAGAAATTTCTGTCTGCCACAAAAAAGGGAAGTTTTCATAATAAATCAAGCCATCTTTTTCCTCTAATCCGTTAAGCTCCTTAGACCACTCTGGATGCTGAAAGTCTCCTGTTCCCAACAATCCCACCCCCTTAATCCGGGCATATTTAACCAGGTTAGGAATAGTCAAGTCCTTGCTGGTTGCCCTAGAGAATCTCGAATGTATATGCAAGTCAGCAATCAGAGATTTTTCACCAATTTCTTGCTGTTCCATCTTAATTTATAAGAAAAATAGTTTATATAATCTATGGTTATTCTTTATATAGGACTGTCAAACCATCTTTACTTTCTGTCCCCGCTATTAAAAGGGATTTTCAGATTCCAAATATCAGTTGGCTTTGCCTGTCTGAATAGCAGCAAAGCTGCTTAAAAAAGACATCAATTAAAAAAATTCTATGGTACTGCCAAATACTTTACTAACATATAAACATCCCCTGCCTCGTGAGTTATGTTGGCTATTGTTATCTGCATTAGGGCGATAACCCACATAATAAGCAGCCAGTTAACAGCCAGAATCCAGACAAAATCGTAATCTCTGGTAAATCTAACCTTATAGAAGAAATATACATTCGTAAGTGCAAGGTATAACGCAGCAAAAGATAAAACAACCAAATCCGAAACAATGCCGGCAGTATTCACCTTTGTCCTTTGGACCTTATCCAGCTGCCGATACTGGTCAAGGCTAAATCTCGTAACACCTAATTTTTCAGTTTTTGGGTTGAAAAAGTCAGGAATAGTTCCAAGAAGGTCAATCGAGATTGCTGCATCTACCCCATAAGACTTTAGGATGGTATAATGCGCTCTTTCATGCATATAAGTAGAAAATTGAACCATATAAGGCAAAACAACGACTATACTAAAAAGTAAGAATAACGCAGAATATACTACTGTCAAAACGTCCTTTTTCACCTCTTCTCTCATGTAGCAAAAAGCAAAAGAATATTAATAAACCTTTTCATGCTATAACTTATAAGAAAAGCTCCCATAGTTAAGCCTGGATATAATACAACCTTGCGGTCAAGAGGACAAAAAGGTTGGGTCCGAGGTTCAAATCCTCGTGGGGGCGTTGAACCAATTCC
>MFWN01000082.1:0-147 GCA_001786395.1 Candidatus Pacearchaeota archaeon RBG_13_36_9
CTTAATATCTTTATCAGTTAAATTATTAACCGAAGAAGGACACAGCGCTATAATCAACTTCTTTCCCTTAAGCGCAGATAAATCCAAATTTTTATCCTGCAGATTTATATACAGAGTAATGGCTTTTCCCATTATGCCCATAAGGAG
>MFWN01000082.1:162-6503 GCA_001786395.1 Candidatus Pacearchaeota archaeon RBG_13_36_9
GTTTTGTTTAGATAAGTTAAGAGCCTGTAAGTCAATGGATAGACTTCCCGGCTTCGGCGAGTTAAATAATCAACTCAAAGATACCAGGCAATCGAGGTTCGAATCCTCGCAGGCTCATTAAAACCATTAAGCCAAAAATTTATCCAACCATTTTTCTAAACTCTTTTTCCTTAAATCTGCTTAATTTTGGAATATCCACTGTAACTTTTACAAACAAATCCCCCCTTCTATTGGAATTTAATAATGTCATTCCCTCCCCCTTTAATCTAAAAGTGGTAGGGCTCTGAGTTCCAGGAGGAATTTTCAGCTTTATCTCTTTATCAATTCCTTTTATCATGATTTTATCTCCAAATATTGCAGTTGCCAGTTCAATTTCTTTTTCCATTATCAGATTTTCTTCATCCCTTTCAAATTCAGAATCATTTTCTACATGAATAAAAACATACAAATCCCCATCAGGTGCATTTTTACCCGGCTCTCCCCTTCCTGGAATTCTTAAGGACTGCCCATTGTTTATTCCTTTTGGAATTTTAATCTCTATTTTCTCGCTCTTTTCTATTCTTCCTGCTCCCTTGCACTTCTCACATAGTTTTGTTGCAATTTTGCCTCTGCCCCTGCATTTGTCGCAGGTTGTAACTGAAATGAACTGAGAATATCCATGCTGCCTGACATTTTTTATCTGTCCTGTCCCGTGGCACTTGTCGCATTCTTTCAGATAATGGGGTTCAGCTCCCTCTCCCTTGCATTTGTCGCACACTTTAGAAACAGGAATTTCAATTGTTCTTTTAACGCCATAAAATGCATCTTCTAAGCTTATTTCCAAATCATACCTTAAATCAGCTCCTTCTTCATAATCATCATAACTGCCCCTACCTCTTCCTCCGGAAAAAATATCAAAAATGTCCCCTAATCCAAAATCCGAGAATAAATCCTCAAAATTAAAATTAGAGCTCCTAAATCCAGACAAGTCTTCCTGTGAAAAAGCAGAAGTTCCAAACTTGTCATACTGGGCTTTTTTATCTGCATTTCCAAGTACCTGATAAGCCTCGTTTATTTCCTTGAATTTTTCCTCAGCTTCTTTGTTTCCCGGATTTACATCCGGATGGTATTTCCTTGCCAGATGCCTGAATGCCTTCTTTATATCTTCAGGAGAAGCATCCTTTTTCACTCCAAGTATTCCATAATAGTCTTTGTTTGCCATGCCAGATAAAAAAGAACTGTATTTTTAAACCTTTTTTAGTCTTTTACTTCGTACTCAGCATCTACAGAATCATTTTTTCCTTTCTTGCTCTTTTTGCTGTTTCCCTCACTTTCCCCCCCGCCCGGATTTCCCTGATTCTCTTCCGCATACTTCTTAGAAGCATCCTGGTATAAAATAGTGGATGCTTCCTGCATTGCTTTTTGCAAATTTTCTGTTTCCTTCTTTATTCCATCAATATCATTTTTCTTCAAGGCTTCTTTTGCCTGCTTGATAGCAGATTCAACTTTCTCTTTCTGCTCCTTAACTAATTTGTCTCCTGATTCTGAAATGACTTTTTCGCAGGAATAAACAAGCGAATCAAGGGTGTTTCTTGCTTCAATCTCTTCTTTTTTCTTTCTGTCTTCTTCCTCGTGTTCCTTCGCTGCCTGCATCATCTTCTCCACTTCTTTATCAGAAAGTTTTGTTGAAGCAGTGATTGTCATTTTTTGCTCTTTTCCTGTTCCTAAATCTTTTGCGCCAACATTTAAAATCCCATTGGCATCAATATCAAAAGTGACCTCTATTTGAGGAACTCCTCTTGGAGCAGGCGGAATTCCCATTAAATTAAAATTTCCCAAGCTGACATTATCTCTTGCCATTGGCCTTTCACCCTGCAAAACATGAATAGTTACTGCATTCTGAAAATCAGCTGCAGTTGAAAATATCTGGCTTTTCTTTGTAGGAATTGTTGTATTCCTATCTATTAACGAAGTCATTACCTCCCCTAAAGTTTCTATTCCAAGAGTTAATGGAGTAACATCCAATAAAACAATATCTTTAATGTCTCCTGCTAAAATTGCCCCCTGTATTGCTGCGCCAATTGCAACGCACTCCATAGGGTCAACTACTTTTTCTAACTTTTTCCCTACCTTTTCTTCAATAAATTTCTGTACAATCGGCATTCTTGTAGGCCCTCCTACAAGGATAATTTTATCAATATTTTCTCTTTTTAAGTTAGCATCTTTTAATGCCTGCTCCGCAGGATGTATGCATCTTTTTATAAGCGGCTCAATCAATTGCTCCAGTTTAGCCCTTGTTAGTTTTAATAATAAATGTTTAGGCCCTTTGTTTGTCGCTGAAACATAAGGCAGATTAATTTCTGTCTCCAAAACAGTAGATAATTCAATTTTTGCTTTTTCAGCAGCCTCTCTTACTCTCTGCATTGCTGTAGAATCCTCGTCTAGGTTCATTCCTTCCTGCTTCTTAAATTCCTCAACTATCCACCGGAGTACGGCTTCGTCCATGTCTGTCCCACCAAGTTGCGTGTCTCCTGAGGTAGAGAGTACCGTGAATGTCCCATCTCCAAACTCCATTATTGTCACATCTAATGTTCCACCGCCTAAATCAAATACTAGTATTTTATGCTCTCCTTCTTTGTCCAGCCCGTAAGCCATCGAAGCAGCAGTGGGTTCGTTAACTAATCTAACAACATCCAGTCCTGCGATTTTTCCAGCATCTTTTGTTGCTGTCCTTTGGTTATCATTAAAATAAGCAGGCACAGTTACGACTACCTTGCTGACTTTCTCTCCTAAAAATGCTTCTGCATCTCTTTTTATCTTCTGAAGCAAAAAAGCAGATATCTGTTGAGGGGTGTACTCTTTTCCATAGACTTTGTACTTGAAATCACTCCCCATCTTTCTTTTTGTTTTTGCAATAGTTCCTTCTGGATTTGAAACCGCCTGCCTTCTTGCAGGCTCTCCAACTAACAATTCTCCTGATTTTGTGAATGCAACAACCGAAGGAAACATCTTTCCAGCAACAGTAGCTCCTTCTGCAGAAGGAATTATAGTTGGCTTTCCTCCAAGCATAACGGCTGCCTGGCTGTTTGATGTACCTAAATCAATTCCAATTATTTTTTCTTTTGCCATATTATTTCTCTTTATTTTCTAATTTTTCTTCCTTATTTAATTTTTCTTTTTCCTTATCTAAACTTTTTTCATTCTTTGCAACTTTTACCTTGCTTGCCCTTATCACTTTTGAGTCTAAAGTGTATCCTTTTTGTATCTCTTCAAGTATCTCGTCCTCTCCTCTGTCGCTGCACTCCTTACACAATACTTCGTGTAAATGGGGGTTGAATTTTTTCCCCAATGATTCTATTCTCTTCAATCCATGCTTCTCCAGTATTTTGAAAAATTTCTTTTCAATTAACATTAATCCTTCTTTATCTTTTCCAGCGCCCCTTGAGTTTATTGAAGCATCAAAATCATCCAAAACTGCTATTAATTCTCTAATCAGGTTTTCATTTGCTAGCTTTATTATCTGACATTTTTCTTTTTCAAATTGTTTCCTGTAATTATCAAAATCTGCATGAAGATACTTTAACTGATTTAATCTTTCTTCTGCTGATTTTTTTGCTTCTTCTAATTGTTTTTTTAAGACTTCTGCTTCTTGCCTTTGGTCTTCTTTTATTTCTTTTTCTTCCTCTGGTTTTTTTTCAGTATTCATTGTATTCGCCAAACTCTTTATCCAAAGTTATATAAACATATATTTTCACCATTTATATACATTTTTGCATTATTTATCATAAAAAAGATACTATTTGATACTTTTTAGATATATTTATATACATATAGTACCTTTAATTACTATGTTAAAAGTAACTACGAGAGAAAAACAAGTTTTATCTGAATTATTAAAAAACTGCAAGACTAGCGACCAGGAGATAGCAAGAAGGTTGAGGACCTCACGCCCTACGGTCTTAAAGATAAGAAAACGGCTTGAAGAAAAAGAGCTGTTAAAAGGATATATCCCTAAGGTGAACTTTGAAAAATTGGGCTTGAGCATCCATGCAGTAATCTTATACAGATGGAAAGACTATTCAAAGGCAAAAGAACTTGAAAGGATAATGAATCTGATAAAGTCCTTTCCAGAAGTTATTTTGTTTGTAAAAGGAGAAGGAGTCGGCAGCAAAACAGATTTGATAATCTCGGTCCATAAAGACTTAAAAGACTACGAGACATTTATTAGAAGGCTCAAATACGAATGCAAAGATAACATAGAAAGCGTGGAAGTCTTCTTATCTTCAATGGAAGGAATTTCCAAATGGTATGATTTATCTTCCCCGGCAATAAATGCCTTGAATGAAAAAGTTATTCATTCAAAATAAGATTATTCAAAATCTTCTCCAGTAACTTCTTTGTACCACTCTCTAAAAGACATAGAGTTTCCTCCTACGAGACAAACACCTGAATCAGATATTTTATCTTCTAAAACAGAACGATTTTCTTCATCATTCAATCCGCATAAAGCCCAACAAGGCCCTCCTTCTTGATTTTCCATTTCGCACGGAGAATTAGCTCTCATTGTAACTACCTTTAATCCGCAAGTGTTACTTCCGGGCTTTTCTATAAAAGTATTTGCAATAGAAGCCCAATAAAACCTATAAAAAGGGCATCTGTAATCTTCCAATAACTCCCCTCCATCTTCTTGCAATGGAACGTTTTGCATAATCATTTTCGTTTAAAGTCATGCACTATATTTAAAAATGCTTGTGTTCTATAATAAGAATGACAGAAAAGATAACCTTCAATATTGATAAAGAAAAGAATTTTTCCGAGTGGTACTCTGAAATTCTTGACAAAGCCGAAATAACCGACTTAAGGTATAACGTAAAGGGATTTGTGGTCATAAGGCCGCTTGGAGCCGAGATTATAGAGCAGATTTATAAAATGTGGGAAGCAGAACTAAAAGCAAAAGGGCACAAGCCCTGCATTTTTCCAGCAATAATCCCTGAAAAAAATTTCAAAAAAGAATCCAGTCACGTAGAAGGATTTTCTCCAGAGGTTTTCTGGCTTGAAGAAATAGGAGAAGGGAAAATGGCTTTAAGGCCTACAAGCGAAACAGCTTTTTACCAGCTTTACTCTTTATGGATTAGAAGCTATCGAGATTTACCTCTGAAACTCTATCAGAGAGCTAATGTTTTTAGGCTTGAAACAAAAGCCACTCGCCCACTAATAAGGGCGCGGGAATTTTTCTGGATTGAGAGCCACGATGCTTTTTCATCTAAGGAACAGGCAGAAGCCCAGGTCCAGGAAGATATCTCAATAACAGAAAACCTAATGCACCAAAAATTAGGAATTCCATTCCTGCCATTGAAAAGGCCTTTTTGGGATAAATTTCACGGGGCAGAATATACAATAGGAAGTGATGTATTAATGCCAGATGGAAAAGTTATCCAGCAGCCCTCCACTCATCTTCTTCATCAGGAATTTGCAAAATCTTTTGATATTAAATTTAAAGATGATAAAGGAAAAGAAAATTATGTCTGGCAGACTTGCTACGGTCCAGCAATGTCCAGGATACTCGCCTCCTTAATAGCTATTCACGGAGACAACTCCGGATTAGTAATTCCTTTTTGCATTTCCCCTGTCCAGGTAATTATTGTTCCAATCTACAAAACAGAAAACAAAGACAAAGTCATAAAAAAAGCAGAAGAAATAAAAAAAGAGCTGGAAAAAGAAAAAATAACAGCAGAGATAGATAACAGCGAAAAAAAGCCAGGGGAAAAATTCTATCACTGGGAAATGAGGGGCATTCCTTTAAGAATAGAAATAGGAGAAAAAGAGCTAAAAGGAAAGCCTACCTTGTTTTTAAGAGACACCAAGGAGAGAATAAAAGTAAACCTAAAAGATATTCCAAAAGAAGGCGAGAAATTAGACCAAAGGCTCAGGGAAAAATCAGAAAAAAATTTCAAAACCTCCATGGAAGACTGCAAAAACAGAGAAGAAATAAAAAAAGCTCTTGAAAACAAGAAGATAGCAAAATGTAATTTCTGTTCTATAGAAAAAGAAGGGGAAAAATGCGCAGAAACAATAGAAAAAGAGCTGGGCGCTTTTGTAAGGGGAACTCGCCACGACAAAAAAGAAAAAGCATCGGGAAAATGCATTATATGTAATAAACAAGCTAAAGAAGTTATTTATATTGCAAAGTCCTACTAAGGTTTAAAAACCCTAAATTCGTAAATTCAAAATCAAAAATCTGAGCCTAAAATGGTTAGTTCAAGTGAAGTAAGAAAATTAAGCCATAACAAATGGATAGATAGCTTATTAGCTGAAGCAGATAGCTCAGCCTTTGGTTCTTTTGATGTTGCTCGCCCTTCCGG
>MFWN01000082.1:6545-14184 GCA_001786395.1 Candidatus Pacearchaeota archaeon RBG_13_36_9
TAATTTGCAGTTTACGACTAATTACAGGCGACTTACAACTTACATTGTATAAAGCCAAAAGAGTCTATAATTACCAGAGAGAACTCTAACAATCATAATGCAAGCCTAAAGATTTATCTTTTCAAGGCTTATTTGGTTCTTCAGTAAGATAAACTAGCTTTTCTCCTGTGGACTATAAGTTCCATCCCCATTATTCAATAGGACATAAATTTTACACGGAGAAAATTCACGATGATATGCTACTACGATGTCTTGTCTTCCATCTCCGTTCATGTCTCCTATTGCCAATACAATATGCTTAACAACTCCAGATGTTTCGGGAAAAGAAGCAACCGATTGTTCTTCTCGTACTATGAGTTCCTTTAACGCGTCTCCCATTTCGACCTCCTTTCACTTATCTTTAACATAAAACTGGTTGCTATTATGCAAATAGCTGCAATAATATATGCCATTATCTTAAAACTAAATTTTTCTGCGAGCATGCCTCCTGAAAAAATAGCAATTGCTTCTACTATCCCGAGGATAGCATAATATTTTCCGTATGCTGAACCTCTGTTATCTTTTCTTGTTTCATCACCTAGAAAAGCCTCTTCTGAAATTTCAAATAAAGCAACAATAAACCCGCTTAATATTTGAACTAGACATAGCTGCCATAGCAAGTCAATCAAAGTATAAAGTAAAACTATTAATGCAGAAGCATAACCCCCAATTATAAGAAGGGGCTTTCTTCCTATCCTATCAGAATATTTTCCAAAAATTAAGTAAGTAAGCGCTCCGGATAATGCAATAAGCCCTAAGGCAAAGCCAAAATTTTCTATACCACCCCCCATTTCATTTATGAATATTAAATAACCTGGCCCAAATAATCCTACTGCATAAGAAAATAAGATATTAGAAAAGGTAAATACATTCAAGTTTTTCTTCCTTGTTTGTTCTGTGTATTTCATAGTTATAAGTCGAAACGGTACTTATAAATCTTCCTACTTATAACTATTACAAAATGGTTACATTTTTATTAATTTTTAAGGCAAGTTAAGATTGTTTGAAGAAAAATACAGGCTTTAAACTTTATCTTTCAAGTATCCTAGAATCAATGGAAGTGCTATTGTAGCATCACAATTAACATCTACAAAACTTGCGTTTTTCTTCATTTTCCCCCACGATACTCCTTCTTTTAATGGCGCTCCGCTGGAGCCTCCACCATCTGCATGGTCAGTGGTTATCTGTATTCCATAATCAGCTCCCTTTGAAAACTGCAGGCTCTGCTGAATGAAATTTTTTGGAGTTCCTCCTCCAATATAAATAACGCCTCTTTTCTTAGCTGTCCAGGCAATGTCAATTATTTCTTTCATGTCATCATACGCGTCTATGTTTATTTTCTTTCCTCCGGCCAACCTACCCCAAACCATTAATCCAATGCCAGAATCAGCTATTGCAGGGCAGAATATCGGGATTTTTTTCTCATAGCACTTCCAGAGTATTCCTTTCCCGGATAATTCCCCTATTTTCCACAAAAATTCTCTAATGTTCCTGCACCCCTGGAATGCTTTCCAATTTTTCTCAAAAAAATCCTCTAATTTTTCGTATACCACATTTTTCATGAAAACATTGTATATTCTATCAATCCCCTCCTTGTTCAGTCTCTCGTCATTTTCTTTTTCATTGCCTATAAAATGGCTCTCGCCAATTGCTTCTATTAAATCATGAGTTAAATTAGCCCCTGTTGTAACAAACACCTCCGCTCTGTCCAATAAATCAAGTATAATTTCCTTCATGCCCCCCGGAACCATTGCCCCTGCAACTCCCAAGAAGACCTTGCAGTCTTTGTCTTTCCACATCTTCTCCAAAATAACAGCTGCCTCGCTTATCTTCCTTGCTCCAAAGCCCATATCCCCCATGCTTTCCACTATCTCTCCTGCTTTCATTCCTTTCTTAATTTTAATGTGTTTTATAGGCATCATTTTAAAATTAATTAATCCAAGATTATGTTTTAGAGTATATAAATTTTTATTAAAGTAAAAACAGACTGATTTATATGACTATTATATCTTCAAAAGACATAATCCTAATTTCAATTGGCCTTGTAATATCTTTCATATTTGCATTTATTTTTTCAATAAAACAATTTGACCTTAATAACATTACCTCTGTATATCTAATATTGATTATAGCGCTGTTGTTGATAGGCATTACAGTTTGGGCTCTCCATAAAAGGATAGATGAGATAAAAGATGAGCTAGATAATCAAGCAACAGAACAAAAAAGACTAGGCGAAAAGCTTAAAATACATGAACAACTGATAGATATGAAAGCTGAGATAAAAGAATTACAAAAGAAGGTGTTTAAAAAATGAGTAGAAAAAATGACTCTGTTGATGTTGTATTGGATATTATAAAAATAGCAATAATCGCGATAATAGGTTTTATAATAATTAGAGCAATACTTTCTGCATTATAATTTACTCGTTAATTCATACTTTATTGTTCGTCCTTTTCTGTTTACAATCCTTTTAAGGCAAGTTAAAAATCTTGGAAATCTTCCATTATATCCATAAACATAATATAAATAATAATTTTTTTCTCCACCCCTTCCCTTAAAATCAAAAAAAGCTCCTCTTCTATCTACAACTAAGGTTTCTTCCTCATGCAGCATTTCTTCTATCTTATCAACAACTTTTGCTTTATGAGTGAAAGTTGCTAAAGGAATAAGTGTTATTCCTTGATATTCAACCATTTTAACTGATCTGCCTCATCAGATTTTCCCTGAATTTTGGCAAATCCTCAACAGACACTTGCGCCCCTGTTGCATGCTCGTGCCCTCCTCCAGTCGCCCCCTCTAATCCTTTAATTGCATTTAGAGTTACTTCTCTGACATCTTTCTTCCATCTTAGGGAGATATTTGCCTTCGCCCCCTTGATGTAAGCCACCACTATCAGCTTGTCTGGAAAAAGGAAAAAAAGCTCATTTGCTATGTCTGCGCTTAAAGACAAATCACCCCCATACTGAAAATAAAGCATATTTCCCTTAACAAAACTTCTTGCCTTATCCACTAGCCTGGAGTATTTGCTGTTTACCTGGTTGAATCTCTGCAAAATAGGCTTTGCTTTTTCCTCATCAAGTAGCTCATAAGGCCCCTTGACAGTAGATAAAAATTTAAGCATTGCAACTACCTTGCTAGTCCGGTCTTTAAGCCCAAAGCCAAGAATCCTGGTAATCCTTCCTATCTCAGTTGTATAAAGCGCCTGGGTTGCTGTTTTTATATTCTCACCCCATAACTCAGGATAGGCTTTTGCAAAATCTTCAGCAAATTCTGGAAAAAAACCGTCTCCAATAGAACCGATGACTCCTATCCACATATCTTCTTTCTTCCCTGAAATCTTGTAACAAAGGTAAGAAACCGGCTCGCTGGTCTTGTCATTATGGTAAGGATTATAGTAATAAACAATTTCATCTTCAGGCTTAGGAACATTATGATGGTCTATCCAAACCAAAGGCAGATTCATTTTTTTAACCTCATCCAAAAATCCAGAAGCTATAGCGGGCTTGTCCAAAACAAAAACATAATCCGGATTAAGTTCATACAACTTCCGGGCATAACTTGCATTAAGGTCTGGAAAACTCTTTATAGCGACGCCCTTCCCCCTCTCTAAATATCTCCTCAATAGTAAAAATGAAGCTAAGCCGTCTGCATCATTATCAAAAAAGAACAAAGGATTTTGAGCTTTTTCCAGGTGCTTCCTAATGTCTTTTACTTGCTTTTCAGTTAACATTTAAAATGCAAGAAAAATGGATTTAAAAATTTATATCTTTTTAGCCATCATTATCTGCTCTTTCAGGGAAGTTACTTCCTTGTTGAAAGTTTCAGTGTCTTCTCCAAGAACCTCCACCAAATCTTTTGGGCTGGCTTCTAATATATCGCTTAGATTCTTAAAATGCTCCACAAGCCTGTTTGTCTCTTTCTTGCCAAGATTCATCTTGCTAAGTATCCTATATCCCTTAGGCGCAATCTTAGTATCTGAAGAGGAAGAAAACAAAAGGTTTGCTATGTTCTCAGACTCTAATAAATCATCAAACCCAAATTCATCTAAAGTATCCTCTTTTGTCTCATAATCCTGAAGTATCAGGCTTTTCTCCCTGTCTATGTTTTTAAGCAATTCTCTGAGCCTCATTTTAATTACTCCGCCCTCTCTCCCTAACTCAATTAAATATTTTTCCATAGTCTTGGCAGTCCTCATTATAATTTCTATTCTCTGCAGAACCGAGCAGACATCCCCCACAACCACTAATCCAGATATCTCCAGGAGATTTAAGTTAGAAAGAAGCTCGTTGAATATCTCTCTTTGCTTCTCAAGTATCTGAAGTGTTTCAACAGCCCTGCTTAAAACCTCATCAGTATCCTGGAGTATGTACCTTAAATGCCCGTTATAAACAGTTATTTTTTTCCTTCTTTCAGAAACTGTAATTACCAAAGTTCCGGCCTGCTTGGCAGTCCTCTCAGCTGCCTTATGCCTTGTTCCGGTCTCTTCTGTTTTTATTGATATATTAGGCACAAGCATAACATTTGCATTCATTATTTTCTTTAAGTCTTCAGAAACAATAATAGCCCCGTCCATCTTAGCTAATTCCACAATTTTTTGCGAAGACAATAGCGTATCTATGCTAAATCCCCCCTCCATTATCTCGTTGACTTTATCAGAATAAACAACAATCAAAGCTCCCATCTCTGCCCTTAAAATGTCATCTATGGCTGTCCTTAAAACAGTTCCAGGAGAAACCAGCTTTAACACATCTATCAAAGTTATCTTTTCTTCCTCAACATTAGCAACATTTTTCTCTGCCATATACAAAAACCTAAAGAACGAAAAATATATAAGACTTTCTATGTTCTAATAAGCAACAGGATAAATGTAACTGCCCTTTTGAACTATGCAGCAGTAACATCAACTGCAGGCTCAGCAATTCCAAGGAGATAAGGATAGCCGTAATTCTCTTTATATCCTAAATTAACCTCGCTTATCTCCTCTATTGTTTCAAGGTTGTTTGCCTTTATTTTGGCATTTGACATTGTATAAAGAACATCATCCATATACAAACTTCTTTGTATCCTTTTTCCATAGTCATAAAACTGCTCTTTGTAGTTTATTCCCCCTTCCATTTCATCTATATCAGAATCAGTATAAGTCCAATATCCCCCCCTATAAGAATCCCCGTAATAACGCTCCTGCCTCCAGGAGTTATCTGCAATCTTTGTATAATTTGTTCCTTGTATTATCCTTACAGTGCCTATTGCATCTTCTGCTGCAGCCCCGTATGTAGGCTTGTATTCATCAAAGTGAGTTATCCTGCCCCTTATTGTTATTTCCTCAGCATTAAGGTTAAAAACATAAGCTCCATTAAAAATAACTTTTGGATTTTCATAGCTGCCCCATTGAGCAGTTTCATTCACTAATTCAGTAACGCTTATTGGCAAGACTAAAAAGCCTTTTTCTTTATCGAATAAAAATGCCTTATGATCATATAATGCATCGCTGTCTGTCCCTCTGTCTCCAACAACTATTTTAGCATTTTCTATAGGGCTGCTTACATCAGAAACATCAAATATGGATATTTTTAATCCAAGAACCGCAGTATAATAGACTGCATTGTCAGAATGGACCTTATCAGCATCTATGCTCTCATTTACATCCTTGCCAATGCCTATTACGTGGTTTTCATCATAAGGATGTAAATAATTAGAATACCCTGGTATTTTTAAGTAGCCTAAAACTTCTGGTTGTTCCGGATCTGTTAAATCAATTACAAATAGTGGATCTACCTGCTTGAATGTAACCATGTAAGCTCTCTTTCCCATAAATCTTACAGAATATATGCTTTCCCCCTCAGCTAATCCTTCCACCTGCCCAACTAACTTCAAGTCTTTATCAAGAACATATAAGTTATTTGCGCTGTTTCCTTCCCATGATTGCCCGCTTGTAGTTGCTATTCTAAAATATCCATCGTACTCATCCATAGAAAACTGGTTCAAAATATGCCCAGGAGCTTCTCCAACTCCCTTGTATTCAATGCTGCCTTTATTAATATTTATTTTATGGACAACTGTTTTTTCATCCTCTTTTGCGATTACCTTATCAAATGCGTCTAATTTCTCCATTAAGCTATTGTCAAAATTATCTTTGTCTGCTCCTGTAAGCGAAAGGGAATAGTTCTTTACAATCTCGTTAATCTTTCCCATCCTGATATAAGAAGACTCCTCAAATGCCCATATAGTCTTAATTTTCCCTTTCTCTGCCTCAGGAAGTACCTTGTAATATACTTCTTCAATCATCCTTCCAAATTTATCTTCATAGCTCATCCTTTTCTGGTAGGTAAGATAAATATTATTCTGGGAAACATAAATTTCTCCAGTATAACCAGTTAAATAGACCTTGTTGCTTGTTTCTCCACTATCAACATCTACTGCAGTTATTGAGGTAAAAACATAGTTGCTGTCAGGATGGTCCCAATAATAAATATCAGATGCAGCTACCTTGCTCTCAACCCCATTTATATAATAAATAGGTGGCTGAGGATCTTCTATATCTATATATTTATTGGAGATTACATAAACATAGTCCCCAATCATTCTTGAATTTACATAACTGCCTTCTGCTTCAATTTCTTTCTCCAGGATTGGATTGCTTCTGTCAGAGACATCGTAAATGTAGATGTAGCTTGAATATCTGCTGTATCCTCCGCATCTGACACCCGCCAGGCATTTTGCCTCGCTGTAAGCTATATTCTCGTAACCAGATGCAAAAACAATTAATTTATCCCCATTAATAAAAATCTCGCTGACGCTCTTATTAGGAGTTATCTCACTCAGGATTTTCATGTTTTCAGCAGGATATGCATTAACTATCTTAACCTTGCTTCCAGAAATAAGGTAAATGTATTTTCCATCGTTTTTAACAATGTCTGCCTCATCCACTCCTTCTACCTGTATGTTTGTAGCAGAATAATCAGAAGCCCTTCCTCCCCCTGCTCCGCCGCTTGAGTCTGCTGATTCAGCAACTGCCACGTTTTGAGCTGCACTGGGTGCCACTATACCTTTTGTAGCCCCAAACATTCCCTCCCCATAGTATCCAAAATAGCCAGAAGCTTTGTTGTTCTCAGCAACAAAATTCTTCATCTCATCATAACTTGAGAATTGCCTCAGCTTGCTTGCTTCCAAAGTTGAAACATTCCCGCCAGGGATTCCAGGCACAACTACTGTACCAGGCCCAGATTTAGGGAAAAGCGCAACAATCAATATTGCTGCGATCATTATTAATAATATAGGCAACAATGCTTTTATAGCAGTCATGCTGGGTTTTTTTGTTGGAGAAATGATTATATGTTTCTTAGCTAACTGATACATTTCAATTTTCCTGCCTTTTCTGCTCCAGAAGAAATTCTTGGAGCTGATTACTAAACCGCTTTTTTTTAATTTATTTAAATTATATTCTGTAGTATTTAAAGGTATTCCCAAGGCTGTTGCAATATCCTGCTCGCTTGCTTCTTTTGTATCTGCCAAAAAATCAATTATTTTCTTGCAGGTCTTGTTTCCCAATACCTCTGCCATGTCTTTGGCTCTTTCATCATCCAGCCCCATTAAAATGTAT
>MFWN01000082.1:14198-14340 GCA_001786395.1 Candidatus Pacearchaeota archaeon RBG_13_36_9
TTTTTTGTTAATTTGTTTTTTTATCTTATTATCTTTATTGTCAGGCATAATTCACCTAGGAACTGCCCCTTTATAAATGCCCCGAAGAATTCAAAGATAATTGAAGTTATTAAGAGTTATTTGAATTCTTCCATGAGGCACA
>MFWN01000083.1:0-6506 GCA_001786395.1 Candidatus Pacearchaeota archaeon RBG_13_36_9
ATACTTAGTGTTTATCCTGTTTAAATCCCCTTCATCTCTTGTTCTCATTTGAAACTCACTGGAAATATTAGCCTTAATCTCTCCTACAAAATCGCTCAATACCTGCGAAACTAGCATTACTCCCATCCCCCATTTCCTAAACTCCCTGCAAGCCCTTTCCACCTGCAAGAATCCCTCTCCGCTTCCCCCGAATTTACTCAGCAGCCTGTGAACTTCATCAAAAACAAGCATGACTTTAAGAGTCGGAGACTCTTGAGGGTCTGAACGGAAAATCTGCCTTATCACACTTGAAACAAAAGTATCCATAGCATTAGGATCTAATTTGTTCAGTGAAAAAATATGAATCTGCCCTGAAGTCATGTATTTTTTAATGTCAATTATCTCCCTGGCATTTTTTACCTGCCGCACATTTCCCTTAAAAGCTTTTGCATCTGTTTCTTTCAAACCGAAAGCAGGATAATAAGATATCATCTTCTTGTCATCGCACTTCCTTAGCATGCCGCTCCACTGGGCTGTTGGGTCAAAAACCAAAACAGCAATGTTATGAATCAAACACTCTTCAATAATTACCTGCGCAGAAATGCTTTTTCCTCCGCCTGTAGCCCCTGCTACAATCGAGTGAGTAGTCAACCGGTTGGGGTCGAGATAAGCAGGGTAGTTAGTCTCTGCTATCTTGCCTAAAAAAAGAAAATCCTGGTTTTTTTGCGGCAAGGTCTTTAAGTCTAGTTTCATCTGGTATTTTTTTCTTTTCTGGGCTCTCTTTCTTAAAAACAAGAAAATAAGAAGCCCCAGAAGAATAAATCCCCCCACCAGAAATAATGTCCACAAAGGGATTACCCTAAAAATTCTTATGTCTAAAAAAGCCCTTTTTAAAACAAGCCCTGTCCTATTAACAATTATCCGATTATTGTGCTCTGCAATTATCTCCAGTATATAATTGCCTTCCTCCAGCCCCTTCGGAAGCTGGAATTGTTTAACGACTTGAAAACTGTGCAGAATATCGCGGCTTTCTGATCCAAGAAAGTAAGTATTATTATCCTCCGCAAGAAGGTTGTAACTGAAAGAGGTATTTGAAACGTTCTCTGGCTTAAGTTTATCCACATTTAAATTAAACTCTAAGGACTTGTCAATGTAGAATTTGTTTTTGACAAATTCCACCTTGAGTAGGATAGGTGATGCAACCGAGTCTCCTACCACCTTAATATCAACAGGAAGGCTTTCTCTCACATCTCCCTCTATTTTCATAATTCCAGAGTAGTTATTAGGGCCATATCCCTTGATTAGAAAGTTAAATCTCGTTGAATTACTGGGACTGACAATAATGCCTGCAGATTCGAATTCAACAACATCTTGAATCTCCTCACTAATAGAAAAAGATACTTGCAAATCTCTCGCCCCTGAATTATTTATATCTATAAAATCTGTGAAAATATCCCCCTCGCTCAAAACACGGTCTATTTTGCTTCTGGAAACTGTATAGCCATTTCCAATAATCTTTGGGCCGTAGGCAGATTCTAAGGAAGAAACCATCTGCAAAGAGAAAAATGCCAGCATGCAGAAGGTTATAAAAAATGTGTGGCCAAAAAAGCCCCGCCTTAGAGTCATTTTTCCCCCCCTCCTGCAGGTTTATTTTCTCTATTTTCTTCGTTTTTCTTAACACTCCCGCCTTTTTCGTTCTCCCCTTGTTTCTCTTTTTCAGCCTCTCCGGCTTCGGCTGGCTCTGTTTTTTCTGTTTTTTTGTTGTCCTCCGGCTTCTTTGTTTCAGCCTTTTTAATATTCTCTGGCTTTGTTTTTTCTGTTTTTTTGTTGTCCTCCGGCTTCTTTGTTTCAGCCTTTTTAATATTCGCTGGCTCTGTTTTTTCTGTTTTTTTAACTTCCTCCTTTAGCTTGAGGGAAAGTTGCCTTATTTCTTCTTTTAAATGCTCTCTGTCCTGAATTGCTGCCCTGGAAACGCGCTCTCCATAAAACTTCTTTATGCGAACATAAAGGTCAACTGCCTCATCAAACTTATCCTCCTTTATCAAGTTCTTAAGTTCATTCAACATGAGATAAAGGCTCAAAAGTCTCTCCTTCTCCTTGGACCTGCTGTAAACAACCATTAATACCAGGGCAATAATGCACAGGAAAAAAATAAGTACAAAAACAAAAGAGGACCTCAAAGAAGAGAGAAACATGAATCTCGAGCCGACTTCAAAAGTATCCGAGTCCAAAGCCAGCCCTTGCTCGCAATATGCTCGGGCATAAAAAATATAAGGTCCCTCTCCGACAAACTCGGGGACAGTCAAGTTCCTTCTAAAAAATAAGGAAGAATTAAAAATAAACCTTTCCTCCCCTGAATCATAAATGTTCCCGTAAAAATCTTTTATCGCTGTATAGAGAGTCATGTTTGCTTCTACAATGTCCTTTAAATTCAGCAGAGACAGATTAGCCCAGACTGTTTCTCCAGGCATCACCCCTTTATACTCTTGAGGCACCACAACATCCAAACTGAAGTCTAAATTTAAGGCGTTGACATCTAAAATTACTGGGACATATTTTGTTTCGCTGGAATCTACCCTGATCAATCCGAAATACTGGCTGGGTGGAGTTGCCAGGGTAGCTGTAAAATCCACTGTTATTTCCTTAGACTTTCCGCTTAGTATGGTAAATTCCCGTTCACTTAAGAATACCAGATTCTCCACATCAAAAATAGAAAGCTTAAAAGACAAGTTGGATGTTCCAATATTTGTTATTTTTATTATGCGCGTTTCTGTGGCCCCCTGTTTAAGCGATATCTTGAATAAATCCGGCTCTATTGTAAAATTTTCCATTGTCTTCTCCCGAATAAGACGGGAGACATAATCACTAACGCTGACTTCTTCCCCGACAGGAGCCTGTGGGCTAGAAGGAGGCTGGGTAGGAGGTACTTCTCTCTGGGCAACTGTAAAATTCTGAATAGCTGTGCAATTGGGATTTAAAGAAGAGTCTTCTGCACAAAATCTCCAATAAACTGTGCTGGTAGGTGCGCCACTTATCTGGACAGATGACTTTGAAACATTACTCGTGCCAGAAAAATTAACTGCTGAAGAATTAACCCACCCCCCTCCCTGGTCAATAGAAAAGTAATAGCTTCCCAGCTGGAAGTTATCAGTCCAGCTGGTGGTAAAATTAACATAACTGCTCTGATAAACCACCACCTTATTCCTGCCCGGGCTATGCCACTGAGGAGGTTCTGTATCCTCCCCTATGAACAAAAAGACTAAGTTACTGCTGGTACTAAACTCAGAATCAGAAGCATAAAAAGTTAAATTCCTTGTACCTAAAAAAGAAGGGTCTGGATAAAAAGAAACCCAGTTTAGCGAATCAATAACAACAGTGACATTTTCAACAGAAGAGTAAGAGTAAGTTATATTATCACCATTAGGGTCTATAAAATAATCATCCAGGTCAAATGCCCGAGTAAGGTTATATCCAGAAGCCCAGTACTGGTCAGGGATAATTTCAATAAGTATAGGCGGGCCATTTGAGATATTAACCGATGTGACTGTCTGTGCAGAGCAGGAAGCCTGCAGGCCTAACGCTAGTAAAAAGGATAAAATCCCAATTACCATTAACCTCTTTCTTTCCATGGTATACTATCCCTAACCTAATTTAAATACCTTTTTAACACCCGGAAAAGATGCTGCTGATGCGGGAAAAAGTCTAAATAGGGCAAAAGTTTATAAAGACCTAAATAGTACTTATTTTATGCCTAAAAAGGATATTAAATATACCCAAATAAGTCTTAAAGACAAGCCCAAGGCAGAGACTGTAATTGTAAAAGGGACAATAACGAGGGAACAAAGGGAGCTTATACAAAAGTTAGTAGGCACAATAGGGAGCAACGAGCAGGATGTGGTGGGGAAAATTCTTACGCTCTGGCTGTATAACGAGGGTTTCTTAAAAATGAAAAAGGGGAAATAAAAATGAAAAACAGAAACTTCTTTATCATTGGCATAATGGTCGTGATAGTTCTATCCGGCATTATAGCGAATAGCGAGATAAATAAATATCCCTTCGATATTTCTGTATTTTTCACATTAAACAATAACCCTAATCCCAATTTGGAAATAGATTTATTGAACTCTCCTAATGGAAACAGCAACCCGATAAATTTTTACTTTAGGATTGATTATAATAACACGGCAAATCCTGATTGCAAATTCTATATTGACTCTGTACTTTTCTTTAACAGTCTCGAGAACAACAAAAGCAGGTATGAATTATCAAATGGGCAGCATACCTGGGCGCTCAACTGTACAGATAAGAAAGATGATACTATGCAAGCGGTATCCACAGGAAATTTTACCATAAATGAAGCTTTTTCTGTGAATCTTACAAAAAAAGTTTATCTCCTTGACGGATATGGAAATCTTATTGGCGGCACCGGAAATCTGCAGGTACAGTCATCTCAAAACACGGGCATAAATGTCAGAATCTATAGGCCTTCCCCCTTCCCAGTTTATACAAATATTTCCACAGCCCCTTACTCAGAGAGCATTGATTCAGCCATAATAAAAGAAAAAGGGGATTATACCGCAGAAGTAATCTTCAACAGGACTGCTATACCCATATCAATAAATAATACCTTTTCAGTTGCGCAAGCAAATTTAAGCTTCAATAAGTATAGTGCGGAAATTAACGAAGAGGTTACAGTAACCGCAGATTTATACTCTCCTGCGGGCAGAATAACATCGGTAATATTAGAATATGGAGATGGAAACAATAATATAGATTATGCAAATACAGAAATCGCCTCGCAGAGTCTTGTATTCAGGCATAAATACGCTCAGGCAGGAAATTACACATTAAACATAAGCGTGAGCATCGCAAGCAGTCTGCCATTCAAAATATCAAAAAAAGGGATGTACATAAAAAATTCTCAAGATACAGCAGAACCTGTTGTAACTCTTATTTATCCCGCGAGCAATGAAGAGATAAAAACAGACGTAATAACTTTTTCTTATAAAGTAGAAGATAATGTAAAAATCAAAAATTGCACCTTCGAACTGTACAACTACACCAGCGGCATAGGAACCCTTGATTATTCAAAAAAGCAAGAAGACTTGGAAAGCAGCAAAACAGTAGATATCGCCCTGAAGGACTTTAAAACAGGGGAATACTCCTGGAATGTCTATTGCTGCGACAATTCCAGCAATTGCAACGATGACCTGGACTACTACAGGAAGTTCAAAGTATACTTGAATTCTTCTGTCAGTTCAATAGCCTACTCTGCAGATGAGAATATGACTTACTACGAGAAAAAAGCAGAAGTTGATGACTTAATAACAAAAATAGAGGCATTCGTGCAAAAACAAGCCTCTTACGGCGCAGAGGAAAAAGAAGCCCTGGAAGATTTAGGCATAACCCAGGACTTGGACACCTACAGAAAAATATTGCAGCAGGTTGACCAGGATTTGGGATACCATGTCTCCCTTATAAAAGATGATGCCCTAAGAGAAAAGACCATAAAAGAAAAAGAAGCGCAGATTGAAGAAATAAAAGGAAAAGTGCCGATAGATATGAAAATAGTAGGAAAGCATGAATTTGTGAAAAATAGCCTGGTAAAGAATATGAAAGGAATAGTTCAAGACTATATAGATTCCAAAGGCATAAAAACAGATTCAAAAACAGTAAAAAAACTAACAGAACTCAATTCTGATATCCAGAATTACCTGCTTGTGTCTGCCTCAGTAAAACAGGTAGAGATAAGCTATCTCACATCCTCAAGAGAGATAACCCTTATAACTAAAAAAATAGAGATAAAAAATGATACCTTCAATACGCTCCTGGAAGTAGTGCCAAAAGAGATAATAGAAAATGCCAGCGAAATAATTTTCCTTACGAAAAATGAAATAATAAAAGAAGATCCTATCTTCGCAATTTCTGTAGACGACCTTGAAAATGGGCAGATAGTTTACTATATAAACAAATCCATAGATGTTAAAAAAATAGAAGATACAGAAACTATTATCTTCAAGGAATTCGCAGTAAACAATAAGATAACTGGATTTTTCATACTGGATTTGGAAAATATCAACCTAGTCTATTATATTCTATTTGTATTCTGTGTAGTAATAGTAATTTATCTCGTATGGTTTTACTTGAGAAAGAGAAAGATAGTGCAATGGAAAAAAGAGGAAAATGTAATAAGAATTTTTATGTATATAAAAGAAGCTAATAGAGCCCTTGAAAAAAAAGATACAGTGGTTGCAAAAGAAAATTATCATAGGATACAGGGAGTCTATCCTTTAATTCCAGAAGGATGCAGGAGATATTTGCTGAAAAAAATAAAAAAGATAAGGGCAGAAATAGACAAAAAAGAAATCCTTGCATTAGTTAAGGAGTTCGAAGCAGCCAAAGCAGAAAAAAGAAGCCGGGATGCAGAAATACTCTATAAAAAGATACAACCGATTTACAAAAGGCTCCCAAAAAAATACAGGCAGAAAGTTCATGAAAAGCTGGTGATATAATTTAAAACTAGCCTT
>MFWN01000083.1:6525-8088 GCA_001786395.1 Candidatus Pacearchaeota archaeon RBG_13_36_9
GCTCTCTTCTTCAGCCGAAGATATAACTGCAGGAGAATCCAAAGAAGAATTTTTTCTTGCCTTTATAACAAGAAGGATAACAATTACAAGAATAGCCACGCCCAAAATAATTCCAGCTAAAAGTAAGTAAATGCCCCAGTCTCTTCCTGGCTGTCCTTTATCTTGAGTTCCTGTCTGATTATCAGTTAAACTTTGTGAAGTGGAAGTTATTTCAGGATTATTATCATCAAGGTCAGGGCCTAAGCAGTCTTTGCCAACCCCATAACCATCGCCATCCTTATCCTCGCACTCAGCCTCAACAAAACATGCCTGAGTTACGCTTTCATTAATTCTATTAGCAGTGCAGTTGTTTATGTCGTCACAAATTTCTTTCTGAATTCCATCTTTACAGGGGCCCCAGCTGCATCTCCATAAATGAGTACAGGCATAACACTCTCCACAATCTTCTAGGCAGCTGGAACAGTCTTCTCCGCCATTGCAAGTTCCATCGCCACAGTTAACTGCTGCTCCCACAACCTGGAAATTAAAGCTGTCATTCAAAAATCCTTCTTCAGTTTTAATCACCTTCTTTTCATTATCCCTAAATTCAGCATATATGCTGTAATTCCCAGAATCTTGCATTCTCGCTTCTGGCCACAAAGAGTCTAAAACCAGATACTCCTTAGGATTAATAACAAAAAGAGTTGTTTCATTGTAAAAATCCCTTTCTAATAAAAGATTCCTGTTTATTATTTTCATATAAACATAGCCTTTTAGCTCATTGTCTCCAGTGTTATTAATCAAAGATGGTTTATTAGAATCAGCAAAAGAATATGTTGCATAGCCGCTTGTAGTAATTGCTTTTCCACTAACTCCAAAAAAACCCTTAAAAAGATTCTTAAAGTTCCTCCAAAAGCCCAAAGAAGATGATTCTATATATTCTTTTGACAAGCCAATTGCCTCCATTTCAAAATAACCTGTTCTGTTTGTTGAAATGCTTAAATATCCATGCAATTTCTCTTCTCCAGTAACGCAGGCCCCAGATTCACAGATTTCTCCTGTGCTGCATCTTGTAGAATCATCATAATCACATAATCCATTTCCACATTCTCTGCACCCAAATCCCCCACACAGTCCCCCAATGTTTGCAGCATTGTACTGCCAGCTGGTTCCTACACAGCCTGGCCCGCTTCTGCAGTCTGCATGAAAATTAGTATTTCCAACAGAAGTGTCGCAGGTTCCTGAACAGCAGTTTCCTCCTGTGCATGCAGTTCCAGCAGCTACGTTTGTATGTGAGCATGAATTGCTTGTGCAGGCGTCTGTTGTGCATTGATTATTATCGTTGCAATGGCTTGCTTGAAGGCATGCAACACATGCATGGGTCGCAGTATTGCAGTAAGGTGTTGGAGCTGAACACTGGGAATCAATTGTACAGCCGCTTGGCTCATTGCATAAACCATTGCTGCATGTTCCTGCTGTTCCACAAGCTCCTCCATTATTTGCAGCATTGTACTGCCAGCTGGTTCCTACACAGCCTGGCCCGCTTCTGCAGTCTGCATGAAAATTAGTATTTCCAACAGAAGT
>MFWN01000084.1:0-2989 GCA_001786395.1 Candidatus Pacearchaeota archaeon RBG_13_36_9
AATAAGCTGTTAAAACTGATAGAATATTGCTCAAGATGAATTCGAGGGATATCACGATAACTTAACTATATCTTAAGGATTAGGTTTATTAATGCATTTCATGGTATTTATTTATGAACAGGATAAATAAGACAAAATTTGGCTCTTATTGTTTTAAGGGAATTCCTGACGGATGCAAATACTGCATAAAAGGAGAGAAATTGGTTTTGTTTGTTACCGGGAAGTGTGCGACCAAATGCTTTTATTGCCCGTTAAGTAAGTTAAGGAAGAATTCTTCCAAAATGTGGGCGAATGAAAGAGAGTGCAAAAATGTAATGGAAGTTTTGGAGGAAGTTCGGGAGAGCAATGCTAAAGGTGCCGGAATAACAGGTGGCGACCCGCTGCTTGTTTTGAATAGAACATTAAAATATGCAAGAGCACTTAAAAGAGAATTTGGAAGGAAGTTCCATATACATATTTATCTTTCTACTAAGCTTGTTACTGAAAAAAACTTGAAACAATTATCTTCGGTTGCTGATGAGGTAAGATTTCATCCTGAAAACCTGCTGGACATTGAGAAGCAAAAAGAAGATATAGAGAAGATAAAGCTGGCTGGAAGATTTTTTAAGAGAAAGAATATAGGGATTGAAGTGCCTTCATTCCCTGACAAAAAGAGAGAGATTTTTTCTTTTATAAAGAAAGCTGCAGTATTGGTGAGCTTTGTTAATTTAAACGAGCTGGAGATAGGAGACAGCAATTTTGATTATATCCTTAAAAAATATAATGTAGATAAAAATGGATACACTGTTTCCGGCTCTATAAACTCTGGTTTGTGGATAATGAAAAAATGTGCTAAAGAAAAGCTTAATTTAAAGATTCATTTGTGCACAGCTGAAACCAAAAATTGGCATCAGTATAAAAATCGGCTTCTCAAACATAGAATACTCTCTTTTGGAAAAAGAACAGAAGATGGGACTGTTGTTTATTATTTTATCTCCAAAGATAAAAATAAAAAAAATTTTGATAAGATAAAAGAAAAAATAAAAAAGAGCGAAGGGTATTATGATGGAAGAAAAAATAGGATAATACTAAACAAAAAGTTTGTTGCAGAATATTCTAATTTTATCATAACAAGGGCAGAAGAGTACCCTACTTGGGATGGGATAGAGGCAGAGCGTGAAGATATTTAGGATTCATCTGCAATAATTTCTATATCTTTGTTATTAGGTTTTATTGAAAAAAGGCAGGCCTCTTTTTTTCCGAAAAGGCTTTTTTCATACTTTTTCCTTTCCTGCCAGTAATCTTGCGGAGAGATACTTTTCTTTAGAATAACTTTTCCAACCCTGTTGTTTTTAAGAATGCGGATTAGTTCTTTGAAATTATCTGAGAATCCCAGAACGCGGTAAACTTTTGAAAAAGCTTTTGATTCCTGAGTTTTGCTTGCTTCATTTGAGGTTAAAATAAGCTTGTTTTTTTCAGTGCTTAGTATTTCTGCATTTATCAAAATGGCAAATTCATTTTCCAAGCCTGCTTTTGTTATTGCAGTTGAAACTTCGTAAATATATTTTGAGGGAAAACTTGCATTTTCTGCAGCAGCTTGGCTTTTCTCTATTCTTGCTCCGGAAACATCTGCAACAGAGATTCCGCTTTTTTTCAAATTTCCGAAGTATAAATCTAGCCTGTTTAGTTTATTGTTGTAGGAAAGATACTCTGCTTCAAAACCTCCTATCCCATTTAATTTTTCTAAAGCTATTTGTGGAGGAACCTCTATGCATAAGTTAGGAGCTATTTTAGAGTAAGTTTCAATTATTTTTTTTATATTGGGAGTTATTGAGTCAATGCTTCTTTCTTTTTCTTCTTCCATCCTTTCAGGATCGCAAAAAATTATATCCGGAGAAAAATCTTTTACTGCCTGAATTGCTTCATGTGATAAAACATCGCTACAAAGGAATTTGATTTTTTTTGATTTGTCATTCATCTCTGCATATTTTACTTTTCTTTCATCTAGCTCTATAGCCAGAACCTTTTTACAAGTTCGTGAAAAGGCTATTGATTGAGAGCCAATTCCCGAGCATAAATCCACAATCTTGCTGCACTTTAGCCTTTTTGCGCGATAGCCTGCAATGTCTTTTGGAGTTGAAAACCTTAAGTCTTCCTCGTTAAAATACAATAAATCCAGGTATTTGGATTTAGACTCAGATGCTCTTTTTCTCGCCTTTGCAATGCTCAATAGCTCTTCTATAAATTCTGCCCTGTTTTTGTCTATTATTTCTTTGTCACTTTTTTTGTTTTCAAACAAAATAGAGATTTTTTTAAGGATATCTTCTACTTCTTTTTCTGAATAAATGGAAAATATAGTTTTCATTGGGAATTTGCAAACTTTTTCATGCAATAATCAACAAGTTCTTCATCTGCTATCTGGCGTGTTTCTGTTTCTGTTCTTATCATAAAAATCTTCCTGCTTTCTAGATTCAGAAAAACTCTTAGGTCGCTTTTTCTTATTTTTATGTTGCAAACTATTTTCTCCCCTGTCTCTTCAAAATCTATTGTTAAATAATTGTTCAGATGATTATAGATTTTTGGAGGGAAATACGGGCGTATTATATCATCGATTATCATCCTTTTGTAATCATCTTTTGTTCCTGTTTTTCCTTGAGCTTTTAGCCTTTCCAAATCCTCATTTATGCCTGTAATTTCTGGCTCGCTTTTTCCTTCTTTTTTTTCTTTTATTCCTATGAGAAGGTTGCCGCCTTCAGAATTTAAAAGGGCTGCAATGGACTTTGCAATTATTACTTTGGAGGCTTTATGCCTGAAAGTATGAAGCTCATAGGATTTGCTTTGCTTTATTTCTGCCTCTGTCTTGTTTAGGCTCCAGAGGGCATCGGACTTGAATTCCAGCTTATAGCTTTCCCCTTTTTTAATTAAACATTCTATTTCACTTACCGGCTTGCTGCTCAGTATTTTTTTTACTCTGCCGACCTCTCCACTTGCAAGCATAACCATTATGCCC
>MFWN01000084.1:2995-7790 GCA_001786395.1 Candidatus Pacearchaeota archaeon RBG_13_36_9
CTGTATTCTTTTCTTGAGGCGAAATCTTCGACAATGCCCTTAACCAGCTTCCTGCCTTTAGTCCAAATCTCAACTTTCATCCCTTTTTTTATGTTCTTGAGATAGTTCCCTTCTTTTTCTTCTTCCATAAAGTGAAAGAGGGAGAGAAGTATAAAAAACTAAGCTTTCTTTCAAGAACTACCCAAAAGTGGTTCTTGAGCACACTCAGAATTCTTTTTTAGAATTCTGATGTTTGGAGAATAGTAAAAATACAAGTAAGCTTAGCTAGTCTTTACTTTTAGGCTCCTTTCTCTAAAACAAAAATCCCACCCACCATTACCCTGAAAAAACTAAAATTTCAACAAAGCCTATCAGTTTAGCTTTGTTGTTTAGGGGTCGTTTCTGTTGTTCCTTCTGTTTCTTCTGTAGTCGTTTCTTCTTTTTCTTCTTCTGTAGTCGTTTCTTCTTTTTCTTCTTCTGTAGTCGTTTCTTCTTTTTCTTCTTCTGTAGTCGTTTCTTCCCTTGTCTGACCTTCTGGAGATTCTCCAGAGGTCGTTTCTGGTGTTTTATTTTCTTCTTCCATAAAATCTAAAATTCTGAGGGTATAAAAAGTTAAGCTTTCTTTCAAGAACTACCCAAAAGTGGTTCTTGAGCACACTCAGAATTCTTTTTTAGAATTCTGATGTTTGGGGAATGGTAAAAATAGATTATTAAACTCAAAGAACTTGAAGGTATGTAATTTAAAATGACTAAAGAAGAATTGAAGAGGAATCAAAAGCAACTGGCACTTTGGGCTGCTGACTGCGCCGAACGAGTGCTTTCTTTTTTTGAGAAGGCATATCCTGAAGATAGCAGGCCAAGGAAAGCAATAGCAGCGTGCCGAAAGTGGGCACAAACAGGCGTGTTTAAGATGGCTGATATACGCAAGGCTTCACTCGCAGCTCATGCTGCTGCCTGTAAAGCGAAAGAGGATAACGCGGCTTGTTTTGCTGCGCATGCAGCAGGCCAGGCAGTGGCAACTGCACATGTTCCCCAACATGCCTTCGGCGCTTCTTACTATTCCCTTAAAGCCATTGCAGCAGCTAATTCTGCTGACGAATCCAAAATTGCCAAAGAATTCAACTGGCAATACAGGCATATTCCTAAAAATCTAAGGCAAGAATGGCAAGATTGGCAATCACGGCGCCTTCCAAAAACCTTAAGGTTTTTAAATGAGCAATGTAACATTTAGTAATGGAATTTTGTCCAAAATGCGGCGGTCTTTTAATGAATAAGGAAAAAAATTCTAGCTGCCTGAGCTGCGGATATGTTTCAGATTCAAAAATCAGCCTGGAATCAACTGAGAAAGGAAAGCTGAAAGCAGAGGTGGATGTGGTTGATGATGATGCCAGTGAGGTGAATCCGATAATCCAGGCAAAATGCCAGAAATGCAATAATAATCAGGCATACTTCTGGATATTGCAGACAAGAGCTGGAGATGAAGCCTCCACAAGATTTTTTAAGTGCACAAAATGCAAGCATGTCTGGAGAGAATATAAATAAAAGATTAACTCTCCAACATTTTTCTCGTGATATTGGTTTATGATAAGAATTATTGCTTTATTTGACTATCCAATATCCCTCTTGCTTTGTTAATAAAATCAATTGTTTTAAGTCTTAATTCCTCAACTTTGTTTTTATCAAAATTGTACTTAGAGGAATAAGATGCTTCTTCTCTTCTATCTTTTGTATGAACATAGATAAGTAAGTCTTGATAATCTAAGAAAAAGACATTGATTAATTCTATATCTTCTTTAGTTATGCCAGATTGATAATAGTCTCTTGCCAGTAAACAAAGGGTAGCATCATGATTTTTTGAATAAACTTCTTTTGCTCTTATCAAAGCTAATGCAACCTGATAAATAGCATAATAACAGCCAGTTATGCACCAATCGTAGTATTCTAGCTTCATATTATCTAAAACAAACTTGAGATTATGCTCTGATTTTGAGATATGTCCTTTGATTTCCTCCAAATCAAGAGGGACTTTTTGTATAATCTTTTTACTTTCGTAGAACTTTATCTTTTTATTCAAAAGTAAAGGATTTGCTATTAACTTTCTTAAAACTTTAATCTCCATTTAGATACACCTCGTAAAATAGCATTTGATTAAATATGGGGTAGCCTGTATTTAAAGCTGATTGAATAACTTTATCTTCTTTAAGTTTTATTTCTTTTTTAAACTCCTTATAGGTTATTTGAAAACAATTAATTTTAATTCCTATCTGAGCATCAACGTAGTCCTTTGCTTTATCAACATCAACTTTTTTATTAACAATTAAGAGCAAATCTATATCTGAGTCTTTTCTAAAAGTTTCTTTTGCTGTTGAACCAAATAACAAAACAATTATTGGCTTTTCTTGTATTTTATCCAAAAAATAAGTCATAGCTCTTTTTCTTGCCAGTGGAAGATTATTTAATTTTTCAATATCAAACGATACAAAAATATTATTCAATTTTTCACTTTTTTTAATCTTATACTTTTTAAGATTTCCATCTTTTTGAGAAGTTAATATGCCCTCCTTCTCAAGTTGTTTTAAGAATCTTGTAGCACTGTTGGGATATAATTTAGTTTTCCTAGCTATATATCTTAAATGAAAACTTACCTTCTTATCTTCATAAAAAAGCTTTAATATTTTGCTTTGTCCTGTTTTTAACATTGTACTCATTATTTGTACAATTGTCCAAATTATTTAAACATTTCGGTTTTGGCGTGATGATTAACTTACCAACTTTTTCCTCAATGAATTACATTATTCCGCCAAAATCTAATCTCTTGCCAGGATCATATTCATTATGATCCAAAGACTTCGATTTCTTTATCCATTCTTCTTCAACTAATTCTTCTAAACAATATTCCAATAAATCTAAGTCTTCTAATTTTAATTTTAGCTCTTTCATTAAAGAAGATAATGTGCTATCAAAACCTTTTCCTGATTTGAAATGTTCTACTAACTTTTTCTTTAATTCTTCTATCTCCATTTTTCTAAAATCATAATTTTTCATATTAAACCTAATTAACTGAGATTTATAAATTTAGTTCAACGCCCTTCCGAAGCACCCAACCAATTGGTAATACTCTCCTCCGCAGCGTTGCACCAAAAAGCTCGTTAGTTATTCGGGTTATGTAGCTAACTTAATCCTAAGGATTAACTCCCTGACGTTTTCCTCTGCGATATCAGAATTATCCTTTTTTAATCAAATTAACAAAGAATTTCTTTGGCTTCTTCTCTCCTATATACCTATAATAATCAGGTTTAAGATTAATCTTTTTAATTAACCTTTTCTTAATAATCTCTTTATCTTTAGTTTTGGGTTTCCAGTTTTTTCTATATTCTTTAGTATATTTATTCAGATTAATTGTCTTTGAAATCTTAAACCCCCTATTTTTCATCTCGTTTTTAATTAATTCATGTCTTTCTTTAAGATATTCTATCTTATCTTTAAAGAAATTAATATGTCCTTTTCCTAAACAATATTTTTTTGGTTGATTTTTTATTGTAGGAAACTTATCAACATGCCCCAGTAACATAAGAATTTCATTATACTCTGCAATTAAATGTTGATCTGCTAAATTTTTAGGGTTGATTAAATTTATTCTTACCATTTTCTTATTGTTATTTTAATAAATTAGTTTTTAAAACATTAAATTTAATTCTTACTTTTTCCCTATCTTCTTTTGTAATCTTGTCCAAAATTGGTTCTACTTTTAAGCAGAATTCAGGAGCAGTTTTGGCTCTTTTTAATATTTCTTCCCTGCCAAAATCTTTGTCATAATAAAGAGCTCCAACTCTCAAATCCTTAGACTTTTCCAGCTCATCATAAATATCTCTATCAATTAAGCCTTCTTCAACAAACAAAGAATTTAAGGCAAAGATAGTACAGTCATGTATTTCTGATTTTATTCCTGTTTTCATAAATAAGGCATAAACCATAAAATATTTTGCGTAGTAAGAAGTATCTAAAATCCATTCATCCTCTTGTTTTTCTTTAGCTGACTCAAGCATGTTTAACGCTGACCTTGACTTTTTCTTATAAACTTCTACAAGCCTTTCATTAGGATTAACAAGCTTTAAACCGCCAGTTTTTTTAAAACAAAATGAATGGCTATCTTTCTTTTCGTTCATAGTAATGTCTCCATACTTCGTTTATAAAAATATCCTGATTATATAAAATTATATGGTTCCTTACAATTTCTTTGATTAGTGCTCCTTGTTTAGAGAGCTGTTCTTTGAATTGCTTTAGGTCCATAGAAGTTAAGTGTATTTCCTTGTTATATGTTCTGCCAAATTGTTTAATCTTCTTCTTTTCAGTTTCTTTTATCTCCCCAATATACAATAAGTCAACATCACTTTCTTTGTTGTGCGTTGAAGAAACATAACTCCCAAACAAAACCAAACAGCCATTTAAATTTAAATTAAGAAATTCATCAAGTAGTTTTTTAATTAAAAATTCTTTGTTTAGTAAGTCTATTGTTTCTTTCTTCTCGCTTAAGGATAAGAATTCTCTTACCTGATTGTTTTCTAAGTTAAGTGAATAAACCCTGCTCTTTCCTACGTCTTTTGATATAAGTATCTTCTCTTTTTCAAAACTCTTTAAATGTGGAAGTAAGCTAACATGGCTCTTTCCTATAAGTTTAGCCATTTCTCTTATGTAGAATTGATTAAAATAATTACTTCTAAACAAACCGATTAGTCTTAACTTGATATTGTTAATATTTTCTACCATATGGTAACTTAAATTACCATAGTTTATAAGTCTTTCCGTTTTGTATAGT
>MFWN01000085.1:0-147 GCA_001786395.1 Candidatus Pacearchaeota archaeon RBG_13_36_9
GTTAGATTTAGACAGGGTGAGAAGTAATGTTGAAAAGATTAGAAACAGTATATCTTATCCAAATTTCCAGATACACTATGCAATGTTTTGTAATGATAACGAAGGCTTATTGAGGTTTCTTAAGGATAGGGGTTTAGGGGTACTTGT
>MFWN01000085.1:256-5195 GCA_001786395.1 Candidatus Pacearchaeota archaeon RBG_13_36_9
TGTGGGGTTGATATGAATTTAAGTTCTTTAAAACAACTTGAGCTTTTGGGGAAGATAAAGGAAAAATCTGAAGCCGGAATTAGAATTTTTATTTCTGCCTACTATAATCTTAAGGGAGGCGGACAAGGGATGTCTTCTCGGGAAATATACCCCGCTATAGGGATAGCTGAAAAGTATGGCCTTAAGATTATAGGATTTCAAACTTATATAGGAACCAATATATTCGATGAGCAAAAATACATTGATTCAACAATAGCTTTGCAAGTTCTGGCAGACAATCTGGCTGAGAGAGTTCCAAATTTAAGGTACATAAACATTGGAGGAGGATTTGGAATACCTTATTCTTCGCAGGACAAGAGGTTTAGATGGGATATTTTTGGAAGAAGAGCAAGCGAGTTATTTGAGCGAATTAAGGGCAATGAGGACCATAGAATTCAATTTAAGATGGAGCCGGGCAGGTCAATTGTGGGAGATGCAGGATATTTTTTAACCAGGGTAGTTGAATTAAAACGTGATAATATTTTGGTTGTTGATGCTCCCTACACTAATTTTGCAAGGCCTTTTGTTTACCATACAAATCATAGGGTAAGATGTGTAGGAAAGGATGGAAAATTAAAACAATTTGAGATAAGGGGATGCTCTATAAATAGCGAGGATTATCTCTCCAGACCTGAATTTGAAGGAGACAGCGCATATCTGCCTGAAAATATCCAGGAAGGAGACTTATTATGCTTTAAGGATGTTGGAGCATATTCTCCTGCAATGCAGATGGATTTTCTAGACTATAATAAAGCCCCAACAATTTTGGTAGAAGGCGGAGAGATTAAAAAAGCCAAAAAAGACTAAGTTATTTTATCCTTCTTTATAATCTTTTTTTATTTCATTCAATGTTGCTATGTCTTCTGTATTTCTGTCTGGCCTTATTCTTGTTATCCTGGGGAATCTTAAGGCAAAGCCAGAGGAATATGTCGGAGATTTTTGGATGTTTTGATAGGTAACAGCAACGACTATTTTTGGCTTGACTTTTATTGTTCTTCCTTCTTCTTTTTCAATTAGTGGCTTTAAAATCTTAGTCATTTCTTTGAAAGAGAGCCCTTCTTCCTCTTTTTCTTTTAAACCTGTTGATACTTTTCCAACTTCCAAAAGCTTGCCTTCGTGCCCGCAGGCAACTGTATAAGAGGTAAGCCAGCCTGCCCTTTTTCCTGTGCCATATTCTGCTTCTGTAATAACTAAATCAAAGTCTCTGTCTTCGGGCTTCCATTTATAGCCATAGCCAATTCTGCTTCCTGGCTTGTAAGGGGCTTCTAAATTTTTTACCATTAACCCTTCCTGGCCTTCTTCCATTGCTTTTTCAAAGAACTTCTGCGCCTCTTTTTCATTTTCTGTTATTATCTGCTCTGCAAGTATAACTTTGTGCTTCTGCTGTTTTACTATTTTTTCAAGAATTTTTCTTCTTTCTTTAAAAGGGGCCTTAATATAAGATTTTCCTTCATAATAGATTACATCGAATAGGATTACTTCAACTGGCAGCTCTTTTTCTAATTTTTCAATGTCATACTTTCTTTTTATTCTCTGGGATATTTCCTGGAAAGGACGGTATTTTTTTGTTACGGGGTCATACCCAACTGCTTCTCCATCTATAATAAAGCTTTTTCCTTTTATGTTCTCTTTAACATATTTGATGACATCTGGAAATTGCCTGGAAACATTATCAAGTCTTCTTGTAAAAAGCTTAATTTTTCCGTTTTCTTCTTTGTTCAGCATAACTCTAAAGCCATCGTATTTAAACTCGAAAGCTGCAGGCTTTCCTGCTCTTTTAAATGCCTCTTCTACATTTGCGACTTTTGGATAGAGCATTACTTTTACAGCTTGTCCGGGAGTAAGCCCGGTCTTTTGAAGTTCTTCGACTCCCTTGTGGGCTTTTTCAAAAACCAGCTTCCAGTCAGTGGAAGTGTCATAGGCTTCCTGCACAGCCTCGTAAGCGGCTTTGTCTTCTTTGTCAAAGCATGCCCATACAATTGCATCCCTTAAAGTGCCTGCGCCTGTCCCGATTCTGAGGTCAGAGAGAAGAGTCCTTATGATATATTTAGCTTCTTTTGGAGAGGCAGAAGTTAATAATTCTGAAATTAAAGCCATTTTTTTGTCTACTGTGCCTTTTCCTTCTAGCGCAGGGAGTTTCTGCAAGTTTATAAGAACTTTTTCTGTTGTGAGCTGGGAAGAAGAGAGAGTGGACTGCCTTTTTTTAGCTGTTATAAGTTCTGCAACTAATCCCAAATCTCCTAGTTTTTTCCAGTGCTTTTCTATTTCACCCGCAGACATTCCTGTAGAGCGCGAAAGAGCTTTCATTACTAATTGAGTTGAAATTCCAATTTCCCTATTGTCATAGTCAGGGAAAATCCTCCCTTGAAGAAGATAAATTATTTCTTTGCTCTTTTCGCTTTTTAATTTTTTCAGGAACTCAGCTAAAATTTCTGTTTTTTCCAGCCTGGAAGAGTGAGTTTCTAATTGTTCATAAATCTCGCATAAATCTGAATATTTCATTTTCTTTTTTTGATGACTAGACAATGGAAAAAGAGTTTATATATTTTGGCAAGATTTAATAACCTGGCTTTCTTTATCTGCAAATGCAGAAAGAAAAGCAAGACAGACTTTTGTACATCGATAATATTAGGCTTTTTCTTATAATTCTTGTTATACTTATTCATATTTCCATTATTTATGGCGGAGAGGGCATTTACCCTGCCAAAGAAGGGGCAACTGATGAAATAAGCCCGATAATCCTTACTTTGTTCAATACAATCTGCCAGAGCTTTTTCATGGGCTTGTTTTTCCTTCTTTCTGGCTACTTTACTCCTTGGTCTTTTGACAGGAAAGGAGCAAAGAAGTTTCTCAGGGACAGGTTGATTAGATTGGGAATTCCTTTGCTAGTTTATACGACTGTTTTTAAGGTTGTCATAGAGTATCTTATCCTGAACTTTTTTAGGAATACAGAAATAACTTTTACGGAGGTAATTGCTTATAACTTGAAGAATCCTGGATGGTTTATTGGCCCTTTGTGGTTTGTTGAAGCTCTGCTTATTTTCTGCTTGGTTTATGTTTTGTACAGAATTTCTGTAAATAAGTCTTTTAACCCTTTTAATAAAAAATTTCCTTCTAATAAAGCAATATTCATAAGCATTTTGCTTCTTGCAATTTTAACTTTTTTTGTCCGTATTTTTTTCGCGGTAGGAGAAGAAATTCATATTTTCCAGCTAGCTCATTTTGTCAATTACATTTTTTGTTTCTGGCTTGGAGTTCTTGCCTATAGAAGAAACTGGCTTGACAACCTCAGAGCAAAGCAGGCAAGAACCTGGAAAATAATTGCTGTTCTGATACTTATAGCTCTGCCATTTATATTTGTGTTTGGCAATGCAGCAGAAAGCACTGAAAAATTTACAGGAGGATTTACCTGGCAGTCGTTAGTGTACTCTTTATGGGAGACTATTGCCTGCTACAGCATTATAATCAGCTTAATTTCTGTTTTTAAGAAGCGTTTTAACTCACAGGGAAATCTTGTTGCCTGGATGGCTCCTAACTTTTATGTTGTTTATATAATTCATCAGCTAGTGATTCTCCCTCTTGCCATAATTTTCCAGAGCATTTTTATTCCTTCTTATGTCAAGTTCATTTTTGTTTCAATACTCGGAGTTGCTCTGTGTTTTGCGATTGGGGGCTTAATAAGAAAGATTAAATTTACAAGAAAAGTTTTGGGATAAAACTATAACGCTACTTTTCAACTATATATAAACTTAAATATCCTTTATTTCTTTAAAGAGGATGAATAAGAGAGCAAGTTTTGCTGCAGTTATTGTTGTTGTTCTGTTGGTAGTTGTCGGGGTTGGAGGGTATTATTTTATCAGGCCTTTTTTTCAGCCTCAAGTGACCGGAGCTTCTGTTTCTAGCTATTCTCCATCCAGCTCTCAGCCAAGTTCCTCAAATCCAAATAATCCTTATGGAGTTCCAGAATACAAAAATACAGGGAAGGGGGATTATGGCCAGCCATGCTTGGATAATGGACTTTGTGACGCTGGAGAGTGCCAGGGAGGAATGTGCGTTCATTGCGGCTATTTCGGAGAAACCTGCTGTTATAATGATGTCGCTGGAACTCAGTGCGAGAAATGGTCAGAGTGTTATTTGGGAAGATGCAGAGTCACTGATGAGTATACCCAGGATTGCGGGCATATTGGATATAAGCCGTGTTATTATAACGAGTATGCTAAATGCTATTATGGAGTTTATAATTCTTATTTTGATATTTGCGAGGCATGCGGAGATTACGAACAGCCCTGCTGCCCAGACACAGTTTACGAGTGCGATTATGGGCAATGCATAAATGGAAGGTGCAAAAAAGTGGATAATCCAGCAGCTTCTTCAACACCAACAACGCCCTCGCAGTCTTCTATTGACAGCCAGGATACTCCTGCTTATGACCCTTATGGCTATCAGCCAGATTCACAGGAACAGGCAGGATGCGGGCATTTAGACCAGGATTGCTGCAAAAACATGCAGCAGTTTACTTCTTTCTGCTATGATGGCTTGGATTGCAGGGCAGATATTTGCGTTAACAGCCCAGATTACGAAGCTTATGACAGAAGCGATAGAGAGCAGTATTAAAAAATAGAATTACTTATTTTAGAAAAGAAGCCAGAATAAGAATCTTAGCATTGGTGCTCGTAGGCAATTACAGGGGGCTCTTGCCCAAATATTTGCCTGTATGCACCATCATCTTGTGGACCTTCTGCACCACCCATTGAATCAAGAATACATTTGCAAGTTCTAACTTTCCTAGAAACTATTTTATCTTGAAGAACCCCTACATATTTCCCTATTCTTCTTATTAATCCTCTTTCTTCTGTATCCATTGAATGTTTTATAAATTTAATTTTATAAGTATTGTTGT
>MFWN01000085.1:5201-7539 GCA_001786395.1 Candidatus Pacearchaeota archaeon RBG_13_36_9
TTATTTAGTATTGCAATGGTTATAAAACCTGAATAAAAGAAGTAGCAACTTGATTCTACTGTTTTTTATATTTGTCAGCTAGAAAAAATATTTAAAGAATATACAGCTTTAATTTGCATGTTTTATATAAAAACAAAACTTAAAAATAGCAGACTGCATGGCCTTGGATTGTTTGCAGGGCAAAATATAAAAAAAGGCCAAAAAATATACACTGGAAATGAAAAACTCGATTTGTTTCTTTCAGAAGAAGAATTTTCTAGACTGCCTATTGATGAGCAAAACACAATTAAGCACTATGGGTATTTTGATAAAGAAAAGCATAAATGGCATCTTGCTTTTGATGACATAAGATTCTGCAATCATAGTTCTGATGGCAATATAACTTTAAAAGAAAAATCGTTGGTTGCGAAAAGAGACATAAAGAAAGGAGAAGAGCTAACGCAGAACTATAGCGAATTTGAAGATTTAAGAAAAGAGTTATCCTAAGGTTTTACACTTCTATAGCATAATCATAAACTTTATCATAAGGAACAAACCAGACACAGGTTTCGAAAGTAGAGGATTTTTCCATAATATGCCTGAACAAACGGATGGAATTTCCGTGGGCAGAAATAGCCACATTTACATTATTTCTCCTCATATATTTTTTTAAATCTTTAATGAACCTCTTCACCCGCTTTTTTACCATCTTGAAGCTTTCTCCGTATGGCGGGGGAGTTGCCCAGCCCCTGTGTATTTTTTCATACTCTTCCATGCCCAGCATACTTTCAACTTTGTCTCTTAATTTTGGAGATAAATCTTCAATGGTATCTCCATAGACTTTAAAATCAAATTCTATGTCTCCTATTTTTTCAATAAAAGCTTTGTGGGACATTCCTTCTAATATGCCGTAGCTTCTCTCAATCATCCTGTTGTCTTCTATAAGAATTTTGCATTCAGGATGATATTTCAGGACATATTTCAGTGTATCTTTGGAGCGCGAAAGCCGGGTGTAAAAAGCTGCCTGGAATTTTTTGTTCTTTAATTTTCTGGCTATTTTTTTTGCATCATTTATCCCTCCTTTAGTCAGCTTGGCATCTTTCCAGCCAGTAAAAATGCCTTTGACATTGTAAGTAGTTCTGCCATGCCTGAACAAGTAAATATGCAACTTCCTCTTTTTTGTTTTCATGATTTATTTAAGAAAACAGGGTTTTTATACTTTAATTTTCAACAACTTTAAATTTATTTTGATGTTTCTTTAGTGTTTCTATTGCGTATTTATGTCCGGCTCCGTAGCAGTAGAGGCTTATTCCACATAGCTCTCCTTGAAACAAGGCGAGTTCTCCAAGACGATCTAGTACTGTGTGGCAAGCAATCTCTGCCTGCATTTGTTCTTGGGCATACCATCGCTCTCGTGTTCTTGATGGATAAAATACGTTGGTTTCATCATTTCCATTTCCAAATCCGTGAGAGAGAAACGCAAAACATGCAATTGTTTTTGTAAGCCATTTTGGAGCCCATGAAAAAGTGCCGCAATAATTTCTTGCAGTTGAGATTTCTTTTATGGATTCTGGAGAAACAATTATTTCTTTTTTTTGCCTTACGTGAACTCCTGCTGCCAGTTTGTAGTCTGTTTGTGCATAAATTCTTAAATCGCTGGTTTCGTTGGAGGTTATAACCAGTTTGTCTGTGCGTATTTCTTCTTCTAATCTTAGTTTTCTTCTATTTTTCCCTTGTTCCTGAAGATTGCTTTCTAATGCTTCACATAGCTCTTTTCCAAAATGTGGCATAAAATAAGTATTCCTTGCGCTTCCAAGATAGTGGAATAACCTGGAGGTTAGAGAAGGTGTTTTTTCAATTTTTACATAAACATTATCTGCTCCAAAAGCGTATAGCGGAGCAAGGATGTGCTCTGGAACTGCAATCCTGCTTTTTTTCCCGTGAAGAACAAGGGTTTTGCACGGGAAAGTCATTGCAGAAGTATTATCAAGGCAAGCTACAATCTGCTCCACTGGTGTTTCAAACACGATTCCAGTATCCGGGGGTGCGGGATATAAAAAGACACGAGAAGGATTTCCACTTGGCAAGTCTATACCTTCCATTTTAATTCTTTCTTTTATAGTTCTCTGTAAAGACATAAAGAACATAAAAAAAACTCTTTTTTAAACATTGCTGCATGGAAATAGTTATTTTAAGAACTCTCACTTAATTTTCTTAAAAGCTTAAATGGTGTTTTAACAAGTTGGGGATTCGTAACTAGAAATTTTATCAAGCCTCCAACTTCTACTCCTTGAGTTACTGGAAAATGATGCTTTTTTCTTTTAAGCCCTAGTTTGACATTTGTCAAACTAGGTTCGTC
>MFWN01000086.1:0-199 GCA_001786395.1 Candidatus Pacearchaeota archaeon RBG_13_36_9
ATCAATAGTAAACTATTGATAATCTCCATAATTAAGGCAAAAACAATATATTTATATAATATTAAGCGCGTAAGGGATGATGAATGGATTACTATTAAGATTAAAACAAGAACTGGAAATAAGGAATTTTTCAAGACAGACAGTTAAAGGATATTTATATTCTGTTGAAAAATTTTTAGATTATTCAAAAGAGAGAGGT
>MFWN01000086.1:222-7607 GCA_001786395.1 Candidatus Pacearchaeota archaeon RBG_13_36_9
ATATATTCAAATTAATCTCAAAAAGAAAAATCCTTCAAGCGTTAGAAGAGATTTATTTGCAATAAAATTCTTTTTTGAAAATGTCTTAAAACAGGGGATTGATTTGCCAAATCCGAAAAAGAATGTTTCTCTCCCGGATATACTTACAATAAATGAAATACGAAGCATATTAGACTCTACTTCCAATATAAAACATAGATTAATTATCAAATTGCTTTATGGATGCGGTTTAAGAGTATCCGAAGTTGTTAATCTTGAAACAACAGAGATCAATTTTGAGGAGAATTTAATAAAGATTAATTTAGCCAAAGGGAGAAAAGATAGGTTTGTCAAAATTCCCGAATCTGTGAAAGAAGAGTTAATGAGTTACTGTAAATTGTGCAATTCAAAAATATTATTTCCATCAAATCGTGGAGGAAAGCTTACAAAAGATACTATCCAAAAAACTATTCAAAATTCAGCAAAAAAGGCAGGAATTAAAAAAAGAGTTTATCCTCACTTGCTGCGGCACTCTTTTGCAACTCATCTTCTTGAGCAAGGCACTGACTTGAGGATGATTCAGAAGTTGCTTGGCCATTCAGATATAAAGACAACACAAATTTATACTCAGATATCGCAGGCATCAATAAAGAATATAAAGTCTCCTTTGGATTATTTATAAGATGAGAGAGTTTATTTATTACTCAACAAAAGCGCGAACATCTGGGAATTTTGACCTGGATGACTTGATGAGAGCAGGAAGAATGGATATTGTATGCAATGTTATTATATCTGCTTTTTTCTTGTCCCACCGGCTAAGGGAAGATGTTAAGTTACATTTGATATTGACAGGGCCGCCAAATCCGCCTGTTCATCTGGAATTTGTTTCCAATCCTGAGATGCCAATAAGCAAAAAAGATGTTGGAGGGCTAATTAAAAGAATGCTCTATAAAGTTAGGCCTGGGCAGAAAAATGAAGTTTTTCCAGGATGTTTTGCTGAGAAAAAAAGCTTTAATGAACTGGTCAAGGAAATGGAAAAAGAGGGAAAAGAAATTTGCATAATGGATAAAAGAGGAGAGGACATAAGAAAGGTGGGTGATGAGGAGCTAAAAGAGGCTGTGTTTGTTATAGGCGACCATGAAGGCCTGCCTAAGAAAGAAGTTAAAAGAATAGAAAAAAGCGTTTCTATCGGCAAACAGATCTATTTTGCCAGTCAAACCATAACAATTATAAACAATGAACTCGATTATAGATTATGAAAAAAGAGGGAAATATAAGAAAAATAGGCAATGGCTAATTCGATAACAAATGCCCTTAGAAAGTTTATGGGCATAAAAAAAGAGGGGAGAAAAAGTGGGGAAAAAGGGAAGAAAAAGGTTAAAAGGAATTCTAAGGAAAATGTTAAAAGTAAAGAAAAAAAGAAAAAACTAGAAAGAAAAAACAAATCTGAAAAAAATACCGAAAAAGAAAAGAAAAAACTAAAGGAGTTAAGGCTGAGTAACCTGGAAAAAGCGAGAGAAAAGAGAAGCAAGCAAATAGAGAAGGAAAGGAAGAAAGAGGAGAAGTTAAATAAACTAAGGTTGAAGAATTTGGAAATTGGGAGGGAGAAAAGGATGAAACAAATAACGAAGGAGAAGAAAAAAGAGGAGGGGATGAATAAATTAAGATTAAAGAACTTAGAAAAGGCGAGAGAGGCCAGGAGTGAACAGATAGAGAAAGAGAAGAAAGAAGAGAAGAAATTAAATAAATTGAGAGTGATTAACCTTGAAAAGGCAAAAAAGAGGAGGAAAGAGATAAAACAAATTGAAACGAAGGGTTTAGTTGAGCAGCAGTTTGTTAGTTATGAGGAATCTGTGCCTAAACTTCTTCATCTAGCCAACTTTGAGGAAATTATCAAGCATGAAAAGCGAATTATTCTCAAGCCTAATTTGACTATTGCAAAAGCATTTCCAGTCACAACAGACCCTAGTTTCGTTGAGGAGATTATAAAATATATTAGAAAGCACAGCGAGAAGGCAGAGATAATTATTGCAGAAGGCTCTGGAGGGTGCGAGACAAAAGAGTGCTTTAAAAAACTGGGTTATGAACAACTGAGTGAGAAATATCATGTTCCTTTGTTGGATTTAAATGAAGCAGAAACTGTAAAAAAACACAGCAAGAAATTCAAGAAATATTCTTTTATTGAATGCCCTGGAGAATTGCTAAATGGATTTTTAATCTCGCTTCCGGTATTGAAAGGGCATAAAGAAGCAAAAGTCACTATCTCTTTAAAAAACATGTTAGGATGCTTTCCTGCAAGGTACTACGGAGGCAACTGGAAGGTTGGCATGCATAAATGGCCTATTGAATACTCTATCCATGATATTTTAGTTTGCAAAATGCCTGATTATGCAATTTGCGATGCCTCCATAGCCCTGTTAGAGCATGAAATCAACGGTTATCCCAAGGAGATGAGTTTGTTGCTGGCGGGAAATCCACTGAAAGTAGACAAAAAAGGCGCTCTGCTTTTAGGCTATGATTGGAAAAGAGTGCCGCATTTAGTTTTGGCAGATGAACTAGAGAAAAACGAATCAGGTAAAATACAAAAAATTTAAAAACCTAGACAACTATATAGGATTATAATAATCAAATATACTATACAAATGAAAACACTCAAGGTTTTTATTTCTGGAATTGTTCAGGGAGTACTTCTTAGAGCTTTTGTGAAAGAGCAGGCAGATAATTTGGGAATTTATGGATATGTGAAAAATTTAGATGATGGAAGAGTTGAAGCTGTTTTTGAGGGATATGAAAATGATGTAAACAGAATGATAGAAGCTTGTAAAAAAGGGCCCCCTGGAAGCAAGGTAAAGGAGATAGAAATAGAAAAACTGAACCCTCAAGGATTTGACAGCTTTAAGATAATAAGGTTCTAAATTTTTTTGCAATTGTTATTCCTGTTATTCCTTCCAGTCCTTCTTTAGAAGCTTTTTTTGTTTCTTCATCTCCTTCAAATTTTATCTTTAAGGTTTCCCCACTAAATACCCTTTTCCCATTTTCATGAGGGGTAATTAAATGCAAGATGACTTTATTTCCATTTATTTCAACTTTAACTTCTTCCCAAGAATGAAAGTCCTTATCTGCGCTGCCCCCAATAAATTCTATTCCCCGATAGTTTACCATTTTAGCTGAAAAGATTGCATTATAGTATAAATGCCTTGCATCAAAATTATCTGTTACATCATAATCAAATTTTTCTGCTTCTTCCATAGACATTCCTAGAAATTACATCTTAAAAAGATTTGTTTACTCAGAAAGATAGTTATTTAAACTAATTTTTTCTTAGTTAAACATCAAAAAGTCGCTGAGAGTTGCGACCTTAGGATGCTCGAAAACGGAACCGAGCATTCTAACACATGCACTAAAGTGCGAGGTTTCCGTTTTCGACATGGCAAGAGAAGAGGAAATTATAAAAGAAAGGCTCAAGAAATTGGAGGAATTCAGAAAATCAGGAATAAATCCTTATCCTCACTGGTTTGAAAAGGAAAATAATGCAGGAGAGCTGCAAAAAGAGTATAAGAAGCTAAAAAATGAGGAGTTTGGAAAAAAGGCAGTTGTTGCAGGAAGGATAATGGCTTTAAGAAGTTTTGGCAAACTGGCATTTATGAAACTGCAGGATGAAACCGGAAATATTCAACTAGTCTTTATCCCAAAAAAAGGCGACAAGCAGGGAGAAAAAAGGATTAAGGAAATTATTCGGCTGAACGATGTAGGAGACATTGTTGGATGCTCTGGAAAAGTCTTCAGGACAAAAAGAGGGGAGCTTTCTGTAATGGCAGAAGAAATAAAGATGCTGGCTAAATCCATTAAACCGCTTCCTGAAAAATGGCACGGGCTAACTGATAAGGAAGAGAGATACAGAAAAAGATACTTGGATTTAATCATGAACCCAGAAGTAAGAAAAGTCTTTGAAAAAAGAACTGCTATAATGGAAGCAATAAGAGAACTATTAAAGGAAAAAGGATTTTCTGAAGTAGAAACTCCCTTTCTTAATACGCTCTATGGAGGAGCAGCTGCCCGTCCTTTTGAAACCAAGCTTAATGCGCTGGACATGAAGCTTTACCTGGCTATTTCTCCTGAACTGTATCTTAAAAGACTCGTTGTTGGAGGATATGAAAAAGTTTTCACAATTTCCAGGAACTTCCGGAATGAGGGAATTGACAGATGGCATAATCCTGAATTTGCAATGATGGAAATTTATCAGGCATATGCAGATTACAATGACATGATGAATTTATTTGAAGAGATTTACGAATCTGCCTGCAAAAAAGTAAATGGGGGCACAAAAGTTGAATTCAGGGGAAAAACAATAGATTTCAAAAGGCCCTGGAAAAGAATGACCATGGCTCAGGCAATAAAAGAGTTTGGGAAAATTGATGTAACAAAGATGAGCGAGAAAGAGGTTTTGGAGCATGTCAAAAAAAATAATATTGAGATAAAAGAAAAAACGTGGGGGTGGGCGGTACAAGGGATGTTTGAGCATTATTGCGAAGATAAAATAGAGCAGCCTACTTTTATTTTGGACCATCCTCTTGAAACAACCCCTTTATGCAAGGTTCACCGGAATGGAAGCGTTTTCTGTTCTCTTATTGAAAGATTTGAGCCTTTCTGCATGGGAACAGAACTCGGAAATGCATATTCAGAATTAAATGACCCTATATTGCAGAGAAAACTGCTGGAAGACCAGCAAAAAATGCTCAGCAAAGGAGATTTAGAAGCAAACCCTCTTGATGAAGATTTTATAAATGCCATTGAGATAGGAATGCCTCCTACAGGGGGGCTTGGCTTAGGAATAGATAGAATGGTTATGCTTTTAACGGGGCAGGAATCTATAAGAGACGTTATTTTGTTCCCATTTATGAAAGAAAAAGAAAACTGTTAGTTAATAAGGTTTATATATTCTAAAGGTATATTTTTATTATGGTAAATTTGATTATAAAGAGCAACATAAGAGAAGCTATAAAGGAAAAAATACCAAACATCTCCAGCGAAGTGGCAGAAGCCCTTAATCAGAAAGTGCAGGAACTGCTGAATAGAGCAGCAGACAGGGCGCTGGCTAATGGAAGAAGAACTCTCCACGCTCGCGATTTATAACTCTAAAAAATGGCTAAAACAAAGTTTCCTGTACTCGCTGTGTTACTGCTTATCTTTGCGATAGTATGGATTCTGGATGAGATGAACATCTTTGTAATTAACTTGCCTTGGATTCCAGTTATACTGGCAGTAGTGGCAATAGGCATGATAATCAACAGATATACAAAATAATTAACCTATATATTTATAAAGGCAGATAATTTTTAGAGAGTAATAAAAGAGATGAGATAATGAAAATGATTGATTTAAAAGAGAGGCCGAAAAATCCCATAATAATCGAGGGATTTCCTGGCTTCGGATTTGTAAGCACGATAGTGACTGAGTTTTTAATCAAGCACCTGAATGCAAAAAGGATTGGAAGCATCTATTCCACAAAATTAAAGCCCATGGTAGCTATTCACGATTCTGAGGTCATTGACCCTTTAGAGGTCTATTACGATAAGAAGCACAACATCATAATTCTCAGAGCATTAGCCAATGTCAATGGAGCAGAATGGGACATAGCTACAATACTAATAGACTTGGCTAAAAAACTAAAAGCTAAAGAAGTTATAGGCATTGAAGGAGTTGCAAGCGACAGTGCAGAGGTAAAAACAAAGGCGTATTATTTCACCAATCAGAAAGGCAAGAAATTTGATAGCTGTAAAGTTGATAATTTTAAAAATGGAGTTGTAGTAGGGGTTACAGGGGTCTTATTATTAAAAGAAAAAGAAATTCCCTTAAGCTGCATTTTTGTTGAAGCAGACCCAACGCTTCCTGATTCGCGGGCAGCTGGGGAAGTTGTTAAAGTTCTTGATGAATATCTTGGCCTGAAAGTAGACTACAAGCCGTTAATAAAAGCGGCAGAGCAGTTTGAAGACAAACTTAAACATTTGATGGGCGTTGCAGATAAGGCAGAGAAGAAAAAACAGGAAAAAGAAATAGGATATTTGGGATAAGTTTTTAAATATAATTCTTTAATACTTTTAGGAGGATAATATGGGAAACAAAGAAAAAGGGGCTAATGCTGAACGCGAATTGTACCAGATGTTTGTGGACAATAATTTCAGGGCTGTGAGAACGGCAGGCTCTGGCACAATGGAAAATGCAGATTGCGACCTGATTGCTGGAAACAAAGGCAGCAAGTACTGCATAGAAGCAAAGTCCAGCAAAAAGCCAATCAAGTATATTACAAAGGATCAGGTAAACAGGTTTGTTACATTCTCCCAGATATTCTCACTAAAGCCAGTTATAGCTGTCAGATTTAACAGGTTGGGCTGGTTTTTCATAAACCCCAAGGACCTGAAGGACAGCGGAAAAAACTGGGTAGTAAGCCTGGAAACCTGCCAGAAAAAAGGCAAGAAATTCAGCCAATTTTTCCGAGACAAAACAAAAAACAATAATCTATTGCAAAAGGATCTTCTGTTAAAAGATGAAGAGCTGAATGAACTGATTAAAGAAGATTATGAAGCCGAAGAAAATTTAAAGCAAGACGTTTAGCTAAAGCTTTATATCAGATTCTTTTACGCTCTTTGAATGCTGGTCAAGCTCTCCTTTTTCCAGGCAGTCAAAACAAGTGTGTATTAAACCTTCTTCTTTTACAATGCCGGTACCTTTGCATTTTGGACAATTTTTATCTGTCATTTTAGTCAACCTATAAAAAATTAAGAAAAGATGTATATTTATAGACTTGTATAGTGGGCTACTAGCTTTTTAATTTAATAATTAACTTTATATAGAACTTACTCCTTTAATTAATATGTGGTACACTCCATGGGCATTTCAAAGATATGAAACTCAAGAAGTTGAAAGGAAAGACTCTACAAGATCAGAAGCAAGAAGGGGGGGTGAAGGATTAGTGCGACAAACTAAATTATTGCTGCATCAGGTTAGCATTATCAAGTGTTTACGTATTGAAACGTTTAACAATGGGCTATTACGTACTGAACTAGCTTACCAAAGGCTTACCAAATATAGGCTATTCTAAAATTTAAATCAATAAATTTATATCTTCTTTTTTCTTAAAAAAGTATGAAAGAAACATTATTTTACAAAAAGCTGAAAGGCGGAATCTAGAATACAGAAAAATTTAAATAGTTCTATACGTTCATATACGTATGAAAAAGGGCAATGCCAAATTAACTCTATCTATCGATCAAAAGATTATTGAAGAGTATAAGAAGTATTGCGAAAAAAATGGTTTCATAATTTCTAAACAAGTTGAAAAATTTATGGAGGAGAAATTGAAAGATGAGAAAAATTAATCTTGAAGGGCATAAAGAAGAGATTGAATA
>MFWN01000087.1 GCA_001786395.1 Candidatus Pacearchaeota archaeon RBG_13_36_9
TGGAGGCATTGGTTTAATGAGAAGCGGTATCACAGAGGGGTAAAGGATTATCCGAGCAGGCTATTTGTTAAGTTATGAACTTGACTTAACAATTCTTAAAGGTTTAAAAACCCTTAAACCTAAATAACTTTAATTATATTAAATAAAAGAGGAAAATAAACACAAAATGATGAAGATGTTTTTGATTATACTTGTATTATCTTCTTTAGTGGCACTTCTCTGGAATCAAGTCCCAATTATTAACCAAACTGTGCATGCGATTCTTGACCCTACTATAGGGGGTATTCTAAACTGGAATGTAACTTACGGTATGATTCTAATCGTGGTATTTCTTTCTTTTATAATGACTCTTGTCCAAAAATACGGGACAGACCAGGCAACTTTAAAGGAACTTAAGAAGGAACAAAAGATTCTTCAGGGAGAAATGAAAAAGTACAAGGAAAATCCTGAAAAGCTCCTTGAGCTAAATAAAAAGCAGATGGAATTTATACCAAAAACAATGGAACTTACAATGAGGCCAGTAATGTACACGATTGTTTTCTTTGTGTTGTTTTTTAGATGGTTTAGCGATTATTTTGCTACTGTAGATTTTAAATTCCTTGGATTTTTATCCTGGATTTGGTTTTACATTATCTCTTCTATGATTTTCTCAACTATCTTCAGAAAACTGATGAAAGTTGCTTAAAAAGAAGGGTACTCCTTATTAACCTCTAAACACGGCGTAATTCAGATTTAAGAAACTAAACAGAATCAAGAACATCTTTTAATTTCTCTTGAATATATCTTAATTCATCAGGTTTTGCCTTCCTGAATTTTTTAGGGTCAAAAAGTTCATTTGAACCCTGTAAAGGGATTAAATGAAGATGAGCGTGAGGAACATCAAAGCCAACAACAGTTATCCCTATTCTTTTAGCCCCAATAACTTTTCTGATTGGTTCGGATAATTTTTTTGCAGTCTTAAATAATCCTAAATATAATTCATCATCTAAATCAAAAAAATAATCTGTATGTCTTTTAGGAATTAACATACAATGCCCTGACTTAACAGGATTTACATCAAGAAAAGCTATGAAATTCTTATCTTCCCAAATCACATAATCCTGGACTTTTTTCTGTGCAATCTGACAAAACCTGCAATTATCCATAAATAGAGATTTATTTGCCTTACCTCTTAGTTTCAAGGAAATTGTGTAGATAAGCGAAGAAAAAAGTATTCCGCAGGAATTCACCATTATGTCTGAAATGGCAAAATGCCTGGAGGGAACAAATAACTGGTGAATTTCATCTGAAATTCCATATAAGACAGCAATTACAATTCCCCAGAAAATAAAAGGTTTCTTGTTTCCCTGGACCAAGGCAGGCAAAAGGAAAAAAGCGAGAGAGAAAAAAGCGAGAAAGTGATAGGCAATTGTTTTCCAGCCAAATTTGCCACCAACTGAACTTTCAAAAATTAAAGAGGAAATATAGAAAATAGCTATAGCAATTATAATTACAAAAACCCAGGAAATCCAGCTGTATTTTTCAAGCAGTTTTATCATCTTTCTTCTTTTTTAATTATCTCTTTTGCTTTCTGCCCTTTATATTATTTTATACTTTTTATTGATATCTTTTGGAGATATAGCATAAAATATAAGAAATTTTAAAAATGCAGATAACCTCTCAAGGTTATGAAGACAAAAAAGCAAGGAAAAAGTGACGAGTTCAAAAAAAACCTCTTTTTATTTATTGCCGCCGTTCTCGTATTTTTCCTTATATTCGAAGCTGTTTTGAGAATTTTCAGCTATCCGGTTTATGGATTCCAGGAGGGAGCCTTTCAAAAAGACAGTATTATAGGCTACCTGCCCTCTTCAAATTATTCTGGCTTGCAATCCCTATACCAAAGAGTTGTTAAGATAAACACAAATTCTAAGGGGTTAAGAGACTTTAGAGAGTACAGTTATGAAAAAACTAAGAAAAAAAGGATATTAATACTAGGAGATTCCTATGCTTTTGGAAATGGTGTCGAGCTTGAAGAGTCCTATCCTGAACTTTTAAGAAAAAAGCTAAATAATACAGAAATAATAAACCTGGGCGTTCCGGGATATGGCATAAATAACGAGTATTTGTATTATATTAATGAAGGCATGAAATATGATCCCGACATTGTTATTGTCCATTTTTCAATAAATGACTGGGGGACTGATCAGATCGTAGAATCTGAAAATGGAGACTGTATAGACAGAAATTACAGCCTTGTTGCAAACGAAAAAGGATACTTGGTTTCTGGAAACAGAAACGAAGGACTGATCAGATCGGTTCATCTTTTTTTGCTGGCAAATCTTCGAAGCTATAGTTTTATTTACTCCAAATCCCGGCTCTTGTTTGCGCCCATTATAAAAAGGCTCCAAAAGACAAAAGAAGCCCCGCTTATGTACTCCTCAAAAAATTCAGAAGCATATAAAGCCGCCTACCAAGGTTATTATAACTTGTTAAAAAAGATAAAAAAAGCAGGGAAAGCGGATATTATTCTTTTTGTTGGCCCGCATAATGCAGATTTAATTTCTCCTGAAACAATTAATAGGGAATATGGGCTAAATAATTCTGCGGGCACTGCACAGCTAAAAGAAAGTTTAAGGGAGATTTCAGACAGGCTTAAAATTAAATTTATAAACATTGAAATAGAAGATCTTGAAAACAAAGATATATTTTTAAAGGTAGATGGGCACTGGACTACTACAGGACATAAACTAATAACAGAAAAACTTTATTCGAACCTAAAAGAAGCATGAAAGTAAAAAAATTTGGGGCAATTGCAGGGTATGCATTCACTTTCTTAATTTTTTCCATACTGCTTTACTTTATCCTGAAATTTTCTGAAAAGCTTCCTGCCGAATGGGGTTATCTGCATGTGTTCCTTATTTCCATTTCGATTGCTTCAGTCGGGAGGCTAATTAAACTTTTGCTGGTGTAAAATGTTAAAAGAGCTTATCGAAGGATTCAAGAAAGGGCAAAAAGCTTTCGGAGAGGACATTGCCGCAATAGTCAATTCTGTAATTCTTTCTGTTGTTTACATTTTTGGTGTCGGATTGACCTCTATAATGTCCAAAATAGCGGGGAAAAGCTTTTTGCATAAAAGATTCGAAGAGGAAAAGAAAAGCTACTGGTCTGATTTAAACTTAACAAGAAAAGAATTAAAGGAATATTGCCGGCAATTTTAAAATGTACATTTTAGGAATAAGCTGCTTTTATCATGACGCATCTGCTGCGCTGTTGAAAGACGGAAAATTAGTAGCTGCTGCTCAGGAAGAAAGATTCACAAGAAAAAAACATGATATTTCTTTTCCAATAAATGCCATAGAGTACTGCCTTAAAAGCCAGAATATTTCCATAGATTCTGTGGATTATATCGGGTTTTACGAAAAGCCTTTTATTAAATTTGAAAGGTTCCTATTTCAGCATCTGGATGGGTTCCCTGCAAGCTACAAAATATTCCTTAGCTGGATTCCTTCCTGGTTCAATGAAAAATTGAGGGTAGTTAAAATAATAAAGAAAAAATTAAAGTATAAAAAAAGCGTGCTTTTTATAGAGCACCATATGGCTCATGCAGCAGGCTCTTTTTTTATCAGCCCGTTTGACAAAGCTGCAATCCTTACAATAGATGGAGTAGGAGAATGGACAACGACTGCGTATGGAATTGGAGAAGGGAACCAGATAAAGCTTCTAAAAGAGATAAAATTTCCAGATTCGCTTGGATTGCTTTATTCTACAATTACTGCCTACCTTGGATTTAGCGTAAATAATTCAGAGTATAAAGTTATGGGGCTGAGCCCGTATGGAGATATGAACAGAAAAACCAATGCCTATTATAAGAAATTAAAGTCGCTGATAGACATTAAAAGTGACGGAAGTTATTGCCTTGACATGAGCTATTTCAGCTACCTTGCTAAAAATAAGATGCCTTCTAAAAAAATGTGTGCCCTACTGGGGGGCCCAATAAGAAAACCAGAGTCCAGGGTTGAAAAAAGGCATGAGGATATAGCTGCTGCAGTTCAATTAATCTATGAAGAGGCATTAATCAAGATGCTTAATCATGTTTATAATGAAACAGAGTGTGACAATTTGGTTATTGCTGGGGGCTGCGGCCTGAACAGCGTCGCCAATGGAAAAATACTGAGAGACAGCAAATTTAAGAATTTTTGGTGCCAGCCGGACCCCGGGGATGGCGGGACAAGCGTGGGAGCTGCTTGCTACGTGTACAATGCAGTTTTAGATCATAAAAGAAATTACCAACTAGAATCTGCCTCTCTGGGCCCGGAATTTTCAGATGCAGAAATCCAGCAATTTCTGGAGGATAAAAAAATTATATACCGCAAATTTAAAGATGAGGGAGAGCTATTAAAAGAAACAGCTAAATTGATTTATAAAAATAAAGTTGTCGGATGGCTTCAGGGAAGAATGGAATGGGGGCCAAGAGCTTTAGGAAACAGGAGCATACTATCTAACGCGTGCAATCCAGAAATGAAAGAGATACTTAACCTAAAGGTTAAACACCGGGAAAAATTCAGGCCTTTCGCCCCGGTTGTCTGTGAGGAAGATGCCCTGAAATATTTTGAGTGTGACAATCCCCTCCCCTTGCCTACAGATTTCATGCTAATGGTTTACCCGATTAAAAAAGAGTGGCATAAAAAAATACCGGCTGTAACACATGTTGACGGAAGCGGAAGGCTGCAGGCTATAAGAAAGAAACAGAACCCCCTTTATTATTCGCTTATTAAAGAATTTGGAAAATTGTCTGGCATCCCCATACTCATTAATACTTCTTTTAACATAAGGGGCGAACCAATTGTCTGCACCCCAGAAGATGCTTATAAGTGCATGATGGGCACTGGAATTGACTGCCTTGTTATGGACAAATTTCTAATTAAAAGAGAAGATAACCCTAAAGATATGTGGGACAGCGAGAAATATGCGAGAGACTAAAGAAAATAGGATAGAAACGATTGTTAAAAACATAAAGAAGCGCGCTAAACCGCTGACTTTTGCCATTAAAATAGCTGTGATAATAATTATTTTATTCCTTGTAATTGAATTGCTTTCTTTTTGTATTACAAAGATTTATCAGGCTAAGCTTGTTAAAGATGCTGAAAAAATAAGCTTGTTTGAGGACAAAGAATTCGCAAAAAGTTATTTTAAGGAATTAAGGGACTCTGACAGGTGGGAGTATGCGCCTTATCTTGGCTTTAAAAGAATCCCCAACTACTCGGGCAAGTATATTAATATAGACGAAGAATCAATCAGAAAAACAAAGCAGTACTGTAATCTTTCTGAGAAAAAAGTAAAGATATTCGTCTTTGGCGGCTCTACTGTTTGGGGCAGCTGGGCAACAGACAATGGTACTCTCCCGTCCCAACTGTCAAGATATTTATGCGAGAATAATATTTCTGCGGAAATAACTAATTTTGGAGAGGGGGCCTATGTAAGCACCCAGGATATTATCCGGCTGCAGTTGGAATTAAAAAAAGGAAATGTGCCAGATATTGTTATTTTTTATGGGGGCATCAATGACCTGTTTTCAGCATATCAAAGCGAAACTGCCGGGCTGCCCCAGAACATAAAAGATCGAAAAGAGGATTTCGGAGCCAGGAAGAAGCTAAATGTTATTGGATTCTTATTAAATTCAGATACAGTAAGGATAATGAAAAAAGTTTTTCCATCGCCTTCTAAACAGGCAACATCAAATGAAACATTAGAAGAAAGCATTGTTGCAGCTTATCTAAACAATGCAAATATTACTAAGGGATTAGAAGATGACTTTGGATTTAAATCGTTTTTTTACTGGCAGCCTGCATTGTGCACAAAAGAAACAAGCTCTGCTTATGAAAAGACTATTGAGAGAAACGGCGCAGAAGAAACATCGTACATTCGCATATCTAAAAAGATGGGAAATCAAAAGGAAGTAACTGACCTCTCCAGGATATTTGACAATGAAACTCAATCAGTTTATGCAGACCCCTTACATGTTTCAGATGAGGGAAACTGGCTGATTGCACAAGCAATAGGAAAAGATATAGCCGGTTACTTAAATTCAAAAGATGACAAAAGAAAAGTTTATAAACAGCTAAAAAATAGTTAATTTATGAAAGAAAAAGAGCTAAAGAACAAGAGTCTTCCAAGAGAGATTTGGGATTATCTTAAGGTAAGGAAAAAGTGGTGGTTGCTTCCAATTATAATTATGCTCGTTCTTGTCGGAATCCTGATTATTTTTGGACAGAGCAGTGCGCTTTCCCCTTTTATTTATGCTCTTGGCTAACAAGAAACCTTTAAAAACAAGACAATTATCTGTCTTTATGGCAAGAGAACAATACATTATGCAATTAGCTGCTTTAGAGCAGGAAGCTACCAAATATCAGGAGCAGATGCAGATGTTAGACCAGCAGGTAAATGAGATACAGGCAATACAAGATTCTCTCAATGAACTGGATAAGAGCAAGGAAAAAACAATTTATGCCAATATAGGCAAGAATATTTTTGTTAAGACAGAAGTTACAGATAAGAATCTTCTGGTGGATGTTGGAAACAGGACTTTTCTTAAAAAGAGCATTCCAGACACTTTAAAAATAGTGGAAGAGCAGCTTTCTAAGATTGCAGAGGCTAAAGGAAAGATAATTGAAAGACTGCAGGAGCTGCAGGAACAAATGCAGGCAATTGTAGAACAGGCTGAAAAAGAAGTTGAGAAAGAAGAAAAATAAAAAACAGGAGCAAAAATGTTCAAAAATAATAGAGAGTGCAGATATATAACTAGATGCCATTTTTTTGATCCAACTGATGAATTCTGTTACGAAGACGGGGGGATAAGAACAGATGGAAAGCCTCGTGGGGGTGTGTGCTATACTTGGGATTATTTCTATTTTGGCAAATCGGAAGATTTAAATAGAAATAAGATTAATCTTATTTATGATAATTGATACAACTAAAATGAGTTCAAGAGGACAAGTAGTCATACCTTTAGACATGCGTGAAGGCATAAAAGAGGGAGATAAGCTAATTGTTATAAGAAAAGATAATGAAATAATTTTAAAAAAATCAATTCCTGAAAGTGCTATTTTATCTGAAAAATCTTTTGCTAAAACATGGCTTAATAAGAAAGAGGATGAAGCATGGAAGGATTTGTAAGAGGGGATGTTATAATAATAGAATTTTCGTATTCTAACTTAAGAGATGTTAAAAGAAGGCCAGTTTTGATATTAAAGGTTCCTAAAGGTGATGATGTAATTGTTGCACAAATAACTGGAGAGTCTTACGAAGATGACGTAGAAGTCCCTCTCAACAAAGAAGATTTTAAGCAAGGTAGTCTTAAAAGAGAGAGCCATATAAGAATAGACAAAATTGCATCTATTGAAAAATACTTAATAAAATATAAGGCAGGTTCACTAAAACAAGAAAAGTTTAGTGAGGTAATCAACAAAATTTGTTCTTTTCTAAAAAATTAAGGAAAACGTCAGGAGTTAATCCTTAAGATTCAGTAATCGTGGGGGCGTTGAATCAATTCCATTAAGTTAAGGAATTTCTCCTTGATAAATTTCTAAAA
>MFWN01000088.1:0-12384 GCA_001786395.1 Candidatus Pacearchaeota archaeon RBG_13_36_9
CATAACCTTTTTTAGTTACATCGGCTACAAATCCCCTAGATCTTTTTTTAATTAAATGAAAATCCTCTCCAGAATAATCCCCTAATACTGTATCTATTTCAGGCTTAAACCAATCATCAATCTGGTTTATTTTCTCTCTTCTTTCTTCTTTATTGCCTTTTATAAGAATCTTAGATGTGTCGTTTAAATTAACAATAAGTCTTAACTCTTCTACACCCTCTTTTTCAAACTCCGATTCTATATCTGGGTCAATGATTGATTCATTAGACCCACTTTTCCTGATAATCTTATCGCGATTTATTCGTTCTTCAGAAGGGATTCTCTTTGATCCTACGCCGACAATTTCGTTTATTGATGTAGAGACTGCTTGGCCTCCTGCGCCACTGCCCCCAGAAATTCTGCTGCTCATCCCCATTAAAGATAAATTTGTGCTCTCCTGAGAAGACAGGATTAATGGAGCCTGAATAATTATAAGGATGACGATTAAAAAGTTCAGAATGATAAAGCGGAAATTTGTTTTATCCCTCTTTTTCATAAATTAACTAACTGTCTGATCTTTAAATATTGCACGCGTAATTTCGGATAATTAAGAAAGCAATATTATCCAAAAAGAGATTTTATGCTCTATTTTCTTCTTGAATGAAATTTTTCTTTTTTATTGTAATCTAATCTTCTTGTTATTAAAGTATTATGCCCTATTACCTTTTTTTACTTTCGCGGGTCTTGGTTAATTTAATGACTATGATTATTAAGATGATTAATATTAACAAAACCACAGGTATTATAATTGTTATTAGTGTTTTTGATGTTTTAGGGTCTGATACGAATTCAACAGGCTCTGCGGAAATCTCATTAGAAACATATGTAACATTTGTTGTAGTGTTTATTTCTTCACTTGTCAAGTTATTGAGGCCATAGGTTGGAGCATCGTAGTGAATTGCTGATATTCGAGAATCATTAGCTAATTTCCAAAATCCTTCTTCAGTTACGATTGCACCAAATCCCCTAGATCTTTTTTTAGTAATATCAATTCCTTCATCTGATTCATAGTTTGAGACGATTTTATCTACTTCTGGCTTAAACCAATCATCAATCTTATTTAGTTGCTCTCTTCTCTCTTCCTTAGTTCCTTCAAGAACAATTCCTGATTCGTCGATTAATTCTACTATAATTCTTACGCTCTCCCGTTCTTCAAAAAATTCTGGAATTTGAGGATCTATATACAGTTTGCGTTCATAGCCTCCAGCCTGAGCTTCAATATGGGGCGTTGCAAAAGTAACTAGAATAAATAAAATTGTGAAAATGGAGATTACACATTTATTCATATTTCTTTTAATGCTATGAACTTTATAAATACTTCGATAGTTTCAAACAGATAATTAAGGTCTATATTTTAATACCTGTCTGCCTAAATCTGTAATTCCATAAACTTTCCATGCCTTTTTTTCAGGAGTCAAGCATTCAACAAGCTTTTTCTTTTGCAAATCAGCTAAAGCCTTGCTGACATTCGGCTGCTTTTCTTTTATTGATTTGGCTATTTCTACTTGTCGTATATCTTTTTTAGACAATGCACCTAAAACATTTTTCCTAATCTTGCTAGTGGATATAAATGCATATAATTGTCTTATGTTTTCCATATTAAAATGGGCAAATAGGTTTATAAAAAGCTAATAATATAACATACATATGACATTAATAAAAGAAAATAAACTCTATAAAAGATTAAGGGCATTCTTCTGGAAACTAAACTGTAAAGGAATAATTAGTTTTTCCTTGTTTAAGTGGCTGTTTTATAAAAAAGAGGTGTAGAGAAAATTATAAAAAAACTGATTGTGTTACCTTAAAAGGTGATAATTAATTGGTGTGACACAACACGTCTAATAGACTAAATTCTAAGCGCTCATCAGTAGGGGAACTTTTTCCCATGCTATCTTTGGCTCTTCTTTGGTAAGATGCTCCATTAAATAATTGTAATTGACTGCAAAGAATTCACAAAGTAAGTTTGCTCTGTCTAATCTCTTAAATCCCCTGCAAACATGAAGCCATAAAGCTGGGAATTCATTTATTCTTTCTGCACGATTGTTTGTAATTTGCATCAGCCTCCCTTTATGGACAATTCCGACTGGCTCAATATGGGCTATAACATGTCTAGTTTTTCTTCCAAATACTTTTCTGCATGCTCTCTTATATCCCTGTAAACCATCGCTAACAAGAAGTTCTGGAGAGAACCCTGATCTCTCTTTAGCCTTCTATAAAACTACTCTGGCGCTAGCTTCATCTCTATAGAAACTAACATAAGTTGAAATAATATTAGAATTGGAATCTGAAACAATTCATAGATAAGCATGCGGGTCTTTGCTTCCTCTAACATGAATGAACTTTTCATCAACATGCCATATCTTCGTGAAGGCAATCGGTTTTCCTAGTGCGATTCTTATCAAATGAGGGGCAAATTTTACAAGCCAATTATAGACAGATTTGTGGCTCACTTCAATATGAATCATCTTCCTTAGAATTCTCTTTACGTTTCTTGTTGAGAGGGGAAAGAGCGAAGGAATATAGCATTAAGAATAATCTCTTTAGGGAATCTGTGCCTCGCAAAGATTCCTCTCTCACAAAATCTCCTATGGCAAGAGTTACATTTATATCTTTGAGTACCCCTTTTATTATGGCCGTTCTTAACGGTCAAGTGGGAGGAGCAATAGATACACAGCATATGTATCCTCCTTCCCTTTCTTTTCTTCTATTATTACAAGAAAACACTTATAGAACTAATTTTCGGTTGAGCCATCACCCATTAACTTTACAGAATCCGAAAACTTAAGAAAAGTCCAAAAATTTTTATTCGTAATCTCCCATGTTAGGGGGCATTCCGCCCATGCCTCCCCGAGGCATTGATGGAGCAGATTTTCCAGATGCTAAAACATCATCTATCCTTAAAATCATCATGGCTACTTCGCTGGCAGAATGTATTGCCTGGCTCTTTATCTTTAAGGGTTCTATTATTCCTGCCCTTAAAACATCCTCTACTTTTCCTGTAAAAATATTAATTCCAGCATATTTTTGAGTTTCATGGGCGGCTTTTAATTCAGTAAGCGTATCTATTGGATCAAGTCCCGCATTTTCAGCCAAAGTTATTGGTATAAACTCTAAAGCAGAAGCGAATTCGTCAACAGCCAGCTGCTCTCTTCCGCCTAAGCTTTTGCTGTATTCCTTTAATCTTTTTGAAAGCTCAATTTCAATTGCTCCTGCTCCAGCAACTATTTTTCCTTCTTTTAGTGCAGAAGCAACATCTCCTAATCCGTCTTTAATAGCTCGTTCCATTTCATCTAAAACATGCTCTGTGCTTCCGTGAATCATAATAGTAAGAGCTTTTGGATTTTTGCACCCTCTAACATAAGTAAAAACATCCTCTCCTTTCTTAATCTCTTCAACCTCATTTGCATTTCCAAGCTGCTCAGAAGTAAGCTCATTCAGGTTGCTGACTATTCTTCCCTGGGTTGCTCTTGATAATTTTTCCATGTCTGTTTTAGCAACTCTTCTGCAGGCATAAATCCCTGATTTAGCAAGATAATACTGGGCAATATCATCAATTCCTTTCTGGCAGAACACTACATTTGCTCCGGAACTCTTGATTTTTTCAGTCATTTCTTTAAGAATCCTGTCTTCCTGCTCAACAAACTGCTGCAATTGGTCTGGGCTGCTTATAGATATTCTCGTCTCTGTTTCAGGACCTTTAATCTCTAAAGCACAATCAAGCAGGGCAATCCTGGCTTGATTAACTTTTTGCGGCATGTCAATAGATACTCTTTCTTTGTCAATAACTATCCCTTTAATTAGTTCGGTGTCCTCTAATCCAGAGCCTTTATTCTTTTCTATCTTTACATTTGTCAAATCAACCTTTCCATTTTCTGAAATCTGTTTCAAAGCCTGGACAATTATCCCTGAAAATTTTTCCTTTGCTGTTTCGGCGCCTTTTCCAGTCATTGCAGTCAGGGCTATGTGCATCAAAACATCCTCTTGGTCTGGTGTGATAGTCACTGCCAACTCCTTTAGTATTTCCTGGGCTTTTTCTGCAGCCATTCTGTATCCCTTGGTTATAACAGTCGGATGAATTTTATTGTCAAGAAGTTTCTCAGCATTTTCAAGTAGTTTTCCGGCAAGCATCACAGCTGTCGTTGTCCCATCTCCAACCTCGTCTTCCTGTGTCTTGGCAATCTCAACCATCATCTTTGCAGCAGGATGCTCTATTTCCATTTCCTCCAGGATTGTAACCCCATCATTTGTAACAGTAATGTCTCCTGTGGAGTTCACCAGCATCTTGTCCATGCCCTTTGGTCCAAGAGTAGTCTTGACAGCATCTGCAACTAAACGAGCGGCCATGATATTATTTCTTTGCGCATCTTTTCCAATCATCCTGTTTACATTTTCAGGAAGTATGAATATAGGTTGTCTTTCAGTCATTTTTGCTTTTCCTTTTTAACAAAAGAGTTTGTCTGCATTGATTTTTAAAGATTGTTGTAGTGGAGAATAATTGATATTAAGCTTATAGTTCTAAATTTCAGTCTGATAAACCTGTTATAGGTTTAATAGGTTTAATAGGTTTTATGGGTTGGGTAAGTCTTCTCTTACTTTTGAATCCATCAGCATCACGATTAATAATTGGATGACCAGCATTGTTAGGGGAGACTTTTTCCGTGATTCTATTAATTAATCTTCTAGCTGTACTATGGTTTATTTTAAAATTCTCAGGAAGTGCCTGCCGGATTAAAGATTCAAGCGCACCAAACAATTGCGTGTTTTCTGGTCTCAAAACTCTCACAATTTTTAATACATTATGCATATAATGGTTAACTTCTTGTTCTAAATATTGTAATGGAATATTTGTTGGTTGCCCTAAAGTAGGCACCCTTAATTTAGGGGTCCAGCTTATAGGCGTCTCTCCATTATTACTGTTAGCAGCAAAATTATACTTGTAAGTCAGAGCTGAAGAAGCTCCCCTTATATTGCCTCTGATTCCCGAAACAAGAAAACTTGCCAGAAGAAAATCTCTTTGCAGCCTTTCTTCAACATTATTTGGATAATGAAGAATTTCTGCAAACCTTTTACGCCTTTCTATGTACTCCTTGACTGCTGCTCTTCCACGTGTTTCAAGGTCCATTGGACGTCCATTTTGATCCAAAACACCCTCAAAAATAGGGTCTGAATAAAGGGATAAGTCATCTGTAATAGGTCCGATACATGTTCCTCCAGCATCTAATAAACTACTATTAGTTGTATGATGAGGGCATACACTTAAATCGCCATTAATTACTGAGCTTAAGTCTTTTCCAAATAAATATCTCCCCATAACAAAATCAAGGTTATTTACAAATCGTTCTTTCATTTCTTTACCAAATTCGTTGCCTGAAAATAGAACGATTTTTTCTATGTGTTTGACTAGGTTTGAACTTAAATATTCTTTGGAAAACCTTGTAACTTCAGGTGGTAATCTCCGTTCAATCCATGGAGAGTTAGTATGCAGCAGAGCAATTGGTGAAATAGTTCCATTAATATCTGTCCACCTTACATCCTCATTCCTTCCTTTTTTGTCTAGAACTATTTTCATCAAAGAATCTTGAGTAACATATTCTCTTATGAGTGTCAGATGAGGGCTACATTCCGGAACTTCCCTGCCGAAATAAGTAGGATAAACCCTCACTGTCCTGTCGCCATCTCTGCAAGTTAAATCGTCAGCAAGCTCCAGCATTGTTCTCTCTGCCTCATACTCCTTAATATTTTGAGGGCTTTGGGAATAAGTCTTAACTACCACAACAGGAGGAACAGGAAAAATATCTGCACTCTCAGGGAAATCAAAAGTTAATCTTACTTTGTGGACAACAGACTTTCCATGATAATACGAGAGTCTTTCAGCATCATAGCGTGCAACATTAACTTCCCCTTGCTTGAAAGTCCTGGCTATAGATTTGGACAAGAGATCTCTTGCAACCTCCGGTTCTATTAATAAGTCTGTCTTATTGTTATATTTTTTTCCTGGCATTTTTATTCTTTCCTGGAACTTTCTTTAATAAAATAAAGGACATATTTTGAAATATAATGGGTGTTTGAATGAATTTTTGAAAAAAGATAGCAAATCTCTTTAACAGCATCTCTGCCCTTAAGATTAGAGCACAAATTCTGAAATTCTCCCTTACTTTTGGTTACTTCAAAAGCCAGATTTTTATCTCTTAGATGGTACGAATTGAGAGAGTTTATAAAGTTTTCTTCTGCCTTATTAAAAAGTTTTTCTACAAATCCTATCTCATCTTGTTTTAACTTATTTTTTGACAGGATTTCTGTTATTTTTTTAAGGTCGTCTCCTATTTTTTCTATATTCATTCCAGTTAACCATGAATATACAAGAGAAGTCGAATCAGCATTCAGAGTGTTAAGGACAGAAGGGTTATCTACTCCTAGTATCATCAGCCTCCACAAAAGAAAATAAAATCTATTCACATCCTTATCTGCACTCATTATTTCATTATATTCTTTATTTGTTGCAGAGCCTTTTTTTATGCAGGGCTCTAGAATCTCAAAGATATTTCTTACAGAGTTATCAATCCTTCTTGTTATGCTGCCTATAGAAATAGAGTTCATATCTATCATTTCTTTAGCTATAATTGAAGTTGGTTTAGATTCTATTATTTCAACTCCAAATAAATCCTTAAGAACTTCCTTAACGAACCCAAAATCCTTCTTGTTAACATTTATGCTAAGCAGAGTGCCCCCATTAATATAGGAGGCAATTATCTCTCTATTAATGTCTCTTTCTTTTTTGCCTTCTAAATTAAGTGTTAGTTCCTTAACTTGATTTATTTTTTTGTAGTTAGATTGTACAATCAATTCGCCATTAGAATTTGGGGTTATAAAAACATTATCACCCTTGCCCAGCCCAGACTTGTCTACCCAGTCCTTAGGTAAGGCAATAGCATAGCTTGAATTGCCCAGCTTTATTAATTTTCTTTGGTCCATCTTAACTCAGACTTTTAATTATAATTATCAAGCTTCTCTTTCCCTTAGGCTCAAAATAATAGAGAAAAGGGGTTTAAAAAGCGTTATATTTTATAATATATATTTTATATAATATATATTAGTATATATTAGGGATATTTGCTTTTAAATCTTATGAATTTCTCCTCTATATCTGGCTTATTCTTCTTGCAAAGATAAAAGTATATAAAATATATATCATATATCGAGAACTTATAAGTAGGTATATATCTTATTCTTATCACAGCGAGGTCTGGCTCAGCCATCTGAAGAGAGGTGGGGCATACATCCTCGCTGTTTTATATTCACGCTATTTTTAAATTTAATGTTAAGGAAAAATGCACATTGCAAAAACCGGCATAACTGCCGGAGAGATTATGGGCAAAAACTTCCTGATTGTTGATTCTTTGCAGTTGTAAAAAGAGGAAAAAATTTTCTTGGGCCGATAACCAAAAGAGAAATTGCAGAAGTGGCGCCTCTATTATTCGAGGGCCCTAGATTATAATTGTATCTTTTTAACTTCAAAGTTACTCACAATTAGCTATAAATTTATAAACCTTGGCGCCTTTACTAAAAAATGAAGATTGGAGTAAAGGCAGGGGATATCATGACCAGGAACTTTATTTCAGTTCCTCCAGATACTTCTATTTTAGATTGTGCTAAAAAAATGGTGAAGAAAAGGGTAGGCTCCCTAATTCTCGAGGAGAATAATCAGCTGAAGGGAATTCTAACAGAAGGAGATATCATATGGGCTATGACAAAGAAATCAAAAAAAGAATTAGGAATAATAAAAGCCTCAGAAATTGCCCCTAAAAAAATTGTGACAATAAAGCCGTCTGCAGACCTTTATCAGGCTCTGCAAACAATGAAAAAAACAAAATACAGGTGGCTGCCAGTTACAGTCAATAAGAACATCATAGGCTTTTTAACTCTGAAAGACATACTTAGAATCGAACCCAGCTTATTCGAATTCGCTTCCGAGATAATGCAGATAAAGGAAGAAAGTGAGAAACTCAAAAGAAGAAAAGCTGGAGAAAGCTTCAGAGATGGCACATGCGAAGAGTGCGGCAATTTTAGTTTGCTGTATAAAGTAGACAATAGGATGATGTGCGAAGATTGCAGAGACGCAATGTAAAATATAATAATGAAATTAGAGATTAATAAGGTTTCTTCTCTGTGACTATCCCTTCTAATACATAAAGTTCTTTTCTCCTGGACTCATTTCCGTGCCGGTCAACAGCCTATACTGTAAATTTCCCCGCATCCAATGCCTCTATAGGAACAGAAAAGCTTGCATAATCCTCACCAATTCTCTCGCGAGCCATTTCAGATTTATTTCCGTTATATTCAACAAATCCCTTCATTCCAGGAGCAAGGTCATCTCTAAACATGACAGTCAAATCAGCAGCCGGAAGGCCACCCTCATGACCTTAGATGACAAAATTAAAACGAGGCGATTCAAGAAGTTTTCTGACAAAAAGATCTATCTGTATTATCTATCATACATGGAGCTACGAACAAGGCTCCTGCAGCCAACAAACCCCCTGCGCTATAAACAACAATTTTTTTCACCCTATTAGCCATCTAAATCAGAAGATATTAGGACTTATAAATTTTTATATACTTGGTTGCAATAAAATCAAACATATTCGCAAAGCCAAAAATATTTAAATACCTTTTTTCTATTATAATTATAAAAAGAGACAAAAATCAGAAAGTCGCTCTAGAATTGCGACTTTGGAATGCTCCAAAACGAAAAACCAGAGTATTCCAATAAACTAACTAAATACGAGGTTTTTCGTTTTAGACATGTCAGAAAAAGACAAAATATTTGCAACCAAAGTAAAGTATACTGGAATTTGGGATTTTAAGCAGATTTACAGATTCCTTTATGACTGGTTCATAGACCAGGGGTATAAAATAATTGAAAAAGGATACACTGAAAAAATAAAGGCAGACGGAAAAGAGATAGAAGTTCACTGGGAAGCCACCAGAAAAATTTCTGATTACTTCAAGTTTTTAATAAAAGCAGACTGGATGATTCTTGGCATGTCTGAAATAGAAGTGCAAAAAGAAGGGGCAAAAGTGAAGATGAATAAGGGATATATAGAAATTAAGTTTGCTGCTGTTTTAGTTAAAGATTATGAGCACAGATGGGAAAACACTGCGTTTCTTAAGTTTCTAAGGGGAGTGTATGACAGGTATATTATAAGGTCAAGGGTAGAAGGCTATGAAGACAAGCTTCTCGAGGAAGTGGATGAAGTAATTGCCCAGACAAAATCATTTTTAGCTATTGAAGGAAAACAGCCGCCAAGAGAATAGTGTGATATAAAGCATATTAGCTAAAAGAAGAATATTTAAAAACAATTCTAACTATCCTTATTAATCATGAGCATAAGAAAAACGAGGTGTTGGAAGAGTCTGTTTTTGGCAGCTTTGATAGTTTCGCTTTTGCTATCAGCGAGTTCAGTTTCCTCAATAAGCCTCGACATACAAAAAGAAATTGTAAGTGATGTGGTAATTTCCGAATTAGATTCGCCTGCTATTTTCAAGCTTACTATAAAAAACAATGGAGAAAGAGACAGTTTTGAGATTTACTCCCTGGTGAGCGTGGATATCTATCCCAAAACCGCCTTTTCGCTTTCAAGGGGTGAAAGCAGGGAGATTACTATCTATGTTAAAGCAAGCGAGACTATAAGGAAAAATCCGGGGGCTTTCTCTTTTGTTTATAAGATAAAGGGCTCTAACACCGGAACTCAGGAAGATAAATTGACTATAAACATCGTTAAATTAAAGGATGCTCTCCAGATTACCTCTGAGAGCCTGACTCCTGACAGCGAAAAAGCGACAATATACGTGGAGAACAAGGAAAACTTTGAGTTCAAAGAGATAAGCGCAGATTTTTCTTCGGTGTTTTTTTCATTTGGCGAGAATTTTTCCCTTGGCCCTCTTGAAAAAAAGTCATTTACAGTGGAATTAGACAAAGAAAAACTAAAAACTCTTATGGCCGGGCCTTATATCCTTGACGCAGACATTAGAATTAAAGAGGTAAAAGAGCATCTGGAGTCCACAATCAGGTTTCTTGAAAAATCAGGCTTAGCTACTAACAGAGCAGAAGAAGGGCTTTTTATCCAACGATTAGAAATAGAAAAAAGAAATGATGGCAATCTTCCGGCAATCGCGGAGATTTCCATTGAGAAAAATCTTCTGTCCCGCCCATTTACTGCTTTAGCAGTTGCCCCAATGAAAACTGAAAGGGAAGGCTTAACAACTACTTACTACTGGGCAAAAGAGCTGAGGCCAGGAGAGTCCCTGAGGGTTGTAGCAACTACCAACTGGATAATCCCAATTGTGCTCATTATAGCAATAATAGTGCTGGCTATAATTGCAAATGTTTACTGGAAATCTGACTTAATACTCACGAAAAAAATTCAGCAGGTCAAAACCAAGGGGGGGGAATTTGCTTTGAGAGTTTCTATAAGCGCAAAAGCCAAGAAGCATATAGAGAAGATAAATATTGTGGATAAGCTTCCCCCAATAGTAAAGCTCTACCAAAGATACGGCGCTATAACTCCTGACAGGGTTGATGAGAAAAACAGGCGGCTTGAATGGAATCTAGAAAGCCTGAACGAAGGAGAAGACAGAGTTCTTTCATATATAATTTATTCTAAGATAGGCGTAGTTGGGAGATTTGAGCTGCCTCCTGCAAGAGCAATCTACGAGAAGAAAGCAAGAATAAAAGAAACTCAAAGCAACAAGGTTTTCTTTGTCAGCGAGCCTGGCAAAGTCAAAGAAGAATAATGAGCTTGGTAAAAACCATATGCAGAGATGAACAAGGAAGTTAAGTGAAATCTTTGTTTATGTTTTGTCAAATTTCATTTAAATAAGAAAGTTTATATTCTTTCTCATATTCAAGTATTTCATAATCATCAACAACTCCTTCAAATTCCTTAATAAACTTATCCAAAATTGCGTACATTTCCTTATTATTAATGGCCTGAATTTCAAATTCTAAATCGGGCCCTCCAATTGTTTCAGTCTTATATATAATATTCGGATCAAAATGCAGGTAGTCTTTAATTTTTTCAATAGTTTTTTGATTAAAGATCTTATACTTCAAATGAATTTTATAATAACTATAACCTAACTTATTTAAGTCTAACATACTTCTAAACCCAATTATGACTTTATTTTTTATTAGTCTTTTAATTCTATATCTGATAATTCTCTCACTAACATTTAATTTGTTAGAAATTTCAACTGAACTCATTCTTGCATTATTTTGTAGAATCTTTAAAATCTTAATATCAACAGGGTCAGCATTATATTTCTCAACAACTTCCCCCATAAGTTCATATTTGGATCTGTCTATATTCTTATTAACTAAATACCCCCGCCTATAATTATAGACTCTTGTTATTAATGAAAAATTCAATTCAATAAAATAGTTTTGAAACTCATTTTTAAGGTTGTTAAGGAATTTTTCTAGTGCAAAGATGTCTTTAGTTAGTATTGTAAAATTAAAAGACCATCTTCCCCTAACCTTTACAAACCATTTTGCTTTATCCTTTATATAATTAACAATTTCTTGTTCTTTTTTTTCAGTTAAATCTCTGAATTTTATAAATATCCTGTAAGTCTGGTAACCAAGCGCATAATCATTTAAAATTGTAATAAAATTTTTTATTATTCCCTCATTAATTAGCCTGTTTATCCTGTAGCTTACAACTTCTCGTTTTAATCCTACTTTTTTTCCAATTTCTGAATCAGTTCGCCTTGCATTCAGGTCTAATTCATACAATATTTTTCTATCTTTTAAATCTAATTTCATAGTACTATGTTTATGACATTTTGTTATATAAATATGTAGGTTATGTAAAAAATATAATAGAATGTTCTATTAGTATTACTTTATTCTTATAATACCATGGCAATCAGCAGAAGAGGGTTTTTGAAGGGGGCAGTTTCTGCCCCATTAACTAAATTAGCTTCAAGTTCTAAAGAGAAAAATAGTGAAGAAAAAACACCATATGATGGAAAATTTGAGTATGATCTGGCTTTTTGTAGTCTAGATTTTGCAGAAAAATTTTTAAGCGGGATTATGAACAGAAAGTATACTGGCCCACATAGACCTTATGCAAGTAATATAGACTCTGCTGCAAGGTTTATCCACCTAAAAGTGTGGGATGAGCGTCCATTAATTAATAAAGTTAAAAGAGTTTATATCCCATTATTAGAAAAAGCAAGAGATTCAATAGACCTAAATGATCCTGCAGAAATAAAAAAACATGACCCTGCATGGATAAAAAACAACGCAGATTATCCAACATCTGCTATGCACACTAAAGCTTGTAT
>MFWN01000088.1:12434-12658 GCA_001786395.1 Candidatus Pacearchaeota archaeon RBG_13_36_9
ATGCAGAGGATGGTTTCAGAAGAGTGAAAAGAGAAAACAAATATCAGTTTATTGAAGATTAATCCTTAGAATAGCAGCCTATTCTATTATTTTTCCCCAGTCATCCAGCTCAATTCTATGAACCTTTTTTAAATAAAGCCCTTTCTCACCTGAAGTAAGCTCTCTTGGATTTTGGGGGTCATAAGGGATGCCTATATCCCTAAAAGCAATAGCTTTTTCCCTGC
>MFWN01000089.1:0-3328 GCA_001786395.1 Candidatus Pacearchaeota archaeon RBG_13_36_9
CCTTGTGTTGTTATTCACGCAACACAGATAATTACAATAAAAGAGGAGAATAAAAGCTTTTTCTCAGTAAAACTTATCTTCCAGGAGCATTGGGAAGATTATCTCAAGACCAATAAGCCTAGGGAGATAGAGATAAGCGAAGTAGAAAAGATGCTCTCCTGCAAGGATGCAAGCAGAGGCGGATCCTGGTATTACTGCAAGAGGTGTGACAGATACGAATTTGTCCCCTTTGGATGCAACTCAAGATTATGCTCTTGCTGTGGCAAGAGATATACAGACCAATGGGCTGCAATGCTCACTGAAAGACTAGAGAAAAAAATATTCCATAGGCATTTGGTGTTTGGAATTCCTGAAATGCTTTGGAAATATTTTCAAGAAGATAGAAATCTCTACAAGATTTTAATGGATACTGCTTACCAGACGATTAAGGAAACTTTCTCAAAGGTTAATCACAGAGAAGTTATTCCTGGGGTGATTGAGGTGTTTCATCCTTTTGGAAGAGATATCAAGCATCAGCCACATGTGCATATGATTGTTACAGAAGGAGGTTATGATAAACAAGGAAAGTTTGTTTCTTCTGGAAATTACATTCCTTTTAATGCCCTGCATAAAAATTGGGAATATAATATTCTAGAGGCATTAAAGAAATACATTCCTGGATGGATTGTAGAAAAAGCATATAGCAAGTATCCGAATGGATTCTGCGTCTATGTAAGGAAGGACAGAATATCCTCAAGGAAAGGGTTAGCAAAATACATCGGAAGATATGTTAGGCATCCAGCAATAGCAAATACAAGGATTGTTGCTTACAATGGACAGGCAGTAAGATTCTACTGGAAAGACCATGAAGACAACATTCATTTCAAGATCATGCTTGTTAATGACTTTATCTCTGCTATTATTCAGCATGTTCCAGAGAAGAACCAAAAGCTTGTAAGGTATTACGGGGCATATTCAAGAAGGAAGAAAGCAAGTATACAGTCAGTTATAACATCATTCTTATCATTGAAATTGCCTGAAAAGATGATTGCTTATTGCTCCAAATGTCATGAGAGAATGGAATTTGTGCTTTATTCAAAGAAACCTCCCCCTAAAAACAAAGGAATGATAACAACATGGATGGAAATGTAAGGATTATCTTAACAGAGTTGCCCGAAGGGCATTAACTTGTAATGCAGATGCGGCTGGTAGTTTTCTTGCAGAGCAAATGCGCCCGCTTAAGTACTGTTTAATAACCAATACTGGTGGGGTACTAGACAATAACGGAGAGATAATCCCTAGAATCAGATTGAAAAAAGACTTGCCGGGGCTTATCGAATCAAGGGCCATCTCTGGCGGGATGGAGAAGAAATTAAGAGAGGTTGAAAGCACGCTAAAGAAACTATCTAAAGATGGGCTGAAACACTCAGTTCAGATAGTCCATCCTGAAAACATTATACTGGAGCTTTTTACAGACTATGGGCGTGGGACTTATATTGAATTATGAGGGATTTTGGCAGTAGAAATCTTTAAAAACTACCCCTTGTCTTAAACTGTATAACATGACAATAAGCAAGACAAAAATAAAGGAAAGAATAAAGAAAAAAACAGACAGCGAGCTAGTAGAAACTATAAAGCTAGCCAAAGACAAGGGACAGATGGAAATAGCAAGCTTATTGTCAATGCCAACTAGAAAAAGAATAAAAAAGAACCTTTATGAAATCAACAAGGAAGCAAAAGGGGAAACAGTGATTATCCCGGGAAAAGTTTTGGGAAAAGGAGAAATAGACAAGAAAATAAAGATTGTTGCCCTCAGCTTTTCTTCTTCTGCGCTGGAAAAACTGAAAAAATCAAAAATTCCAACATCCACAATTAAAGAAGAGCTTGAAACAAATAAAAAGTTTCAGGCAGAAGTTTTGAGATGAAAAAAATAGTCATTGATGCCACTAATGCTACTTTAGGCAGATTGTCCAGCTATGCAGCCAAGCAATCGTTACAGGGCAAAGAAGTAGTCATACTCAATTCAGAAAAAGCAATAATCACTGGTAAAAAAAGAGGCATAATTGAAGCATATAAAGAGAAAAGGTCTAGGGGAGGAACTGCTTTAAGGGGGCCGAATTTTCCAGGGACTGCTGAAAGGATAGTAAAGAGGACCATAAGAGGAATGCTCCCAAATTATCGAGCGGGGAAAGGGAAAGAGGCGTTTAGGAGAATATTATGCTACAAGGGGATTCCAGAGGAGTATAAAAACGAAAAGCTAATAAAAGCTGGAAAAGAAAAACATACAGCCTATATTTCAGTTGAAGAGGTTTCAAAGAAAATATAAGATGACAAAAAAACAAGGAAAATTAATTGTTGTAGGAAAGAGAAAGACTGCAGTAGCCAAGGCATCGATTCAAGAAGGAAGCGGAAAAGTAACAATTAACAAGAAGCCGTATGAGAACCTTGGAGAATTTCACAGGCTGATGATACAAGAGCCCATTGAGATAACTAAAAACAACCAGGGTAAATTCGATTTTGATATAGACGTAAAAGTCAGAGGTGGCGGGCATCAAGGACAAATCGAGGCTGTCAGGCTCGCAATAGCCCGGGCGATTGTTACTTTTACAAAATCTGTAGAGCTAAGAAAGGCGTTTCTTAATTACGACAGAAATCTGCTAATAGCAGATGTAAGAAGAAAAGAAGCTTACAAACCGAACGATTCTAAAGCAAGAGCAGCAAGACAGAAGTCATATAGATAAGTCCTCGTAGGGTGTTTATCCTTAGGATTAAAGTAGTAGCATAAACCGAATAACTATTGATGAAAATGGTGCAACGCTTGGGAGGGGAGTTGAAATAAAATTTATAAATCTGCATTACGCAAACAATTATAGAAAAAGAAAGATGCTTAAAATAATCTAATTTTGCAGATGCTTTTTATATGCCTCACTTGTTTTAAGTATAATCGATGTTGGTTACGGATTTTTGATGTACAATTTGTATAAGAACCAATAATTAAACCTTTTAAGGAGATGTTTAATAGTAATCTTTATTAACCAATATTTAATAAGGACATTATGCGTGGGTAGCATAATGGTTTAGTGTGTCTGCCTTCCAAGCTCAAGCAAAGAGAGCAGACGATCCGGGTTCGAATCCCGGCTCGCGCATTGGATTTAAGTATCTTAGTATACCCACCGGAATCAAATGTGCCAGAAGTGCATTTAAATTGCATTTATAACAAACCTTATAAATGGGTTATTTCTGATAAAAATAACGAACATACAAAATGGAAGAAACAAAAGAAACAGAAGAATACTCTTGGTATAATAAATGGTACAAGATTCTATTTGCAATTCCAGTCATAGCCCTG
>MFWN01000089.1:3364-3787 GCA_001786395.1 Candidatus Pacearchaeota archaeon RBG_13_36_9
AAACATAACGATGTTATGTATCGTGATGTTTCCCTTTCAGGTGGAACAACAATTACTCTTAAGGAAAGTCTAAACACAGCAGAATTTGAGAGCGCCTTAAAAAAGGATTTTCCTGATGCTGTTTTCAGAAGTTTAACTGACCTGAGAACAGGTGAGCCAATAGCTCTGACAGTTGAAAGCTCCGCCCCTCCTGAGGAGCTTAAGCCGGCAGTTGAAAAAATATTAGGTAAAAATTTAACCTCTGAAAACTCCAGCGTGGAATTTACCGGGGCAACACTCAGCCAGAGTTTCTATAAGCAGCTGATTTATGCTTTGATAGTCTCTTTTATACTCATGTCCATAGTTATCTTTGTTCTTTTCAGGACTTTTGTTCCAAGCACAGCAGTTCTTTTTGCAGCATTTGCAGACATGGTAATATCTTTG
>MFWN01000089.1:3794-16863 GCA_001786395.1 Candidatus Pacearchaeota archaeon RBG_13_36_9
TCGATTATCTGGGGATTAGGCTTTCAGCAGCAGGAATAGCAGCCTTCTTGATGTTAATAGGCTATTCTGTAGATACAGACATCTTGCTTACAACTCGCGCCCTAAAGAAAAAAGAGGGTTTGCTCAACAATAGAATTTATGGGGCATTTAAAACCGGCATTTTGATGACCGGAACTGCTTTAGCAGCTGTCATCCCTGTCTTATTTTTAATGGGCGGTTTGCCAGACTCTTTCAAGCAGATTTTTTTAATCCTGGCTATCGGTTTGTTTGCAGATATATTTAACACATGGCTTACCAATGCGGGAATAATTAAATGGTATTGCGATAAAAAAGGCATAGACTAAAATGATGAAGTTGACAATAAGAATTTGGATTTTAATTATTGCATTAGTTCTGGCTCTTTTGGTAATAAAGCCCAATTTCGAGTCGGGCGTGCTTATTAAGTCAGTGGATTCCAATTCTTCAGCTTTTGAGTCTGGCTTGCGTTCCGGGCAGATAATAAAAGCCATAGACGGCCAGGAGATAACTTCAATAGAAGATTTTTCAAAAGCACTGGAAAAGTTTCCAACAGAAGAGAAAACCAAGCTGATTATTACAGCCAAAGAAGGGACTTTTACTCTTTTCACTAAAGAAACTCCTCAAATAACAGTCAGTAAGATTCCTTCTACCAGCATAAAGTTCGGTTTGGATATTGCAGGAGGCTCTAGGGCTTTGATAAAGCCAGAAGGGCAGCTCTCAGCTTCAGAACTAAATGACCTTATTGCAGTAACCACCGAGCGACTTAATGTATATGGCTTGACAGATATAATTATCAGGCCCACTTCTGATTTAGAGGGAAATAATTATATGCTTATTGAGATAGCAGGAGCAAATCCTTCGGAACTGGAAGAGTTAGTTGCAAAGCAGGGCAAGTTTGAAGCAAAGATAGGAAATGAAACTGTATTTGTCGGAGGAAAAAAAGACATAGCTTCAGTATGCAGAAATGATGCTTCTTGCTCAGGAATCGAGGCATGTTATGCTGTTGAAGGGGGGCAGTTATGCAGATTTAGATTTGTAGTTCACTTGAGTGAGGAAGCTGCAAAAAAGCATGCAGACATAACCTCTAAGCTAGAAGTGAACATTACAGGGGAGGGAAGATATCTCAATGAAAAGCTGGACCTTTATTTAGATGATAAATTAGTAGACTCTCTTTTTATCAGTGAGGACCTAAAAGGAAGGGTGACAACCCAAATACAGATTCAGGGCTCAGGCACCGGAGCATCGCGAGAAGACGCATTTAATGACGCTCAAAAAAGCATGCAGAAATTACAGACTGTTTTAATAACCGGCAGCCTGCCTTACAAATTGGAAATTGCTAAGTTAGATACGATTTCTCCTTCCTTAGGCAAGGAATTCACAAGAAATATCCTGACTCTGGGGTTAGTTGTTTTTATTGCAGTTTCTGTGGTGCTTTTTGTAAAATATAGAAAAGTCAAAATAACTTCTGCTGTAATCTTAACTATGTTCTCTGAAGCATTTTTAACTCTGGGCATTGCGGCTTTAATAAGGTGGAATCTGGATGCTCCAAGCATAGCCGGGATTATTGCAGGCATGGGTACTGGAGTAAATGACCAGATAGTTATAATTGACGAGTCTGTATCCGGGGATTCTTCCAGCCTTAAAGAAAGGATAAAAAGAGCCTTGTTTATCATAGTAGGAGCTTTTTTTACAATAATTGCTGCAATGCTTCCATTATTCTGGGCAGGAGCAGGATTATTAAGGGGATTTGCATTAACCACTATTATAGGGGTCTCAGTTGGCATCTTAATAACCCGTCCAGCTTTTGCAGATATCATAAAAATCATCTCAAGATAGTTATACTTAAATACAGCAGTCGTAAATTTAAAAAAAGAGAATGTTGCCCAAAACTCATATAATACTTGGATTTTTATTTGCAGCAGCAATGTTCTTTGTGTTTCATATCCCGTTAATTTCTGCCTCTTTGATCTTCTTCTCCTCTTTTTTAATAGACTTTGACCATTATATCTATGGAGCTTATAAGAAAAAAACTCTGAGTTTTAAGAAAATATACAGTTTTTTTATAGAGCACAGGACAAAATGGAGAAGCTTATCTTACGAGCAAAAAAAGAAAAGCAAATATCCAATATTGCTCTTTCACGGGGTTGAGTTTATTTTACTGATTTTTCTTTTGTCTTTTAAGTTTAATATTTTTTACTTTATATTTTTAGGAAGCCTATTTCATATTTTTGTAGACTATATAGAAGTTCTTTCAGAAAAAGATCCATTATATGTTAAGGCATCAGTATTATATGTATATTTTAACAACAAAAATAAGAAATAATTAAGCTACATAAGTATTAAAAACAAAAAAAAGGTATATTTGTTATGGAATCTTTAAAAGAAAGCCTAGTGAGAAATTCTTTTTGGAGTTTTTTATCCTCTGTTTTTAACAGAGTTGGCGCCTTAATCTTTACGATAGTACTTACCAAATTTCTCTTGCCTGAAGGCTATGGCATTTATTCTATTGTTTTATCAGTTGCAATGATATTTTATACGTTTACAGAACTTGGAACAAATACTGCCATCTCTAGATATATTGCTTATGCGCTAGCTAAAGGCAAAAAAGAAACCTCTGCTTATTACCATTATCTGCTAAAGATAAAATTGCTGCTCGCCATTACTGCTTCCATTGCTCTTTTCCTTCTAGCCTATCCTCTTTCTTATTACTTGTTTAAGAACTCAGCTCTTTTTTTGCCTATTTTGGTATCTTCTTTTTATATTTTTATTATGGCTGTAGAAACTTTCTATTTAAACATCTTTTATTCCCTGGAAAAATCAGAATACACAACCCTTCGTTATTCCCTAGACCAGGTATTGAGAATTACTTTGTCCATTCTTATTTTTTATTTCATAGCAATCTCTTACAGAATCGTAGGCCTATTTGTCATGTTTGCGCTGATAACTTTATTCCTCTTATTTTTGAATTTGTTCTATTTAAAAAAGCTGCTTCCTGAAATGTTCAGGAAATCCGATATAGAGATAGACAAAAAAAGAATTCTGAAGTTTGTTAGCTCCCTAACAATAGCCAGCATTTCAAATGCCTTTTTTTCCAATATAGACGCAGTAATTCTGGGAATTTTCCTATTGCCCCAGTTCGTAGGATATTTCAGAGTTTCTTATTCGCTTGTTCTAGGAATAACAGGCATTTTGGGATTCCCATGGATGATTCTCCTAACTTTTTTTACGAAGTTAGACAAGCCCAGAAGGTCTTCAGTTCTTACTCAGGCTCTTAGGCTTATGGCAATTATCTCTATTCCTGCTATTTTCGGCTTGATTATTCTTGGCAGGTACCTAATCCGGCTTCTTTTTGGCTATGCTTTTTTGGATGCTACTCTCTCTTTGTACTTTTTGGCCCCTTTAATTTTCCCGTCTGCTTTTATAGCAATTTTGTCTCCATTGCTGTTGGCAGAAGAAAAGTCTAAAATGTTTGCGAAGCTTATTGTAGTAACCTCTGTGCTTAATTTGCTTTTAATTCTGCTTTTTGCCAAGCTTTTTCTCGTAATCTCGCCGTTGTGGGCAACTGCCGGAGTAGCCATTGCCACAACCACCAGCTGGTTCTTTTACCTTTTTTCTTTTGTTTATATCTCCAAAAACCATTTAGGTGTAAAAATTTCTTTCAAGCCAGTTATTAAGCCGCTGATATCCAGCTGTATAATGTCTTTTTTCTTGCTCTTCTCTTTAGCTTTAATAAAGAACGTGACTCTTCTATTAGGGATTTTCGAGTTTCTGCTGGGGGTATTTGTTTATCTTGTTTCTATGATATTATTGAAAGGTATTACAACAAAAGATTTAAACCTGCTCAAAATGGTATTTGGGCACAAAAAACTAACTAATCTCGATCCAGATGATATCCACCAAAAGATTTAAATGTCACGAATTACCAAGAGTAGAGAAGAAAATGGGCAAGAATATTTTTAAGGCATTTTTAAGGAGAGCATTTAAGGGAATAGTCTTAATAGTGGGCCATAATGGGTTGAATTTGGGAGTCTATCTTGGGAAAGTAAGGCTAATAAAGAAAATTGAAACAAAACTCTCAAAGTACATGAGGCCCGAGTTTGTGATATTTAATGGGCACAAAATTTATTTGGATGATTCAGATGCTTTAAGGCTGTCCTCTTTTGGAACAGACTATCACGAAGAAAATGAATACAAAATTTATGAAAAGTACATACGAAAAGGGGACATAGTCGTGGATGTTGGGGCTTTTATAGGTGACAATTCCCTGGATTTCGCCAGGCTTGTTGGCGATAAAGGAAAGGTTTATGCTTTTGAAGCCAGCCAGAAAAACTGGGAGTTGCTTAAAAAAAATATTGAGGCAAACAATTATAAGAATATTATAGCAGTAAATAAAGCGGTTTCAAATAAAACCGGAAAGCTCAATATGTACCACAATCCATTTAGAAGCAGCAGCGATAGAATTTACGGGAGAGACAGCTTGAACAATCCTGTCGACTGGAAAGCAGAGGAGATAGAAGGCACAAAATTGGATGATTCTATAAAAGGAAAGGTAGATTTTCTGAAAATAGACATCGAAGGCGCTGAACCATTAGCAATCGAGGGCGCCAAGAGAATTCTAAAAGAGAATAAAAATTTAAAGATAATGATTGAGTTTTCTCCTGCGACAGTGGGCAATTTTGACACAACTGGAGAAAAATACCTAAAAAACTTCATTAATTCCGGATTTGAGATATATAATGCTAAAGGGTTTATGGAAAACGAACGAGTGAGAATAGAAGAGAAATCGATTAGGGAGTTTCTAGAAGACCATAAAAAAGAAGTGTTGAATCTATTTTTAATAAAAAAGTAGTCAGCATTTTTTATAAGAACAGGGCGGAATGCAAATGTGCGTTTAACTAGCAAGCATAATCTCTTTTTAGTCTTATGAATGTTGGGCCGTTTGAATTATATGCGTCTATTATTGCTTCTTTTGTTTCGGAGCTGTTTTTTGGGAAATACGATTTTATATTCTTAAACAATGCAGCTGTTGCAGAAGCATCTAAAGCAGCATGCGTTGGCCCGTGTTCTGGATAGTCGTCAAAGCCTACAAGCATTACCGGGACTTTTTGCTGGTCTATACATATTTTTACTTGTTCAAATGGTCTTTCTAAAATAAATGGAGTGACTGAATAAACTACTGGCCTTAAACCACTTATAGCCATTCCTGCTGCCAAACTTATCATTGATTGTTCGGTTGTGCCCATATTAATGCACCTGTTAGGAAATTTTTCCTTAAAAACCTCCAGTCCAGATTCGTAATCTCCAGTTAAAAGAATTATCTTATCATCTTTTTCTGCGATTTCAGTTATAGTTTTCCCAAAATCTTTTCTAAGGTCAATAGACTTCTTGAACTCGATTTCACTTTTTATATCTTTACATTCTTCGCCCAGTTCTTTATAGACTTGCTCTAATTTTCCAAGTGGAAATTTTGCATGCCATTTATCCTGCTCTTGCTCCATAAAGCTTATCCCTTTTCCTTTAATTGTATCTGCTATTATAATTGTGGGCTTTTCTTTGGTTTCTTTAGCAGCGCATAATCTATCAAATAAATCTGAATGAGAATGACCATCTGCTTGGTATACTTCTGCCCCAAAAGAATTAAGTTTTGATACTAAATTTCCTAATGATAAAATATCCTTAACTGCTCCAGAACCCTGATGTAGATTGCGGTCCACTATACCTATAAGATTGTCTAACTTATGTTGCGAAGCATATAATAGTGTTTCCCAGCCAGTCCCTTCTTGAAATTCTGCTTCGCCCAGCAGGACATAAATTTTCCCATTTTCTTTTTTAATCTTTTTTGCTAAGGCTAGTCCTGCTCCTGTTGGAAAGCCCATCCCTAAAGACCCGGTTGTACACCATATACCATTTTTAATATCAATATCCGGGTGTCCAGAAATTACAGGATTAAAACCTCTTTCTATCAGTAAAGGATACCAGGAAAAGGTTGCATGACCTTTACTTAAAATAAATATATCTTCTGGCTTTAGTATTTTTTTGTATAGGGTCACGAGAATTTCTACTGCAGATAAGGCTCCCCCAAAGTGATAACCCCCATACTGCCTTGCCAAATCAAAAGTTTCTACCCTTAATTTTCTTGACCTTTCTTCCAGTTCTTTTATCTCATTTTCCGGTAATGTCATATTTTCTAAATTAAAATGCCTTTTTTAAGTTTTATGTAGTTTAAAGATATTGCTAAAATGCATAAAGGTTTAAAAAGAATATAGTTTTAAAAAGAGAATGCCAAAAACAGCACTAATAACCGGCTCGAGCAAGGGCTTAGGCAGAGAGCTTGCTTTGGAATTTGCCAGAAACAAATATAATATTATAATTCATGGCAGAGAGCAAGATGCTTTAAAAGAAGTTGAAATAATTGCAGGAAAAGAGGGAGTTAATGTTTTTACTGTTGTTGGAGATATTACTCAGGAATCGACTATTAATGCTTTGGCAGAAGAGGCAAAAACAAGAAATATAAGTATATTGGCGAACAATGCGGGAATTTACCTGAATAAGCCTGCAGAAGAAATGACCATGGAAGAACTGAGAACAGTTATGGAAGTTAATTTTTTTGCTCATGTTTGTTTGACTAAAAAAATTTTGCCAGTTTTTCTGAGCAAAGGAAGAGGATTCATCGTCAATATAAACTCGCTTGCAGGAAAGCAGGGAGGGTTGGGAGAATCTGCCTATGCAGCAAGCAAACACTCTTTAAGAGGCTTTTTTGATTCTTTAAGATATGAGGTAACAAAAAAGGGAGTAAGAATCCTGGATGTTTATTCAGGGGCCATGCAGACTCAGATGACTAAAGCCAGGGAAACTTATCCTCTTTTAATGAAGCCAGAAGAGGTTGCAGAGGTGATAGTCAAAAACTGTGTGGAATACTCAAGCTTAAATCCTACTGAGATTCATATTGGAAGAATAAAGTATTAACCCTCATTAAAAATTTAAGGATCTTTCATCGCGCATTAAATATCCCATAGCTCTCTCGGTATTTTCTTTAAGAGACTTGGAAGTATCAACTACAAGGTTTCCTGGGAAATCTTCATCGAGGTTTGATGGAAGCCAGTTCTGGTTAGACATGTATTTTTGAAGTGCTTCTTCGCTTGCCAATTTTTCTGCATCCCTGGGCGCATTTCTTACTTTAAGCCTTTTTGCAATTGTTTCAAGAGGGGCATAACAAAAAAGCATTTTTCTTCTGAACTTTCCAAAACCTTTTTCTTCAAGGTAAGGAAATGCCACTCTTTGAAAATATCCATTTTTTATTCCTCCTGTATAATTCCCCTCAATAAACGGGCTTAGTCCTCTGGAGAGATTAGTTATCCCGAGGTCAAGAAGAGAATAATAAATTTGGTCTCTAAGATGAGTCTTATAAAATTCACTGGCCATGTCAATCCTGAGTCCAGATAATGTTCCCCGCTCTCCAGGAAGGTGGCTTCTTAACATAGGGTCACCTACAGCATCTTTGAGTACAAAGCATACACTGCTAATTCTGAGGGCTAGTCCGTCTATTAAAGTTGTTTTTCCAATTCCAGGACCTCCTGCAACAAAAATTAAAGTTGGCTGCGGCAATTGAACTTTATTCATTATATGCCTTGTTAAAAATTATTTTTAAGCTTTTATGTTAAAAAAAGAATATATTTAAATGATATAATATTCACAATATCAACAGTATCTTGTTTTAAATGAAAAATAAAATAAAAACTGCAGAAGAGATTGAAAAAATATCCGAGGAATTAAGAAAACAAAATAAAGTAATAGTCACGACTAATGGATGTTTTGATATTCTCCATGTAGGCCACATACACCTTTTTGAGCAGGCAAAAAAATTAGGTGACGTCTTGATTGTTCTGTTGAATAGCGATGACTCTGTAAAAAAGCTTAAAGGAGAAAAAAGACCCATTGTTCCGCAAGAGCAGAGGGCAAAGATAATTGCAGCCTTGGAGGATGTAAATTATGTTGTAATTTTTGATGAAGAAAGGTCATTAAAAATTATGGAAAAAATAAAGCCAGATAAACATATTAAAAGCGAAGAAAAACCCGGAGAAGGGGTTTTACTTGAAACAGAGCTTTTAAAATCTTGGGGGGGAGAGCGTATTTATCTTAATTTCGAAGAGGGATATTCAACAACTAACATTATACAAGAGATTATCCGCAGGTACGTTTAAAACTTCAGCTAAGTAAATAGTTTATTGCCTTTTTTGCGTTATCCTCAATCTTACTTGTTCCATTAATTTTAATATGATCTATTTTCTCTAGTTCTTTAGGCACCAGGTCCTGAGAATTTAAATAAGTCCAGAGTTTTTCTTCTGATTCCAGCTTATCTGCGTCTCTCGGGGCATTCCTCTCTTTAATCCTTTTTGCCATTGTTTCTTTATCTGCATAAACAAACAGCATTTTCATTTTTGGAGCAAGACCCTTTAATTTTAAAAAAGGAATAACAACATCCTGAAAATATCCCATTTTTATCTGACTCAGATAGTTGCCTTCTATAATAACGCAAGACCCTGCAGATAGGTTATTTGCAGAAAGTTCAAGCATAGCATAGTAACTTTGTATTCCTACATTTTTTTTATAATGCTCACTTTCAAGGCCATGCATTGGTCCATCCAGGAAATACCAAGCAGGACCAAAGGGGTTATTGCGATTAGGAGTTCTTAACATAGGTTCTCTAACTGCATCTAAACTTACGTAAAGAGAGTCCCTTAATCTTGGCAAAATGCTTTTTATTAATGTTGTTTTACCAACTGCTACCCCTCCACACACAAAAACTAGCATAGTTTCAGGAAGACTAATCTTTTCCATTTTTCTTATTTCAATTCTATTGCCCCCAAGACACTTCCAACAATTCCATTTTTTAAATTATAAGGAATTATAATGAATATTACTCTTGGATTTTTTGTCTTTAAAAATATTACTTATTACAGCTACATATACTTTTTAAACACCATAAAATTTATAATCTCTTAAAGTTGTTTAACCCACATCAGAAAGTCGCTGAGTTTTGCGACTTCAGAAACCTAGGGTTTCTGAGAGTCATCAAGAATCAAAAGATTCTTGAGACTTTGGGATACCCCAAAATTACTAAAATTTTGGGTATAAAAAGGTAAGAAATATGATTAAAAAGGAAGGTTTTGACTTAAACCAGGGAATAAAAGGAGGAAAATATTCCATTCTTAAAATTTTTCATCATGCAGAAAAACTGCAGGCGCTTCGGGAAAGGAAAGTAACTGCCCCCCTGTACGTGAGAATCAAGCCAACAAACACCTGCTGCCACAATTGTTTTTACTGTGTTTACAATCCCTGGTTTTCAAGCATCCATAGTGAAAGCAACAGGAGCGACACTCTTCCAAGAGAAAAAATGATGGAGGTTTTAAGCGATTTAAAAGAGATGAATGTCAGGGCAGTTACTTATTCAGGAGGCGGGGAGCCTTTAACATATCCTCATATTCTTGAAGCCTTGAAAAAAACTCTTGATTATGGACTCAATCTTTCTATGATAACTAATGCGCAGCTTTTGAAAGGAGAAGCAGCAGAATTGCTTGCCCAGGGAAATTGGATAAGGGTTTCGCTGGATTATTGTGATGAAGGCACTTTTTCTAAAATTAGAGGGAAGCCAAAAGAGCTTTTTCAGGATGTAGGGAAAAATATAAAAAATTTTGCAGAAATTAAAAATTCTAATTGCGACCTCGGAGTAAATTGTGTTGTTAGCGAGCATAATTTTAATAGTCTTTTTAATATTGCGCAATTTTGCAAGGAGATAGGCGTTGATAATTTAAGATTTGCTCCGGTTTGGAAGCCTAATTTTGAAGAATACCATAACTCGTTTAAGGAAAAAGCCATAGAACAGATAAGCAAGGCAAAAGAGCTTAAAGATAAAAGCTTTGATGTTGGAAGCACTTATGAGAGATATTTTGAAAGAACAACAGGTCAGGAAAATAGAACCTATGAAAGATGCTTTTATATGGAGTGCGTTCCGGTAATTGCAGCCAACCAAAATGTTTATACCTGCCATAACAACGCTTATGAGCCAGGAGGCAAGATAGGCTCTATAAGAGAAAAGTCCTTTAAAGAGATGTGGGCTAGCAAAGAAACTGCAGATTTTTTTAAAAATTTTAACCCGCAGGAAGTATGCACTCATGAATGCTCCAATGACGAGAAAAACAGGATTCTTAACGAATGGCTTGCCTGCATGGATGAAGAAGTGGTTAATTTTATCTAGCAAAGATAAGGAAAATTTATAAATCAGGTTTTTCCAATAAGCTAAGAGCATGGAAATTAAATCGTTTTTTAGAGAGTTTGCACTATCAATCTTAATCTTTTTTCCAGCGGGGTACAGAACAGCTGTCCTTGACAAAAAAAGAAATATTTCAGGTAAGTTTATTAAAGTCCCGTTTGTCAATACTAATTCTGACCATACATTAGAGCCATGGGTTTTGGAGAGCTACACTAAAAAATATGTTCCAAAAGAAGGTGACACTGTGGTAGATGCAGGGGCTTTTTATGGAATTTTTACAATTTATGCTTCTAAGCTGGTTGGAAAAAATGGAAGGGTAATTGCCTTTGAGCCAGAGCCTTTTAGCTATAAGGTATTAAAGAAAAATTTAAAGTTGAATAATATAGAAAATGTTTTAGTAGTCCGCAAGGGATTGTGGAGAAAAAATGGTATTCTTAATTTTAGTGGTCGCGGGGGAGTTAGCAGCCTAATCTTAAATTATGGAAAAGATTTTAATAAAAAAATTCGTGTTACTACTTTAGACAATGCGTTAAAGCCCCTTAGAAACCCAAAAATAAATTTTATTAAAATGGACATAGAGGGCGCAGAAATAGAGGCAATTAAGGGAATGGAAGAGACAATAAAAAAAGATAAGCCCAATTTTGCAATTGCTTCTTATCACAAGCTCAACAATCAACAGACAAAAGGAGATGTAGAAAAACTTCTCAGGGACAGGGGATACTCTGTATTTTCTGGCTCTAAGCATTTAACTACTTACGCATATTAAGATGGTAAAATGAAACTAGGATATAAAAGAAGAAGACTGCTAATTAAGGTAAAGAAAAGGATAAAAAAGACATTTAACCTACTTGTTTATTTAAACTGGCTTCTTTTCAGCGTTCATAAATTTAAGAGAATAAAAAAAATAAACCATTTGTTAGTTGTGTGGACTGGCAAGACAATAGGTGACTTGTATTTAACAATAGGAATGCTGAACCGGTTGACTACTGCGTATCCTGATTTGTCTGTTTTTTTCTTAACAAGAAAGGAAAATTGGGAGCATGTTAAAAATCCAAAGATTCAGTTAGTTGATGAAAATTCCTTGGCAAATCTAAATATAGATGCAATTATAACTTTTTCTGCGATACCCAAAAAAATTTATAAAGGGATAAAATATAAAGTGGGGCTGGATGAGCCCAATCTTAGGCACCTCTTTAGTCAAAGAATCATGCCTTCAACAAGAAGAATTTTTCCATCAGAATTAGGAGCACTTAGGATGTTCAAAACCTTTAAAGCCCTTGGTTTTGATTTGGGCTATAAATTAGAATTTTATTACACCAGAGAAGCTGAAGAGTATGCAGAAAAGTTTTACAGAAACTTAAAGAAGCCGGTTATTTTTGTCCATATTGGAAGCAAAGGCTTTGGATTGCAAAACTCTTCTAAATCCTGGGATTTAAACAATTGGATTGACGTGGTAAATAAGCTAACAGAGCTCTATAGTCCTGCCTTTGTTTTCACAGGGGTGGGAGCTGAGGAAGAAGCAGTTAACAGGCTTATTTCTTTGGTTAATAAAGGTGGTAAGGATAGTTTAAAGAGCATTGTTAATTTTCCAATGGAAACTATTGCCTCTCTGCTAAAAAGAGGGGATTTATTAATTAGCATAGATACAGGGATAGTTCATGTAGCAGCACAGACAGGCGTTCCAATTGTTGATATCTACCGCGCAGATAATAGGCGAGCCTGGCCTTGGACAGAAAAGAGGAGCATGCTAATTCATCCAGAAGTTTGCAACGATTGCGAAAAAGATTACTGCCCGGAAGGAATCCCACTCTGCCTTAATTCAATTACTCCTGCTGAAGTTTTAACAGAAGCAAAAAAATGGCTGGAGCAAAAAAAATAAAAGTTACAAATTTTTAATAACTCTTAATTTCGCATCTGTCTGGCTTATTAATCCTCCTACAAACAAAGACAGTTTTTCTCTTATCTTTTTCGGCAGGAGTCTTCCTATCCTGGTAGGCCGGAGGACAACTTGCGCAACTTCAAATTTTCTTTCTTTGTTTATAAGGTAAGCCTCTCTTGCAAAGTTTGTGAAAGCAACCTCTGAAAAATAATGCAAATGTGTAAGGTCATCGTATGCCCCTTTGTTGTTATAATACGGGGCTGTTATTTGGATTATTGCATTTTTCTTGCACGCTTTCCATAATTCAAAAAGGACTTCTCTCGGTTTTTCCAAATGTTCCAGGACATTGGCGATGTAAATAAAATCATAATGGTCTTTTTTAAGAGGGTATGGAAATTTATTAAAATCAAAGTTTTTTGTTATACCCTTCCCTTTTTGTAAATCTACATTTTCCCATCCTTCTCTTACATCTGGCCCGCATCCAAAATTAAGCTGATTCATTAAACTACTTAAATAGGGCATTTTATAAAAATAGTTGTTTTAAGAAATAACCTTCGCACTGATTATGAATTAACTTGTTAAAGCGTCCATTTAAAAGCTTTATGTAACTAAAATCGGTATTATAGCATAGAAATCTTTTTAAACAAAATTTTTTATAGTCTTATTAAGAAAAATAGTCTAAATATTAAAAAGATGATTAAATGATAATTGGCAAATTAAAGCAGAATATTGAGAATCATACTTCTTTTGGCAATAAAATGGGGAATGTCTACAATTATTTTCTTTTGGCTAAGTTTTACATGAATCCTGCAAGTATAAAGTCCGTTCACCTTCAATTCGTAAACTACTGCAACCTAAACTGCGAGTATTGTTCTTTTTCAAACAATCAAAATAAAGAAACA
>MFWN01000089.1:16897-21401 GCA_001786395.1 Candidatus Pacearchaeota archaeon RBG_13_36_9
AGATACTTTTCGGCGGCAGGTTCAAGGTGAAAGAAATTAATCTCTGGGTTGCCGGAGAGAATTTGCTGCATCCTGATTTTTCCGGGATACTTCGCTTGATGAAATCGTACAAGCTTAGGTCAAAAAATTTCCCGAAAATAAAGTTATTTACTAACGGCATGCTTCTTAACAAATCAATGTCCCAAAAGATAATAGAATCCGGGGTAATTGATTGGATCGGCTTTAGCATCGATGGCGGTTCCCGTGAAGAATGTGAACGGATAAGGAAGGGCAGCAAGTTTGATGTAGTAAAAAGGAATTTAGAGAATTTTCAGGAGATGAACAAGCATAAAATAGAGACAATGATAAACTGCCTGGTGCCTGCTGAAAAGCAGCTTGATTCAGAATGGATGAGCAAAGAATTTAAGGAAATGCTAGGCTTAGTCGATTATTATAAGCTTAATTACCCGATGCATGTTGGAATTGATGTTAGATACCCAAAAGGCTTTAGGTATTATAAATGGGACCAAAAAGTATGCCCGGCTCTCCTTAATGGTATTGCGATAGTACAGAATGGGGATATATTGCCCTGTTGCAGCGACTTCAACGGAATTCAAGTTATTGGGAATATGAACAAACAATCTCTTGCTGAGGTATGCAAAGGGAAGAAAAGGAAGGAGATGGTGGCTCAGCTTTTAAAAGGAAAGAAAGATAAAATTCCATTATGTAAAGAATGTAACAGATTCTCCGTACCTTACAAAATATTCAGGAAAAAATGAAACTCAGCCTTATCTTACCGTTATATAACAGCGCAGAATACATTTCAGAATGCCTTGCTTCCATAAAGAGCCAGAGCTTTAAAGATTTTGAACTGATACTTATAGATGACTGTTCAAGGGACAATACCCGAGAGCTGCTTAAAAAAAAAGGATACCCTTTTTTCAAAAACGAAAATAATCTTGGCTTTTCAAAGACGCTAAATAAGGGGATAACCCTTGCTAAGGGGGAATTTATTGCTTTTCTTGATCATGATATCGTTTACGAGAAAGACTTTTTTAAAAAAATGTTAGCCAAAAATGCGGACATTGTTGGAGGCAGGTATTATTACTACAAAGATAAGATGAAAATACGCGCCTTAGGAATAACAGTAAACCCTTTGACTGGTAAGACAAAAATATTGGGCAGGGACGAAATTGATTACGGTCAGTTTGATGATGTTAAGGAAATTAATGCATCAGGTATGGGGGTAATCATGATAAAAAGAGAAGTATTCGATAGAATTGGCGCTCTCAATGAAAAATTAATTATGTATTTTGTTGATGTAGACTTTTGTTATAGGGCGAGAAAAATGGGATATAAGATAATATTGTCCGATGCAAAATGCTGGCATAAAAAAGAAGAAAAGGAAGTATTGACAGAAGAACAAAGGAGAAGGTATTTTCATGATAAAGAGATTTTTATGAAAAATTATCCTCTTGCATATATATTAACAAGGATACAATTGTTTTTAAACAGATTTAAATAGACTCTAAAATGGTGTATACACTGGGAATATCCGGAATAAATTCAGAAAATCCGGCTGCGGCGCTGGTAAAAGATGGGACTCTGATTGCTGCAGTCGAGGAAGAAAGATTTAACAGAATAAAACACAGTAAAGGCTTCCCTTTCCCGCAAAAAAGTATAAGATACTGCTTGGAACATGCTGAAATAAAATTCAGTGAGTTAGACAGCATAGGCGTCGGCTGGGGCTCTCCAGTTCAGCATTTCAAAAGAGAATTGCTTTTAGCATTAAGAAGACCAATTTTATTGCCCAATTATAAAAGTTGGGTTAGCGTGTACAAAAAAGAAAAGCAATACCCCTTTTTCAGGGATAGAAGAATTTCTTATCATCTTCACCATCTCTCACACGCATCCTCTGCTTTTCATGTTTCAGGATTTAAAAAAGCAAACATTATCACTATGGATGGGAGAGGCGAAACAACATCCACAATGTTAGCTGTAGGATTGGATTCTAGGGATATACGGGTTTTAAAAGAATTTAGTCTTCTAAATAGCATCGGGGCTCTGTACGAGAGTTTCACAGATTATCTGGGATTTACAAGGCACTCTCATGAAGGAAAGGTAATGGGCCTCGCTTCCTATGGAGAACCGCTTAATTATGATAGTATAATGAAATTGAAAAATCAGGGTTATTCCCTGGAGACTTTAGACAGGTACTTGCATATGCTTAGAAGGGTCAAGAGAAAACTGCAGGGAGAGAAGCTAGATTCATTTAAGGCACTTTTAAAAAAAACATACGGCCCTTTAAGGAAAAAAGATGCACCAATCACAAAAAAGCACCAGGATGTTGCAGCAACAATCCAGGTGATACAGGAAAGGGTAGTTGCCCGCCTTGCAGAAGTTTTATACGATAAAACCGGCATTAAAAATTTCTGTCTTGCAGGAGGTTCCTCCCTTAATTGTGTAAGCAATGGAAAACTGCTTGAAAGTGAGTTTGTAAAAGAAATTTATGTGCAGCCGGCGTCTTCTGATTCCGGCACTGCAATAGGGGCAGCATACCTTGAATGGATAAAGCTTTCAGGCAAACCAAGCAATTTTAAGATGGAGCATGCATACTGGGGGCCGGAATTCACAAACGAGCAGATATTAGAGGAATTAAAGAAAACCAAACTGAAATATAGGTATTATAAAGATATTTCTGGAACAGTTGCAGAATTGATTAATAAAGGAAAGATAATTGGGTGGTTTCAGGGAAGGATGGAGATAGGACCAAGAGCATTGGGAAACAGGAGCATTTTAGCAAATCCAACTGATCGGAAGATGAAAGACAAGGTAAATCTGCAGGTCAAACACCGTGAATGTTATGATGAAAAAACAGAAATTTTAACTCAAGGAGGATGGAAAAAATTTAAAGATATTTCTGATAATGAAATTGTAGCCACATTAAATCCCAAGAATAACAAATTAGGATATCAAAAGATTCTAAAAAAGGTCAAGTATAAATATAATGGGAAAATGGTTAGATTCAAAAATAAAAGAATAGATCTATTAGTAACTCCAAATCATAGGATATGGGCGAAAAAAATATTCAATCATCAAAAAGATTCTTCTTATCCAAGATATTTTGAATTTAGAAATGCTATTGATTTATTAAGAAAAGAACACCTTCAAATAAAGGCCATAGAAAAATGGAAGGGAATTGAGGAAAAATATTTTGTATTGCCAAAGATAAAAATAGAAAAATATAGTCACTTATCTCAAATTCATAAGATACCTATGGATTTATGGTTAGAATTTCTAGGGTATTACTTGTCAGAAGGTTGTGTTTGTTATGATAAAGGGCACCATACGATTCTTATATCTCAAGGTAAGAAGTCTAGACATTTAGGTAAGATACAAAATTGTTTAAATAAATTGCCTTATAAATGGCATTATAATGTTAAGTCTTTTAGAACCAGTAATAAACAACTTTATGGATATTTAAAACAATTTGGAAAGTGCGAGGGCAAGTTTATCCCTAGAGAATTGTTAGATTTATCTGAAAGACAATTAACTATCTTATTTGAAGCGCTTATGTGTGGGGATGGTTATAAGAGGGGTAAACAATGTAAATACTATACAACCAGTAAAGAACTTGCCGAAAATGTTCAAGAAATATGTTTAAAGCTAGGTTACTCTATTTATACTTCAAAAGAAATCAGAGCACCAAAACGCAAAAATTTATATGTAATAAGAGCAAATAAGGGAAGCAAAACATCTTGGGTTAGAAAAAATCAAAGCAATATAGAAGATTATAGTGGGTATGTTTATTGTGTGTCTGTACCAAAATATCATATATTATGTGTAAAAAGAAATGAAAAGGTAGTTTTTAGTGGAAATTCTTGGAGGCCTTTTGCGCCCTCCGCTCTTTTAGAGGTTGCAGACGAATATTTTGAGAATGCGCGCCATGACCCATTTATGATTCTGAGTTTCAATGTGAAAAAAGAAAAGCAAAAAGACATTCCTGCAGTTGTCCATGTTGATGGCACAACAAGGCCGCAAACAGTAAGAAAAAAGGACAATGAGAGATACTATAAATTAATAAAGGATTTTGGAGATATAACCGGTATTCCGGTTGTTTTAAATACCTCTTTTAACGATAAGGAAGAGCCGCTTGTGTGCTCTCCATTAGATGCTATAAACTGCTTCAAGCGCACAAATCTGGACTATCTCGCAATAGGGAATTATTTAGTTGAGAATTAAATTTTTTTATGGCCTTTTACCCGGGTATTTCTTGTGAATAAAGAAGGGCCAACAGAAGATAGACCATTAATTATTTTATCAACTGCCCTGAAGATATTTTTGCTAACGCCTTTGCCGTGTTCTGAGGTTCGGGAGTACCAGAAGTAAGTTGTCTTCTCGATTGTGATATAAGATGAAAAAAACTTAAGAATATCTTTGACTCTTGGCTAGTGGATATGGCTGTGTTTTGCTACTGTTTGGAAGGGTTCCTGGACAGAAGTTTTTCTTGCAATCAAAAAATTAA
>MFWN01000089.1:21417-23488 GCA_001786395.1 Candidatus Pacearchaeota archaeon RBG_13_36_9
TATATTTCCTGGCAGCAATTCTTTTAAAATTGTTTCTATCTTCCTTCCTTGTCTATACTGCAGGCAATTTCTTTTTCCCTTAAAAAGGCAGAAGCTCTATGGAGGGATTCAAAGGTTCCTGTATCAGACCAGAATCCTTTCACAAATCTTGCATCCATTTTCCCTTTGGAAATATATTGATTATTCACATCAGTTATTTCAAGCTCACCTCTTGCAGAGGGCTTTAAAGTTTTAATTATCTTAAAGACATCAGCATCATAAATATACAGCCCAGTGACTGCATAATTTGTTTTTGGGCTTGTTGGCTTTTCAACTATATTTTCAACCTTGTTGTTAGAATCGAGCTCTGCAACTCCGAATCTTTCAGGGTCCACCACTTCTTTTAAAAAAATGCGCGCTCCTTCTTTAAAGGATAGTGCGTCCTCCTTAAAGTGATCTTCGAAGATATTATCTCCAAGAACAACTGCGACAGGCTCTCCACCTGCAAAATTTTCTGCCAGAGCCAGAGCTTCTGCAATTCCCCCTTCTCTTTCCTGGATAGTATAACTAAATCTCAATCCAGAGTCTTCCCCGCTTCCCAGCAATTCCAGAAAATGCCCGACATGATTCCTTCCAGAAACAATCAGGATTTCTTTTACACCTATATTCTTTAGTGTTTGTATAGGATAGTGAATCATAGGCTGATTGTAAACTGGGAGAAGATGCTTATTAGTAATAAGCGTCAGAGGGGATAGCCTCGACCCCTTTCCGCCAGCAAGAATAACCCCCTTCATTTTTTTAATTCCTCCTTAATCTGTAAATATTTATTATATTTCCTGTTTAAGCATAATTCATTATCTGAGTATAACCAATCAAAAATTTTAATTGTCTGCTTATTCCCGCGATACCTTAACGCCCAATGATTTTTATCCAAGATATTACGAGTCAGTTTCGTTTTATTCAACATCAGATATCTCATTAAAAAATATTGTATATCTCGTAGTATTTCCTTTGTTCCAACAATTTGGAATAACAAGGAATTTTTTGTGTAGATTATACTCCCATCTCCTTCAAAAAATCCTTTAATGAAATTTTTTATTAGCGCTTCATTATCAGATACTTTTATTTCAATTGGGAATCTTTCATTTTGTGATTTATTTGAGCATATGCCTAATTCTTCTAATCTTTTTACGATTCTTTTATTTGAGATCTTTAATAAGCATTCAGAATAGTTCTTATTTGTCTTTTTTAAAAATGTCTTATACTCTAAAATTGGGCCTGCGTAGCCAATTAGATTTTTTATTTTTATTAGAACATCTATATCCTTTTTATTTAATTTAAGTCCAAAAGCATGTGATTCTTTGTTCTTATTTATAAATCCGTCACTTGAAATCCACCCAAGAACCCATGCATTCTTCGGGGTCAAAACATCAAAAAAGTGTATATTTACAGGGTATTTTTGACAATATCTTTGTTCAGTTAATCTCCAAGTTTTTTTTCTAGTTATAAGATTACTTTTTCGCATTCTTTGACTAATAACCCATTGTGATACTCCTAATAATTTTGCTATCTCGCTCTGAGATTTTCTTTTTATTAAGTATTCTTCATTTAATAATTCGGGAGCTATGTTGTACTTTTTAGCTCTAGCAAAAGTTTGTGTTCTTCTTTGTACCTGCATTTTTCTATCACCCTATATTTATATAAATAACTCCTTTCATTTTGGGATTAGTGGCTTCCACCATTCCTGATTTTCCTCGTACCACTTTATAATCTTGTTTAATTCCAAATCCAGATCCTTGTGCTCATACCTGAATCCAAGGGCTTTTAGCTTCTCGCCTAAAATAGAATACCTGAAATCGTGCCCCTTTCTATGCTCTACGCGCTGTATCATATCTTCCCCCAAATTAAAATACTTCAGAATTTTTCTTGTCATATCTATATTTGTTCTTTCATTTTCTCCGGGGATATTATAAATTTCCCCCGGATTTCCTTTTTGAGAGAGGTACCAAATAGCGCGGCAGTTATCTTTAACATGCAGCCAGTCTCTTACATTTAAGCCGGGATTTTCCTGGCTCCACATTAAAGGAACCTT
>MFWN01000089.1:23498-41853 GCA_001786395.1 Candidatus Pacearchaeota archaeon RBG_13_36_9
ATAAGATTAGTTATAAATAAAGGCAAGAGCTTTTCTGGAAACTGGTATTTCCCATAATTATTCGCGCTCCTTGTGATAATAACTGGAACATCATGAGTTTTGAAATACGCAAAAGCAATCATCTCTGAAGCAGCCTTGCTTGAAGCATATATGTTTCCAGTGCCAAGCCTGTCTTTTTCAGAGTAACTTCCTTCTTTTATGCTGCCGTACACTTCATCTGTTGAGATCTGAATAAATCTTTTAATTCCATTTTTTAATGAAGCATCAAGAAGATTTGCTGTTCCAAGAACATTTGTTTTTATAAAATCTTCTGCATTTTTAATGCTCCTGTCCACGTGGCTTTCTGCAGCGAAATTCAAAACAAGCTCTGGATTTTCTTTTGCAAAAAGATTCTTCACGAATTCTTTATCAGAGATATCCCCTTTAATAAACATATATCTTTCATCCTTGTCTAATCCTAAATGCTCTATATTTTTCCCCTGGCCTGCGTAAGTTTGCTTATCCAGGTTGATTAGCTTTATATTAAGCCCTAAATTTTTTAGCAGATATTCTATGAAATTGCTTCCAATAAAACCGCATCCGCCTGTAACAAGCACCTTCATTTTTATAGCACCGGAAAATAGTTTATAAAGATTAATGAGGTATAATAGATATTAGAGATTTGTTACAAAACTTTAAAAAGAAATCTACTCTAAACTAGAAAATGAAAGTTAGTGTTGTTAAGTGTAATTCGTATAAAGGCAGGGAATTGAGAGAAGCGCTCGAAAAAAGCCTGGAAAATCTTGGTTTTTCTTTTAAGAAGAATATGAAGGTTTTGATAAAGCCAAATATTTTGTCTCCTCATCCTCCGGAAACTGCGATAACCACCAATCCCTTGGTGATAGAAGAGCTGTGCAAGATATTGAAAAAATATAACGCAGATATTTATATTGGAGAGAGTTCCAGCTACGAGACAAAAAAGGGCTTCGAGGTTTCAGGCATAGGGAAACTTGAAAAATATGCCAAGATAATAAATTTTGAAACTCAGGACAAGCAATTATTCAAATTTAAGGGCATTAAAGAAGTTCCACTTCCAAAAATTATTTTTGAAATGGATTTAATAATTAATGTTGCGAAATTGAAAACACACCTGTTTACAGGAGCAACACTATGCGTAAAAAACCTATATGGCTGCATTCCAGGCATGGCGAAGTCCTATTACCATAAAGTCCTTCCTTCCTTAGAGGGTTTTTCTAAATTTCTTCTCGAATTGCATGAAAAAATTAAGCCAGGGCTGAATATTATTGATGGGGTTGTTGGTTTAGAAGGCATGGGACCTGGATTGTCCGGGAAACCTATTAAAAGCAACCTGATTATAGCGGGGAACAACGCTATAGCAGCAGATATCATTGGGTCAGAGATTATGGGTTTTAAGCCCGATAGTATTTATACTAACAGGTTCTCAGGAATGCAGAGAGATGAAATAGAAGTTGTTGGGCAAAGGTATTCTTTAAATTTTAAAAAACCGCCCATGTCTTTGTTTTTCAAGTCTCCTATTTTTAACTCTCTTGAAAAATTATTCCCTAAATCCAAGATAGTCTTTGATTATGATAAATGCAAAAAGTGCCATTTATGCGAGAAAAAATGCCCGGTACAGGCAATAAAACTTGGCCCCTTTCCTAAATGCAACTATCAGGAATGCATAAGATGCGTATGCTGCATCGAAGTATGCCCACAGAAAGCAATAGTCCTCAAAGAACACTGGACTAAAACATATGCTCGGGCGATAGTCAGAAAAGTCTTTAAGTCATAACTTCTCTTTTTACTTTTTCTGGTAATTTACCTTGAAGCGTTTATTAGTAACATGAAGTATCTTCTTTTTGAGTTTTTCAGGGATTGGCACATCGGGATATGCATAATTTGGCGGATAGACATAAAAAAGAGGCTTATTGCTTATGAAATATTTGTTTAAATAAGACTCGTCAAATATCCTGGCTATTATACCATTATTTAAATCAATTTTTATGTTTTTATACATCTCCTTAACCATTTTTACTACATAATTGGTTTTTCCGCCCCAAAAGCAGCACTGGATATACTCAGATAAGTCTTCTCTTGGGCTAACTGCTGCTTTTGATTTTGGACTGATTTCAAAAGAGCCTTGCCTGCATAAAAAATAAGGGTGTCTGACGCCAAATAAAGGTTTATTATGGTAGAAAAACTCTGCAGAACTTATAGGCTCTGGGACAACGAGGTCCGCATCCATCTTTATTACATATTCAAAATTTTTTAAATTTTTTATTTTTGGGATATCCCCTAAGTATCTGAGTATGGCATAGATTTTTTCGTCAGGTATCTTTACCCGTTCAACATCTTCATTTTCTTTAAAGTCTTTATCTGTGAATACAAAAAACTTTTTAGGTATTTCCGGAAGAAAGTTCCTTTTTATGTTCTCATAAAACTCTCCAAAATAATTAAAGTAAATACCTGTGCCTACAAACAATATAGCTATTGATTTTGGAAACTGCATCTGCTTTTTTTCCTTTCTTTCCTCCTTCTTAAGAATCCTTATAGTATATTTCCTGTTTTCAAAATACTTAATGTGCAGCCTAAGCAGGGTTGGAAGTGCTCTTAAGAGTTTCTTAATCCATTTTACTCTCATTAGCTTTTCTCTTAAACTTTTAGATGCCATTTTTATCAAGCTTTTTAGCTCTAATGATTATTTGTCTTCCAATTCCATGCTTTAAAAACCTTGTTTCTTCAATCTTAAATCCCTCCTGCCTGAGTATCTTTTTTAATTCCTGAAGTGAATACTGGTATATTTTGTATCCTGTAATCTTGAATATTTTTTGGTAGAGATAAGCTATAGTTTTCCTTGCCATGTTTTTTTCTTCTGCATCAAAAATTATACAACCGCCTTTTTTAAGCACTCTTCTTGCCTGCCTAATTGCTCCTCTTAAGTCTTTTTCCTGGAGATGATTCCATACCCTCATGCTTACAACTTTATCAAAGCTTTTGGGCTTGAACTTAAGCTTGAACATGTCTCCTGGAATGCATTTTGCTCTTGGATTTTTTTTGCTCGCTATTTTCAGCATGCCTTCTGAAGTGTCAATCGCAGTGACTTCTCCAAGCCACTCTGTAAGAAAGCCGCTGCTGCATCCAAGCTCAAGGACTTTTTCCCTGTCTTTTTTTTGGATTAGCTCCAGAAAATACTTTAGCTCAAGGGCTCTTTTTCTTTTTCTGTCTTCGCTTCCTTCTCTTTGTGCGTCATAGGTTCCAGTCACTTTTTTCTTTCTGTAATACTCCTTGAATTCCTCAGTTTCGCTTTTTTCTTCCATGCCTTCTATTGTAATAAAACGCTTTTAAAGTTTATGTACCCAGAATACTTCTCCTTTGTTTAATATATATTTTAGCTCAATAATCTTTATATAATGAAGTTAAGATTAGTAACTTAAAGAAAGATGGAAGAAAAAATAGTTTATGTTGCTTTAAGTGCAGACATGCTTCATCCGGGACACCTAGAAACAATAGAAAAAGCGCGTCAATTAGGGGGTGTAATTATCGGACTTCTTACAGACAAGGCAATTGCAAGCTATAAAAGGCTTCCTTTGCTGTCCTTTGACCATCGGAAAATAATTGCAGAGAACATTAAAGGGGTCAAGGAAGTCGTTCCGCAAGAGACTCTTGACTATACCGATAATCTAAGGAAACTTAGGCCAGATTATGTTGTGCATGGAGATGACTGGAAAGAAGGAGTGCAGAAAGAGACGCGGCAGAAGGTTATTGAAGTTCTCAAAGAGTGGGGGGGAGAGCTAGTCGAAGTTCCTAATAAGGGTACAGTCTCTTCCACTAAGCTCCAGGAAGCATTGAAGGAGATAGGCACAACGCCTGAATTAAGATTAAAGACGCTAAGGCGCTTGTTGTCTGCAAAGCCCATTGTGAGAGTGTTAGAGGCTCATAATGGCTTAACTGGGTTAATTGTAGAGCATACTAAAATAATCAAGGACTCTCAGCCTAGAGAGTTTGATGCAATGTGGATAAGCAGCCTGACAGAAGCAACAGCCAAGGGAAAGCCAGATATAGAGTTTCCTGACTTATCTTCAAGGACAAATGTTCTTCAGGATATTTTAGAAGGCACAACAAAGCCGATTATATTTGACGGGGATACAGGAGGGCAGACAGAGCATTTTGTCTATCTCGTAAGAACCCTTGAAAGGCTTGGCATCTCTGCAGTAATAATCGAAGACAAGGTGGGCCTGAAGAAAAACTCCCTGTTTGGGACAGAAGTCTTCCAGCAGCAGGAAGAAGTGCATAAATTTGCAGATAAAATAACAACTGGAAAAAAAGCACAGGTGTCTGATGACTTTATGATAATTGCAAGAATTGAAAGCTTAATACTTGGAAAGGGCATTTACGACGCAATTATCCGCGCAAAAGCTTATATAGAAGCAGGAGCAGATGCAATAATGATACACAGCAAGGAAAAAGATGCAAATGAAATAATCAAGTTCTGCAATGAATACTCTAAATTTGAAAAAAAAGTACCCCTAGTTGCAGTTCCTTCTGCCTATTCTCATGTAACTGAAAAAGAGCTTGCAGATTTGGGAGTTAACATTGTAATTTATGCCAATCATCTTTTAAGAAGCGCCTATCCTGCAATGAAAAAAACAGCAGAAAGCATTCTTATGAACGACAGGGCAAAAGAAGCAGAAGAGTTCTGCATGAGCATAAATGATATTTTGACTTTAATTCCTGGAGGAAAATAACTATTTGAATCTCTCCAGATATTTTTCATGCCTTTCTTTTATTGCAGTGCAGGAGTGTTCTACTCTTCCCATTCTTGAATCATCTTTAGAAAGCTCATTCTGGTTGATGCTAACATGAATCAATGCAGGCCCCTGCTGCAATGCTGCAACTGTTGCTTCTTTTAATTGTTCTTTTGTCTGGCAGGAATACACTTTATATCCAAATCCCTCTCCAATTTGTACAAAGTCAATATTTTTGCTCATGCAGGGCTGATTTCCTGTTGAGCCATAAGCCTGGTTGTCAAGAATAACATGCACCAAATTAGCTGGCTTGTATTTTGCAACAGAGGCCATTGCCCCAAGCTGCATCAATGCTCCGCCATCTCCATCTAAAACAATTATTTTTGCCTTTGGAACTTTTCTCGCTTCCTCTAAGCCTATTCCAAGGGCATGCCCCATGCTGCCAACCATGCCAAAAAGCCTCCCGTCTTCTTTTCCTTTTAATTTTAAAATATTATGGGCCTGCCTTGAGGGAAAGCCATTGGTGGAAATGTATGCAGCTTCTCCTGCATTATCTACAATAGTTTCAATTGCCTCCCACCTATCCATCAAAAATTCTTCAGTTTTTTCCTGCGTTCCGTATTTGTTAATAAAGCCTTCTCTCATAATCAATGCAGTTGGCTGCATCATCTGTTCTGATAGGGTTTTTGCCCACTCAATCTCTTTGGCATAATCCTGTGTTAAGACTCTGTACCTTATTTCATAAGTATTTAATATTTCTTTTAATTTCTCTCCCATGAAATTATGCTCAGGAGCATCTTTGCCCTCTCCTCTCCAGGATATAAGATAAACAACGGGAATTCCATATTGCTTGTTTAAGGAAGTCAGGCAATTAAGAGTGTTATTCAAGCCAGAATTTTGCATCATGACTATTGGAATTTGTTTTGTTGCAATAAAACTGCCTGCAGCCTGCGCCATGGCTATTGCTTCATTTGCAGGATTTACAAATTCTATCTCTCCAGAATCAATAAGATAATTAATTAAGTCTTTGAAAATAGAGCAAGGCACTTCGTAAATAGGCCCCAGCTTGTTCTTTTTTAGTTCATTAACAAACTCTTTTGCGCCAGCCATGTTTTTTCTATTTAATGCAAGTTTAAATATTTTCTTTAGGACAAATCCCTATTAGTTAGTAGCTAAAAATAAGAAGAATGTTTAAAAATCGATACTTACTTCTTTTCAAATGCCTCAACGAGAATATTTTGGCTATGGAAGCATAAGAAATTTAAAGGGCATTTTAGAAAAAGAAGGCTCAAGAAGCCCTTTTCTTGTAACAGGAAAACATTCCTATGAATCTTGTGGAGCAAGATCAGCTTTAGAACCTTTGCTTATAGGTTATAAAACTGCAAGATTTTCTGATTTTTCCTCAAATCCTAAAATAGAAGAAGTGCAAAAGGGCTTTGAGATGTTTAAATTAGGCAAGTACGATATAATTATTGCAGTAGGCGGCGGTAGTTCAATTGATGTTGCAAAAGCGATTAAATTATTTTATTTTAACCAAACTTCTGTTAAAGTTCCTTTAGTTGCTGTGCCAACAACAGCTGGAAGCGGAAGCGAAGCAACTCATTTTATTGTCTATTATATTGGAAAAGAAAAGCAGTCAGAAGGCAAGCCTGATTTGACTTTGCCGGATTATGTAATACTTGACCCTTCTTTTACCTTTAGCCTCCCAAGAGAGATTGCTGCCTCTACAGCAATGGATGCTTTAGCCCAGGCAGTTGAAGCTTACTGGAGCATTTACTCTACAGAAGAATCTAAGGAATTTTCCAGAGGAGCAATAAAGCTTTTAATGGAGAGCCTGGAAACAGCTGTAAATAGCAACGACAGAACAGCAAAAGCAAATGTAATGCAAGCAGCAAATTTAGCAGGCAAGGCAATTAATATAGCCAAGACAACAGCCTCTCATTCAGTAGCTTATCCTATAACTTCTTATTTTGGCATTCCACACGGACATGCAGCAGCATTGACTTTGGGAGAGATGTTAGCTTATAATTCTGAAGTTTCAGATAGTGATTGTAACGATGCAAGAGGAGCAGAATATGTTAGAAAGACAATTGGTGAGCTAACAGCATTATTCAGGGCAGAAGACGCGCAAGCTGCAAAAGCTACTATTAAAGGATTGATGCAAAAAGCAGGGTTAAAAGCAAGGCTTTCTGAACTAGGCTTAAAAAGCGAAGACATAGAAATAATTATTCAGAATGGATTCAATCCCGCAAGAGTTAAAAACAACCCTCGACTTTTAACAGAAGACGATTTAAGGAAAATTTTGAAAGGGATTTACTGAAAAAATGAAAGCAATTATTTTAGCGGGAGGAAAAGGAACCAGAATGAATAGCAAGCTTCCTAAGTCTCTTGTTCCAGTAAGAGGAAAGCCAATTCTTAGCTATATGGTTGATTCTTTAACAGGTGTCGGCATAAGCAAGTTTATTTTGTTAACCGGGCACAAGGCAGAACAGATAGAAAATTTTGTCAGGGAAAAATACCCTAATTTGGATATAAAGCTTGTTAGAGACCCTCTCGACCATCGGGGCAGTTATATCTGTTCTATTCCAAGAATAAAAGGACTTATTGATGAAGATATAGTATTCATGCATGGAGACATGATTTATGATTCTGAACTGCTTAAAAAGATGATGGAGAGCAGCGAAAAAAATCTAGTAACAACCCATGTATTCCCTAATTCAACGAGTAAGGACTTTAAAGCAAGGATTGAAAACGGAACCATTAAAAAAATAAGTGTAGAAATTACCGGTCATTTGTTAATGCCTTTGTATAAATTTTCTAAGGAGTCTTTTCTTAGCTGGATAGATTCTATAAACAACTTTATTAAGCAGGGAAAGACAAGTGTGCATGCAGAAGAAGCAATTGAAGCGTACGCAGCCAAGATAGGGCTAAAGCCCCTGTTTTATGACCAGGAGCTCTGCATGGAACTAGATACGCTTGAAGATTTGAGAAAAGCAGAAGCAATTATGGACGGAATTCACTGATTCCTATAAAGCCAGAACTTAGCTATCCAAAAACCATTTATTAAGACTGCAAAGACCAAAAGCAGTTCCCAACTTTGGAAAAATACAGCGAGTGCAAGAATAATTCTTTGTACCCCTCCGCTGAATCCTATTCTTCCCTTAAGGTTCTTAAAGAATTTCTTTTCAAATTTTTCAGCGAGTTCTCTTTTTCCAGGAAGTATATCTTTGGCTACATAGCAGGTATAATTGACCATCAAAAGTCCAAAGCCAGCAATAATAGCAGTCAGCTGTTGGTTTATAGCATATCCCAAAAAGAGCGTTATGCCATAAAAGCCCACAACCCCCAAAGTCTCGTCAAGATATGCTCCATACATCCTTTCTTTTTTCATTTTTCCCAAAGATTTATGGTATCTGGCTATCTCTCCATCACAGCAGTCAAAAACAAAAGCCAGTATAACCAAAACTCCTGCTGCATAAAAGAATCCCTCGTAGATTAAGTACATTGCGAGAAGGTCTAAAATGATTGTTAGTGCTGAAGCAAAAAACGTGTTTAAGCCCAGGCTTATTATAATTGCACTCAACGGCCTAGAAAGAGTCCTATAAAAATAATAAGTTACATAGTCATCTTCTGCAGCTGTCTTCTGGAATTGTTTTAAATCTTGATAAACGCCCATTTTAATTTAGATAACCAAATTTTAAATGCTTTTAAACATTTCGTATTATTGTTCTGTAAGATATTTAAATGGGCTAAATCTAGATTTTTCATGAAAATCGCGCACATAAACATGTTTTACTATCCTACAATTGGGGGAGTAGAGCAGGTAATGAAAGAATTAGCTGAAAGGCAGGTTAAAGCAGGGCACGAAGTCCATGTTTTTTGCTGTGATTCAGACAAAAATTCAAGAATCGACAGAAAAGAAGAAACCGTTAATGGAGTGTATGTTCACAGGCTGCCTTACTGGTTTCGCCTTTCCTTAAGCACTTTTGTCTGGCCTTCTTTATTATGGAGATTCAAGGGAAAATTTGATATAATACACTCCCATGTATCAGGCCACGATTATGTGCTATTTGCAGGGCATCTTGCAAAAAAAACCGGAGCAAGGCATATTCACACTACTCATTGTCCCTGGACAGATGCCTCTTTTCGTCCCCTGGTACTTAGGCCCTTTATGTTTCTTAACAACTTATTCGTTAATAAGATGATATTCAAGAGGGTTGATAAAATTGTTGCTATAACACCTTGGGAGCTTTCTACTTTAAAAAATTTTGTAGAAGATGAAGAAAAAATAACTGTTATTCCCAACGGGGCAGATGAAATTTTATATAAAAAAGCAATAAAGAATAACTTCAGGAAAAAATATAAAATTAAAGAAAAGAAAATTGTCCTGTTTTTTGGAAGGCTGAATCCTACAAAAGGCCCTGAAAAATTAGCTCTTGCTGCCCTTGAAATTTCTAAGAAAAGAAAAGATATTGCTTTCCTGTGGGTTGGGCCAGATGAAGGAAAGCTGGAGGAAGTCAAGCAGCTGATTAAGGGGCATAAAAACATGAAGTATATTCCTCCAATCAGAGACAAGAAAAAAATAGCAGAAATGTACCAGGCAGCTGATGTTTATGTTTTGCCGAGTTATCGTGAAGGTCTCCCATTAACCCTTTTCGAAGCGTTTGCTTCCAAATTGCCTGTTGTAGCAAGTCCTGTTAACGGAGTGCCTTACGAGATGAAAGAAGGTGAAAACGGTTTTTTTGCAGACTATGGAGATATAGAAAAATTAAAAGAAAACATTTTAAAGCTGGTAGACAATAAGAATCTAGCCAGACAAATTGGCAAGACCAATTATGAAAAAGCTCAAAACTACCGCTGGGATAATATAGCTAAAAGATACGAAAATGAATATAAAAAATTATTAGGAAAAAAATGAAAATAACTTTAATTTCCACATCCACATTTCCCTCTGACCAGGGAATAAGGACAATTTCTGCTGTTCTTAGAAAGGCAGGGCATAATGTTACTTTGGTTTTTATGGCTTTGAGCGAAGATTATTCAAAAAACTACACAGAATCAGAATTAAAGCAGCTTGAAAAAATAGCAGAAGGAAGCAAGCTTGTTGGAATTGCATCCTATGCCTCAACTGCAAAAAGAGCAGAAAGAATAATAACTTACCTTAAAAAATTAAATGTACCTATTGTTTATGGGGGAGTTCATCCTACAATCTCGCCAGAACAGGCAGTAACTATTTCAGATATCGTTTGTATTGGAGAGGGAGAAGAGGCAATAATAGAGTTAGCTTCTGCGATAGAAAAAGGAAAAAGCATAGACAAAATAAAAAATTTATGGATAAAAAAACAAAATAAGATAATAAAAAACCCTGTAAGAAACATAATTGACAATATAGATTCTTTGCCTCTGCCTGATTTTGACATAGAAACCCATTATATTTTAGAAAAAGGAAACATCAGAGAATTCAAAGAAGAGGATTTAGGCGGTGGAATCTTCTTCTTGACTGGAAGGGGATGCCCTTACGGATGTGACTACTGCAGTAATAGTTTTTTTAATCAGCTGTACAAAGGAAAATGCAAGAAAATATTAAGATTGCACTCTCCAGAATATATAATAAAAGGAATTTTATACATGAAGAAAAAATTCCCCAGCCTTAGTTATTTTGACATCAGGGATGACACTTTTTCAATGAGGCCCTTAGAAGACATTAAGAAATTCTGCGAGATGTATAAAAAACAAGTGCATATGAGGTTCAAGTGTTTAGGCGATCCTAAAACAATTACAGACGAGAAAATTAAGCTTTTGGTGGATGCAGGATGCACCGACATAATTATTGGGATACAGGGAAGCGAATCAACTAACCATTTAATCTATCATCGTAATCAGACAGATGAAGGAGTTTTAAGAGCAGCAAAAATTCTTAACAAATACAAGGAATTGGCTGTAATGTATGATGTAATAACATCTAATCCGTATGAAACTCCGGAGCAGATAATAAGCCTTATCCGCTTGCTTCAGAAGCTCCCAAAGCCTTATTATCTTTCTGTAAACAATCTTGTTTTCTTTCCAGGCACGCAGTTATACAGAAGAGCAGTCCAGGATGGTACAATTAAGACAGAAAAAGACAGTGCACAATATTTAAATTATTGGGACAGAAGCAAGCATATCCTTTTAAAAGGAAAAAACATTTATCTTAACTTAATTCTGAATTTAATGAGGGGCCCGGTCACAGAGAAAAGATTTGGGCTAATGCCAAGTTTCCTTTTAAACTGGCTGCTGGAAGAAGAGAGAGTCAAAAGAAACTTGAAAAACCAGTTTCCAGCCCTAACAGCAACCCGTTTCTTATATATTTTTGACTTAATAAGAGAAAGAATCTTAAAGCCTGCTTACAGAAGCATGCCTCTTTCCTTTAAAGTCTGGTACGACAAAGTCAGGTATCATGTATAAAAATATATAAACTATAATATAATTATATTTAAAAATAGGAAAAGCCATCTAGTCCCATGTATGTTGCAATAATTGAAAATACAACGGGCCTTGATAAGGGAGAATGGAACGTTCATAGTTATGCTTCTAAAGAGTCTTTTTTAAGAGATTGGAATGGGGCAAAATGCAAGATTGTTATGGACAGTGATAAAGATGATATTGGAACAGTGGATGGCATGAGGATTGCTAATGAACATAATAAAGGATTATTAAGAACAAGAAATAATCAAGATGGCCTAACTACCATTGTATCTTAAGCAAGTTTATAAATTTCAATCTTCTTATATTTTTATGAAATGGAAACTTCCTCCGAAAATAAAGATTTACGAAGCTCTTGGGTGCGTTGGAGATAAAAGAATAGATGTCAGTGGAAATGAAGCAAAGGTTTTTTCTTCAAGCAAGGGCAAGTTCTATTCTGTAGAATATAATGAAAGCACAAATGCGATTATGTGCAATGATAATGGCTCTTACTGGCAGGGATATTTGGGATATCCTTCCATTGCTTTCTTGATGTTAAAAGGCAGGATAAAATTTAATCAGGAATCAGCAGAAGCATTTAAAGATGTAAAATGGAAGGATTTGAACACTAAGTTCAAGAGGGATTACTGGAAAACAGAAGAATTCGCCCTGGAGAAAGCCAGGGAAAAAGGCATGGATATAAGCAAATTGTTAGAAGACATAAACAGTATTTTTGAGCAAATTAAAAAACTGAATATGGACTTATTAGGGGAAAAAATTAAACCGCCGCAGGGGTATTAGGCTTTTTTCATTATGAACAGATACTTATGCCCTCTTAAATAAAAATTGTATTTTATTGCTCTTTGTTTCCACAATAGAGTATTTGAAGTTTGATTTCTTCTAGTCAGACAGATAACATCAACGGGTTTGAAGTGTTTTTCTAACATCTGATAAACTTTTATGCCTACAGGAACAAAACCAGAATTTTTTCTCCAGTGGTCTCCAATAACCCAGCAGACTACTTTATCTTTTTTAAGAATTCGTTTAATCTCTATAGCAACTTTTTCTAATTCTTTATAGAATTCATCTTTTTCACAAGATATTTTTCCAATACAATTTGGATTTTCTGAATATTTTATATTATCTCCATAGGGGGAATCGATAAAAACCATATCGATAGAGTTATCTTCTAGCGGGATTTTTCGAGAATCGTTCTGGATTATGTCCTGTCTTGTAGGAAAAATGTCATAGCCAATTACTCTTCGGTTTTCTTCTTTGCAAACATCAATAGTTGTCCCACTTCCGCACATCGGGTCAACTATCAGATCTCCCTCTTTAGTATATCTTTTTATGAGATTGTAGATCACTCCTGCTGGAGTAACGCCATTAAACTTATAGTCCCCTTTAGGATTTTGACCATAACTCTGTTTTGGAAAGTCCCATAGTGTGGTGGGCTCAAGAAATATATCTTCAGCCATTTTTTTGTTGAAAATAACGGTCCATGATACTTCTATATATTCTTGCATGGAACTTTTGATTATTGCCAGATTCAATTCTCGCTAGTTCGACTTGTCCTAATAAGAGGAGTTCTCTGTTTTTTACAATATTTGAGGGATAAGCTCCTTTGACATTGGGCTTATTTCTAAGGGTCTCAGAAATAAGTATCCCCCATTGGTTTTGTATCGTTTGTTTTCCCATAACGCTCCTTAATTCAATAATTTCTTCAAATCTTCGATAAATTTGTCAAACATTTTAACTTTATTGCTCTCTTCAATTTTAGTTTTGCTCAAAACATAACTCCCATCAGTATCTATTTCGACAATTGCCCTGCCTTTTTTAGTGGGAAACTGTTTAGTTAGAGTGCCATCCTCATCAAGAGTTAAGAAAAACACCTTAACATGTTTTGTGAGTGCATCATTTTTTATTTTAAGATTCCAATATCCTGTTTGTGCAATTCTTTCTCTTAATGTAGATTTGCTAGATAGAACTGCTAACACATTAAAATCTTTAGGATTGTAAATAACCAAATCAACATCTGGGAGATGAAAACCAAATTTACCATAATCTATTGCAAGATTCTTCTTTACTTGTTTGAGTTCTAAGGATAAATTCTTTGGGTATGTTCTCTCAAATTTCTTTCCGCTAATAATTTTCAACCCTAACGATTGAACAGCATCTTCTAAGACATATAATATTAGCCGCTCTAAAGCACTTCCTTTAAAACCTTTCCATGATTGCTCATGATCCTTCTTTTTAGTGGGATGTTTCTCCCAATCTTTTTTATGTAAAATCTTTGCTTCTTCAAGAAGTTCAGAAATATGCTTGTATGTATCAACGCCATATTTCTTTTTCTTTTCTTCGTATAAATTTACCAAATCTACAAACTTCATTTTTTTAATCTCTTGATTATTTCGCTTAATACAAAAACTTTCTTGATGTCCGATTCGTCTTTAAGATTCTGAAAAAAATATGCCCCAGTTTTGCTTTTTTTTAACTCATATCTATTTTCTTCCCTATCCTGAATTGTCTCCCCAGGACTTATTTTACCCTTCTCCCAGCACACGATAGCATGAACTTGTTTAAAAAAATGCTTATGTTTTGTGAAATTTTCCAGTTTATGTTCAACTTCCACTATTTTATTAGACTCACTTTGTGTTGCAGGATCAATCCAGTTAACTATAAGGTCTATACCTATTTTTGGGCCTATGTCTAGGATTTCAAAATCTATCTCGGGAATTTTCATTCTCTCTGTTTTCTTGCCGTAAATTAAGTTTGATAAAAGATGCAACGTTTCAACTTCATTTTCTGGTTTGAAAACACTCAAGTCTGTGATTTCTTCTATTTTTTCTCTTTTAGTTATTTTATTCAATCTCTTCTTTAAATCAGCATATTCTTTTTCTTTCTTCGCTTCGAGCTCTTCATCCACCTTGAGCCTCTCCCATTCTATATACTCTTTATTTTGTTTTAACTCTTGAAATTTCTCATCAATAATTTGTTTTATTCCATCAATAACATCCTGATTAGAATTACCAACGGAACTACGATTTGCAGTTAAGCTTAATTGTTGGCAATTAAGAATTATATGGAATTGTGTCCAAATAGCTTTTCCTGAAAAAGCGCCTACCCAGTCATTTCTCCTTTCTATAGGAATGTAATCTTTTGCAATCCACAAACCATACCGGTCTGTAGAAGTTACTTTATTCGGCAAATTCTTTTTAACTTCTGTTTCATTACCCTCTATAGAAAAAACCATTTCAACTTCAACAACTGTAGAATTTATTGTTTTATTTTTCTTTTCCAACCATCTTTTACAAAAATAATCTGTAACATTCCCGCTCAAATTCTCTTTTTTCATTCTTTCTCTTATCTTGTCAAGAGTAGCTTCTTCCGGAAATTGATGGCCTGCATTTAAAGATTCAAATTCTTTAACATCAACACCCTTGAAGTTTAATTTTGTTTTCATTTCTTCTTTGAAAAATCTCTTTATGGAACCGAAGGCTGTAAACCATTTAATATAATCCTTAATTTTCTTATGCTCAAAAAAACTTGCTTTATTGTCATAAAACCCTACAATCTTTATTTTTGTTCCATGTTTAGTATTCTCTACCTTTTCTGAATCTGAAATTTCTATTCTAAACTCACTTTTTTCATTGTTCAAAGTAATCCAAGGTCTATCAACTTTGGCTACAATTTTATTACCGTCTAAGTCTACGGTTTCTACTTCTAAACTTTCACTTCTGTAAAAGATTTTTGTTCCATGCCCTTTTTCACCAATTGAGCTAGCGTCATTCCAACTAGAATTTCCTAAATCAAAAAAGGACTTTATTCTTTCTTTATCCATACCAATTCCATCATCTTCAAATACAAGCACTAATTTATTTTGAAAGTCTATTTTTTCTATACTCGCGTTAATGTTAATCTCTTTAGATTTAGCATCTATAGAATTACTTATTCCTTCTCTAATCGAATCGAGAGGGTTAGAAAAGTCTGCTGCAATCTCTTTAAATTCCCTGTTCTTATTTACGTTTGGTTTGTAATTCTCCATATTTAATTAACTCATAGTTTTTCCATTATTAAAATGTATTCATGGGCATAAGCTAGCCTATCTGCCTCTCCGGCTGCAGTAAATCTGCCCGTTTTTGAATCTCTGGTTTGAGGCAGTACTTTTGAGGGTATCCTTCTTTTTACAATCTTATGCATCTTGAAACCTAAATTTAACATTATCTCGACAAAAACTTCGGCATTTAGTATAGGGACTTTTCTTAATTCTGTATTTCCGATAACAATGCAGGCTCTTCCCCTTTGTTTTAAAACTCGATACATTTCCTCAAAGCATTGTTGCATTTCAAAAAAGTAGTTTCTTACTGCTTCTGCTTCTTTTTTTGACTTTTTGCTTAACTCTTCAATTTCTTGTTTTGCTAATTTGCTTTTAATTCCATCATGGTCAAACTCTTTTTTATGGACCGAACCGATAAACCCCTCTCTAAATTCGCTTACACTGCAGGTATACTCAAGCCATAAGGCAGTAAGCTGATGCAAGTCTGCATATTCATATGAGGTAACATATGGCGGGGACGTTACAATTAAGCTAACAGAATTATCTTCTATAGGAAGTTTTCTTGCATCTTCCTTTTTTATGCTCAAATAGCTATTCAAATTATTTTTTATATTAGTTGGTAAAACATTCCAATAAGTTTCATTTCCCCTAATCATCTTCTTGATTTGGCGAGAAAATAAATTTGTTGGAGAGTCTATTTTCTTATTAAAATCTCTTGTAGGTTTTATGCTCTTCATTAGCCAAATAGAAGCATTTTTCAATATGTTCGAAAAGGCGCATAGACAAAAATCGCGAATATCTTTATCTTTAATACCCTCTATCCTTCCCAAAATTATGCCTAATTCTTCTCTAGACTTTTTGTCAGGAAACCAATATTCAATTCGATCATTATTAGGGATCTTTGGTAAAATTTCTATTTTTGATAGTCTCTTCTGTTTGCTCTTTAATTCAGAATATAAATTCAAATCCGACAGAACTTTATCGGTTTCTTTTTTTAATCTTTCCGGATTTATCGAGGTTGTCTTAACTTTGGAGATTAAATAAGCAACAGGATTTATGTCAACCCCTACTGCTTTTCTTCCAGAAATCAGCGATTCAATTAAAGTAGTTCCACAACCCATAAAAGGGTCGCAAACCAGTTCATTCAGGTTTGTATTTTCTTCTATGCATCTTTTTGCTAGTTGGGGGATAAATTTGGCAGGATATTTATGAAACCCATGCGTAGCATAAGAAGTATCCTTTTGAGTTAAATTCTCAAAGACCCAGCTAGAATCTTCTGCCAACTGCTGAAAAATCTCCTTTAATTCCATTTGCATATTGGGGATTGATTCAATTATTATTTGTTTCCCTATATTAAACAATTGAGAACCATTCTTTTTTGCCAATTCTTCATAAAGTAATTCCATCATGTCCTCTCTTTGTATATAGTAATTTAAGAACTTTATTAATTTATTCTTTTTAAATCGTTTGTTTTTAGCAATTAGCCAATTCAAGCTTTTCTATAGTCTCTCATTTTTTCTTTATATTTCGTTTTGTCCTTGACATTTGCCCAGTAAAATGCCTCTTGGCGAAGCCTGCACGAAAGGCAAGTGCCGCAATGCTCTCTTTTGTTTTTTGTTCCAATATAACAACTATAAGTATCTTCCATTTTAACTCCAAGTTTTTTACCCAATGCAACAATATCTTCTTTGTCTTTTTTTATCAATGGGGAAATAATTTTTCCCTTAATTCCTGTTGCAATATTTTTAAGTTTGTTCATTTCTTTTACAAATTCTGGTGTGGTGTCTGGATAAGCTTCTCTTCCCTCGCATTTAAACCCGGTGAAAATATCCCAAATTTCCCTGTTTTTTTTGCTTTTGATCTGCAAAGACTCTGCTAATGTTAAGGCATATACAAGAAAAACAATATTCCTGCACGGCACATAATACTTATTTGATTCGCCTTTTGTGTCTTTCAGCTCTTTTCTTTTAATTTTTCTTGCTTTCTTGCTTTTGTTTATTAAAGAGGTTGAGATTTCTGCAAGCTCTGGCAGCGAAATTTTAATAAACCCTGCTCCAAACTTTTTTGCCACATTTTTGCTTGCTTTTCTTTCTTGTTTTAAGGTTCTCTGACTGTAATCAAAGAACAAAACTATCATTTTTTTGTAATTCAGCTTTTTTTTGACAAAGTATGCAGTTACACTGCTATCCAATCCGCCTGAGCACAAAACAATTGCATTTTTCATAGGTATTTTAATTCAATAATGTTTTTAAACCCCTCCTTGCTCTCTCATCCATCAGAAAAACCCTAAAAGGGTTTTTGGGATGCTCGGAAATGGAGTCCGGGCATCAACATTTCCGACATGAAAAAGCCAGCAAAAGACCTGAAGAAAGGAGAAAAGATTATATTAGCAGGGCAAACAGGCATAGTCCAGGATATTGAGATTTCTGAGATAGGAAAACAGGGAAAAAGAAAAGTAAGAATAGAAGCTCTAACAGAGAAAGGAGAAAAAATTGTCATAATAAGGCCAGAAGATTTTCCCTTTCAAGTTCTTTAAAAATGATAGACATAATTATAACCTCGTATAATGAGCCAAAGTCAACTCTAAGAGCAGTAAATGCGTTTCTTAAGCAGCCAATTTCGCAGGAGTTTAGGATAGTTGTATGTGACCCATTTCCAGAAGTTAAAAATTTTCTTAAAGAGAACCTAAAAGACAAAAGAGTGGGCTTTTTTCTTGACCCTGGAGAGGGAAAAAGCTACGCGCTTAACTTATTATTTGAAAAGCTCTCCGGAACAAAAGATGACTTTTTCATTTTAACTGACGGGGATGTTTATGTTTCTGACAATGCAGTCAAAGAAATTATAAATATGTTCCAGGACAAAGAGATAGGATGTGTTACAGGGCATCCGGTCACAATTGATTCAAGAGAAACCAAATTCGGATACTGGAGCCATTTGCTGCTTTCAGGAATACATCGGGCAAGGAAAAAGTATGCAGAAAAAAAGCAATTCCTTGAATGCTCTGGCTATTTATTTGCACTAAGAAAAGGCATCATTACAGACTTCCCGTTAGATGCATCTGAAGATTCTGTGATACCTTATTTGTTCTGGCAAAAAGGATATGGGATAGGGT
>MFWN01000089.1:41862-42680 GCA_001786395.1 Candidatus Pacearchaeota archaeon RBG_13_36_9
ATGCAGAAGTTTATATTAAAAATCCAGACAACTTAGAAGACTGGAAAAAACAAAAGATAAGGAATATAAAGGGGCATGAAAATCTTTCAAAATTATATCCAGAAATGCCAAGAACAAAATCTTTCTGGAATGAGATAAAGCACGGAGCTTTTTTTGCGTTATTCTATCCCCGCTCTTTTAAGGAGTTTGTCTGGACTATTCAGTTATACAAGGCAAGGCTGGATATTTACAGAGAAGCATTTAAAGACTTGAATAAAAAAGAGGTTTATTCAGATGGCTGGAGAGAAACATCCATAGAATCGACAAAACCTTTAGATTAATTGTATATTCTATAACAGCATTCTTTAAAAAAGAGAATTTCCTTATTAATACATGTCATTAGAAAAAAAATTCGATTTAAGAAAATTAAATCCTCAGTCCGGAGATTTGGTTTTATTAGTTGATAATGATCCAGAAACAGGAGAATATCCTCTTCTTCTAGTTTTTTATAGATTTTTAGACCATATCTCAGATAGTCGTGAAATAGGGGTAACTCTTCTTGGAGAGCATACATGTCACATTGATGCAACCGAAGCGCTTTATCTAGCCCCTCAAAAATATTTTTTTAAACATCGATTTAATTTTCCACATACCGAAATTATAAAGAAATCTAAAATAAAATATCGTCCGGATGAAGGCTATAGCGGGTCGCGAATTATTACTGCTATTTTAAAAGAAATGAAAGGATATACTTCATACGGAGAGCTGATGTCAGCTCAATCTTAGACTAGTTTTTTCAGCTCTTTTTCTAATTCTTCTAAACTTGTAACAAATTTTGT
>MFWN01000089.1:42784-44013 GCA_001786395.1 Candidatus Pacearchaeota archaeon RBG_13_36_9
GCGGTGCATAACTTCCCGGCGATATACGCTTTTTTCATAAAGCTTAAAAAAGGGCTATTATTATAAACTTTACTAAGGATAGCTATGGAGATACTGATTATAAAATTAGGCGCAAAAGGCGATATTGTCAGGACACTTCCGATAGCCCTGGCTTTGAAAAAGAAATATCCAGATTCAAAAATATCCTGGCTGGCAAAAAACTCTAATAAGGAGCTTATTGAAAACAGCCCATATGTAGACTCTGTTTTTGTTCTCCCTTATGTCAGAAATGCTAAAGGCATTTCTGAGCATCCTAAAATTCCAAACAAAACTCAGAAATTTTTTGATGAAGAAGTTAGGAAATTTGATGTACTTTACAATTTTGATATAGATGAAGAAGCTACTTCTTTGGCTGATAGAATTCAGGCAGGAAAAAAATACGGTTTTTTTTCTCAGGATGGATTCGCCTCTGCTTTTAACTTGGGAGCAGAGTACTACCTTAATACATTATTTGATGATGAAACAAAAAAAACCAACAAAAAAACCTATCAGGAAATGATGTTTATGGCTGCTGAATTGCCTTATAAAAAAGAACACCATCCAATTGCCTTAAAAGAAGAAGATAAAAAATATGCTGAGGATTTTGCAAGGAAGAATAATCTGAAAGCCGAGAATTTAATTGGAATTCACATCGGCTCTTCTCCAAGATGGCCGTCTAAATTCTGGCCAGCAGGGAAAATTAAGGAATTTATTTTGAAAGCCAGAGAAAAAGGATACCAAATCCTGCTTTTTGCAGGTCCTGATGATGCAGACAAGCAGAAGGAAATTGTTTCTGAGCTAGAGCAAAAACAAGTCCAGGTCTATTTTAATGATTCGAGGAATAAAGATTTGGAATTTGCCTCTTTGGTTAATTTATGTAAGTTCGTTGTCTGCGGCGACTCTTTTGCTCTTCACGTTTCTCTTGCCCTTAAGAAGAAGACAGTTGCTTTGTTTTTTTGCACCTCCCCGGAAGAAGTGGAAGGCTATGGCTGCCTTAAAAAAATAGTCTCTCCAAGATTACCTGACTTTTTTCCAGAGAAACAAGATGCCTATTCAGAAGAATTAGTCAATAGCATATCAGCAGAGGAAGTTTTAAAAGCCATAAAATCATTTGAATAAAAATGGAAGAAGCTAGAAAAGGCAAAAATAAGGAGCTTATTAATAATGTCCAAAGGTGGTTTAAAGACAGAGACAACCTGATTCTTTTTCTT
>MFWN01000089.1:44150-46327 GCA_001786395.1 Candidatus Pacearchaeota archaeon RBG_13_36_9
TCGTCCAATATTCTTTCCGTTCATTATGGGAATTCTTTTTAAGGTTGCTTATACAGAATTTTTGCCAAGGCTAATGATGCTTATAATGTCTGTAGTGGCAGTTTATGGAATGTACCTTCTTGGAAAAGAGATTTACAATAAGAAAGTTGGGCTGTTAGCAGCTTTTCTTTTTTCTTTATCTTATCTTCCTATGTTTTATACTTTCAGGCTCCTTGTTGAAGTTCCTGCACTTCTCTTTTTTGTCTTTTCCTGCCTTTTTCTGGTTAAGTATATTAAATTCAAAAAGCCAAGAGATATTTATCTTGCAGCAGTTATGTCGGGAATAGGGACTCTTTTTAAGCTGCCTGTTGCAACAGTGCTGATGGCTATGTTCATTTATCTTTTAATTACTGAAAAATTCTCCTTTTTTAAAAGAAAAGAAATATGGTTTGCTTTGCTTATCTATTTTCTTGTCCTTTCTCCTTATATTATTTGGGGCTATTTCCAATTTGGCTCTTTTGTGATTACTGGTGCAGGAGGCTGGAATGCTCCCCAGGAAAGCAGGATATCCAATCTTATTGATAATCTGTTTCTTACAGGCGGAAATTATGGAGGTAAGTATATTAGGATGCCGATTGGTTTATATTCCTGGCCAGTACTTGTATTTTTAATAATTGGAATAATTCTTATGTATGAAATGTTCCTTAAATTTGATATTATTCTGAAAGATAAGGAAAATGGCTTTGAAAAAGAGCTTTTCCTTTTGTTAATGCTCTTAATTCCAGTGCTTGTCGCTGCTTATTCAGTAAATTATTCTGAAGACAGGCTTATTATAGGTTCTATTGTTCCCGGATTCATCATAGCTTCTTCTGCAGTATTTAAAATTTCCTCGAGCTTGTTCAAGAAATATAAGATGTTTACAATTATTTGTTTATTAGCTTTCTTATGCTTGTCTGCGTACCTTCTTGCATCAGCTTCCAATAACCTGATAATTTCGAAGAAAGATTCTTACGGGGACTTTAAAGAAATGGGAAAATGGCTTAAAGAAAATTCCCAGGAAAATGAGGTAGCTGTATGCGGAGGATGGCCTATGATGCAGTATTATTCTGAAAGAAAAACAATAAGGTTTCCAGACACTAAAGAAGAATTCCTTATCCTCAAGAACAATACTCCTGAACTAAAATATTTTATTCTTTCTGCTTACCAGAAGAGTGCTGATTGGAGTTATGCTTATCCTCAAGAGAATAACCTGACTGCAGTAAATGCTTATTTCGCAGATAAGGAGCAAAAGCAGCCCCTGATAGTCGTTTACAAAATTTAATCTTTTTTTAATTTTCTATCTCTTATTTTTCTTATAGCATATGCTCCTGCAATTACTAAGCATGGAAGTGCAATAAAATGGTATTTGACATTAAGTCCGATTATTGCAATATAATAAGAAGAAACCAATATTATAGCCAGGTATGTTGCAGCGAATATTAAAAACTCTTTTATTGAGTATATTTTTCCAAGGAGAACCAGCAGGATGTACGGAACTAGAATATAAAACATAAACAAGCTTGTTGAAACAATCAGGTTGGTGGTTAGTTTTGTCTTGTAAAAAGTAATTGAAAACAAGACTATCCAAAACAAATAAACAAATATCAATTTCTTATAAGTGTTTTTCACTGCTTCTTTTTGATTTTTATTTATTATCATCTTCTTCTCTCCAGCAATTATCTGATTTTCTTTTTAAAACTAGTGTTTGGCTGTTTTGATAAAATAACCCGAGCGAATCTTGATTCATGCTGTCCATGAGAACTTTATTGAACTGTATAAGCTCGTTTCCAAATGGGGAAATTTTATCTAGAATATAATAGTCAAAATCACAGAAGCTTGCATTAAAGTAATATTCTCTGTTTACTAGCTCTATTTTCATGCCTTTTATGACTGCAGGAGTTCCATATTCAACCCTTAAAAAAGAGAAACTATCTTTAATATCTGCTTTCTGCTGCAGTACAAGAGCCATGTTTTTCTCTTGAGTTATGGAATATAAGCTTTTTAATGCCGGGTGAAACTGTGTATACCCGTCTTCATAGACAAAAAGGACTGTTCCGTTGTCATTTTTATTATTATCCAAATATTGAAGAGCATCAAACTGCTCTTTTGTTATGACTCCTGGCCCGGTTAGCATCCGGTAGCTGGAAACACTATAAATG
>MFWN01000089.1:46389-47837 GCA_001786395.1 Candidatus Pacearchaeota archaeon RBG_13_36_9
CTCTTTAAGTATGAAAAATACTGCTATGCTGAAAAATGGCATTAGTGTAAAAGGCCAGAAAGCCCTGTGCTGGAAAGCCCGATACGCCGCAAGCGTAAAAAACCCATAATAATTAAGAAAAGTTATTGCAAGAGTGAAAAATAGTATATATCTTGTTCTAGACTTGTAAAAAATAAGCAGGATTACCATGCCTGCAATAATTCCTAACAGCAAAATCCAGTTGAAATCAGTTATTTTCACAGTCTTTATACCGGCAAATTCATCTGGAGTTACAAATGTAAAGATTCCTTCTTTGGCAGTTTCAGGACTGGCTTCATCAAATTTTTGGAGATTTCCATAATAAAAAATAATTAAATAAAATCCGGTTATTACAAGGAAAATTATTGCAGATAAGATAAGCCATTTGTACTCTTTTATTGCTCCTTTCAGTCCATTGCCTAACAATTTTTTTCTTTTAGAGTAAGCATCTGCTGCAAAATCTATTGCAATAAAAAACATTAAAAAAAACCCTTCGGGGAAATGGACAATGCATGCAGCAGATAAAATTATTGCAATTATCCATGGATTTTTCCGTTTTTTGCTGTTATAAACCATAAAAAATGAGAACATAAAAAATGCACCCATTATTGCGCCAATTTGCCCCCAAAGATAAGCTATAACCCAGTTAGTCTGGAAGAGAAGGGGAGTTAAGCTTAGGGATAATATTTTCACTGGCTTTTTTAGTTTAAGAGAATTTATAAAAATAAAGGGAAGTGATATAAAAATAAGCCCCACTAACAGTTGCATGGAGTTATGCATGCCAATGTTATTTGTCAGGGAGTCATTAATAACAATCCAGTGGGCCAAGCCAGGACCGTGGTGGGGCAAGCTTTTTTCTATTCCGAGGTTCATATACGGGGCAACATAAAGATTATGCCCTAGGTCTTTTAAGCTTATGGCTGCTTTTAAGCTGGAAAAAGGGTCTTCTGCAAAAAAAGTAAATGGATAATCATAGGCAAGAGTATAACCAAACAAATTTCCTACCCCCATGTAAAATAAAACTGCAAAAATTACAAGACAAGCAAGCGAATAATAGTTTTTAATCAGCCATTTTTTATAGTCCATAGCTCATTTAACCAAAATTCTTTTAAATACTTTTCTTAGAGATAACTATCAGCCTAAACACAATCAATTCATCCCAAATAATTTTATAAAGGGAGTTAATTTAACTGGATGGATGAAAAAAGACATAACAGTTATCGGGGCAGGGCCTGCTGGGCTATCTGCTGCTTTAAAGCTATCTGGCAGAGGTTTTAAGGTATTCCTAATAGAAAGAGACCCGCAAGTAGGGGGATTAAGCAAAACAGTCGTTTACAAAGGCAATCATTTTGACATAGGTGGGCACAGGTTTTTTTCAAAGTCCAGAGAGGTAAACCAGCTCTGGGAAAGCACCCTCAAAGAAGAATTTT
>MFWN01000089.1:47952-57910 GCA_001786395.1 Candidatus Pacearchaeota archaeon RBG_13_36_9
AAAACAGTAGCATCAAAACACTAATTACTGAATTTAAATATCCCAAATACGGGCCTGGAATGATGTACGAAAAAATAGCAGAGAATTTCCTAAAAAACAATGGCTGCCTTTTATTAAACCACAGGGTGGTAAAGATAAACCACCAAAATAATAAAATTAAAAGCATTGTTATTTCAAACAAAAGTAAGCAAAAAACAATAAGCTCTGACAGTTATATCTCAAGCATGCCAATTACTGAGCTAGTGCAGCGCTTATCTCCTCAGCCGCCAAAAGAAATAATCCAAGCATCAAAAAATTTGCATTATCGCAGTTTTGTAACAGCAAGCTTGGTTTTAAGCTCCTCAGAACCATTCCCAGATACTTGGATATATGTACACTCTCCTGAAGTAAAAATTGGAAGAGTCCAAAATTTTAAAAAATGGAGCCATTTCATGGTTTCTGATCCAGATAAGATAGCATTGGGGGTGGAGTATTTCTGCACCGAGGGAGATGAGCTTTGGTCAATGACTGACAAGGATTTAATTGAGCTGGCGCTGACAGAGCTTGAAAAAATAAAGCTCATAAAAAAATCTGACTATCTTGATGGATTTGTAGTTCGTGCAGAGAAAGCTTACCCTGTTTACGACTCTTCTTACCCTAAAAATATTAAGTTAGTTAAAGAGTATCTGGCGAATTTTAAGAACTTAATATCTATTGGCAGAGGGGGATTGTTTAAATACAACAACATGGACCATTCTATTTTAACCGGCCTTTATGCAGCAGAAAATTTGTTGGGGGCAAGCCATAATCTCGAAGAAGTAAATGCCGACCAGGAGTATCAGGAGGAAAAAACAGAAAATGGTGATTAATAAACTGACAAAAATTTTTGTCTCCCGTTCATTCATGTTATACTTAGTGTTTGGGGGATTTGCAACGATTATAGACTGGGGAGTGTACTACCTCTCTCTTTATTCTCTGGGCATCCATTATTCTTTGTCAGTAACGCTGTCTTTTATTTTCGGCTCAATAACCAATTTTTTATTAAACAAGTACCTTAATTTTAATAATCAGTATAAGAAACTGCATAACCAGTTCATACTTTACCTTTTAATTGCAATTGGAGGGCTAATATTCACAATAGTTTTAATGTGGTTTTTAATAGAAGTCTGCCTCGTTGATAAGTTTTTAGCAAGGGTAATTGCAACAGCAATAACTTTGGTATATAACTTCTTAGGGCACAAATACATTACTTTTAATCTTTTAAAATAACTAATCACAAATTAATTTTACAAACAACTAAGAGAAGACCATGAAAAAAGGTATAATGACTGTAATTTTGCCGGTTTATAATGAAGAGAAAAACTTAAATGGAAGCCTGTTAAAAGTAATTTCTTTTTCAAAGCAAAATCCAGAATATGAATTTTTATTTGTAGATGATGGATCAACTGACAACACCAAACAAATTTTGAAAAATCTGAAAAATAATAAAAAAGTTTTTTATATATCCTATTTTCCTAATGTTGGAAAGGGATATGCTGTAAAAAAAGGAGTAGAATTTGCAAAAGGTGAGTATGTCGCCTTTACTGATGGAGACCTGGCCTATTCCTTAAATCATTTAAATTTATTAAAAAAAGAGCTTTTAAGCTATGAGGTGATAATTGGGTGCAGGGATCTTTTAAAAGAAAACAAAAAAACAGTTTCATTGAGAAGAAAGATAATTGGCAAGTCTTTTAACTTTTTGATTCGTGGGTTCCTGAAAATGCCTTTTAAAGACACTCAGGCAGGTTTAAAAGGCTTTAGAAATAAGATTGCAAAAGAGCTTTTCAGGAATCAGAAGATTAATGGCTGGGCTTTTGACGTCGAGTTAATATACAAAGCAATAAAAAAAGGGTACAAAATAACACAGATTCCAGCCAAAGTTTCAGAAAGCCACATAAAAAAACGAACAAAAGTCAAGCTTCTAAAAGACTCAGCAAAAATGTTTTTTAGTTTAATAAAAATAAAATCTGCAGATTTGCTCGGGAAATATGGCTAATGTAGTTTTATTAAGCTTTGACTTAGAGGAATTTGATCTTCCATTGGAACTCGGGCAAAAATTAGATTTAGAAAAGCAGTTTGATTTTAGTAGAAAAGGCTTGGAAACTATTCTAAAGATCCTGAAAGAAGAAAGAATTAGTGCAACTTTTTTTGTAACTGGAGATTTTGCTTTAAGATATCCTAAACTGATTAAGGAGATATCAAAAAAACATGAGATATCTTCCCATAGCCTTTCTCATTTGAAAAAGAGATATTCTGCAGAAAATGCAAAAAAATCTAAAGAGATAATAGAACGCCTTATTGGAAAAAAAATATATGGGTTTAGGATGCCAAGATTATCAAGAGTAGACTCTCGTTCTCTATCCAATATGGGTTTTCGTTACGATTCTTCCTATTCTCCAACTTTCCTTCCAGGCAGGTATAATAACCTTTCTGGGAAAAGAGGGCTGTTTAATAGAGGGAAGATCACAATAGTCCCTATATCAGTTCATAAAACATTTAGGCTTCCATTCTGGATATTTTTTCGGTTATTTGGATTAAACTATATTAAATCTCTAACGAGGTCCTGCATTAAAGACCCAGGGTTCGTTGTATTATATTTTCATCCTTGGGAGTTCAATGATTTAAAAAACTTCAATTTGCCTGTTTATCTGATGAAGAAACGTTCTGGCGCAGAGATGTGTAAGACCCTTACGGCATATATTCAATGGTGCAAAAAAAACAAATATGAATTTTCAACCTTTTATGATTTTCTAAAGACTTTTTCTTAAAGAGACAAAGACCATGGCAAAAAATAACAGCATATTAGACACTACCAGCGTTATGCTGAATTCTTGCAATGAGGAATTAAAAATGCTTAAAGCTAGAATCTCTAAGGGAACAAAAAATGCAACTATATAGTTTCTTTTAGGATGATTTGTAGATATATTAAACAGCACAAATATATTTGTTAAGGAAAGCATCATCATAGATATTGCAGGATATGCAAGGAGGCTGGAGACAATAAGGTACTGCTCACCATATAAGGTACCTATTATCAATCTTGGGAAAAGAAAATAAATAGTGCAGACTGCGAAAGATATAAAAAATATTATCACGAACGTCTTTTCTAACAAGGGCATGTAGTCCTTTTTTTTATCATAATTTTCAGATGCTAGCGGGAACATTGCCCTGCTTATTCCCCAGGTGCCGAGAAAGATTATCTTGCCAAGATAAGAGATTGTCCCATAATATCCCGCTTCTTTTGGGGGGAAAAATATTTTAGCTGCTAGGATATCCATAGCCATCAAGACAACTATACAAGTGACTGCGATTAAAGAGGCCAGGGGATAAGAGATTTTTTTGTCGTCTTTAATCTCCTTAGTTTTTAAATACAGTATTTCTTTTAAGAAAATAAATGAAACAAAAAATGCAATGATTATGCTAAGCACTGCCCCAATAACTGCACCGCTAACTCCAAAACCAAGATATATCAATAGGATTCCCAGTCCAAGATTAATAGCCCCCTCAACTATATAAGTCAACCCTAAGGATGTGAACCTCTTTGTCCCTTGCAAGGTGCCCCGTGTTACGGGAATTAGGAATGTCCCAAATAAATATAACCCTGCCAGGATGAGCAAATTCTGATCTATATGGATGATTTGACCTAGAACTGATGAGACTAAAAGAACACAAATATACCCTATGGCTGAAAAAATTAAAGATCTTTTTAAAGAATTTATCATTAACCTTTTGATTTCATAATCTTTTTTTCCTACTTTAAATTTAATTGTCATCCTGCAGATAACTGTTTGTATAGACTCCATAGGGAATGTGAATATTAATATAAGGCTCATTATAGCCGCGAATATTCCATAATCCGCAGGACCCAGCTTCCTTGCAGCCATAAAATTAAATATAAGATTAAAAAGATTAAAAAGATTATAGGATACGAACAATATTGCCCCGCCAATGAAAAATTTCTTAGTTCCCGATTTCATATTAAACTTTTCCAGAAAATTATGAATCCAAGTATTATTATTGCTATCTGTATTCCGTGCAGGAAGTAAACCACATCAGTTTCATATACCTTGCCGCTTTTTTTTACTTTTTTTAATATAAGAATTGATAAGTGCTCTAGGCCGTATATCTTGCTATAAGGCGGCTCAAGGCTGCCATCTTTTTGAGGCTTTCCAAAAGATTCTTTGTCTAATTTAACACCTGCCCTTAATTTAAGAACTGTTTCAGCAATATAAGGGATAAAAAAGAAGATTGCAATTCTTTCGCAATTTCCTAAAATTGCAAATATTGCTATTAAAGTGCCTATTGGATAAGTCATTACATCTCCTGGAAATACTTGTGCGGGATATTTGTTAAATATAAGAAAAGCAGTCAGGCTTGCAACTGCGCATAATCCTATTAAAGTGAGCCAGGAGTTTCCAGTTAAAAAAGCGACTATACTTAATGCACCTAAAACTAATATTCCCTGCCCAGCTTCCAGCCCATTAAATCCTGCTAAAAAATTAAAAGTTGTTCCTGCCCCAATTATCCCTATTGGGATTATTATTAAAGGGTAGATAATGCCAAGACCAATCTCTCCAAAAAAAGGAATCCAAACTGTTGAGTTTCCTGCATTAATAACCATCAGCGGAATTGCTGCAATGAAAACTAGAAAAATCCTTATCTTTTTTCCCAGCCCTATTTTCCACCCCAGGATATCATCAATTAATCCTGTAAAGGAGATTAGTGCAATTGAGCTTATTAACGCCAATATTTCGACAGTTGTTGTATTTGTATTCAAGACAAAAGTTTTTATTGCAACATAAGATAACACTCCTATAATAAATCCCCCTATCACAATAACTCCTCCGCATTCTGCTACCTCGGGTTTTTCATATTTATTAATATCCCTGCCCTTTAAACCGCCTTTTTTTGCCCTTTTTATCCAAGAAGGCAGTGTTATAAGAGTAAGAAAAAAAGCCAGTATTACAGGAATAATCAGTAAAGGTTCCATTTTACCATTTTATAGAGTCCAATTTATATACTTGGTTCTGTCCCTGTCAATATACATTGGGTTGAACTTTTCTTCTCCAGTGTAATTAATCTCCCAGATTTTTATAGGGCCCTGCACCCCCTGGAAATAGACAAAGTCACTTAATCCCATGCCCTGGGAATTTAAGTTATCTATAATAAGATTAGGTTCAGTGTGAACAAGTTCAAAATTAGGGAAATTTTTAAGAGGGTCATCTAACAAATATACCTGCCCCAAAAATCCGCGCATTATTCTGGGGGATAGGTAGATAACTGCTCCCAGGTCGTCTTTTCTTACCTGCTGCCCTACCTGGTCTATTCTCTGAATAATAAATGCAGTTGCATTTATCCCAGATTTGAAGTCTATTAGTTCTCCTTTAATATACAGGTATCTTAGGGGGATTCTCGTTTGTTGTCCCTGGAAATAAAACACCCCTTCTGGCTGCTTGAATGTGATACTATCATTGTCGGTCTTTGTTTCAACGACTACGCCTATTATTGCAGCGCTTTGCCCTGGCAAGAAAATCTCGGATTTATTATCTGCATTATACACTATATCTTCGTCCAAGGCTGCCCCGCCCTGATAAATCCTGATAACCCCCTCTCTTGTTTCCTGCATTTGTTTTTCATTAGTGACCATAGTTGGAATCCAGGAGTACCTGTCGTAATTAATATCCGAGCCTATACTTGAAAAAGCAGTGTATTTTCCTATATCGCTGGAGTCTATTAAAAAGTGGGTAGCGTTATGAGAGTATAAAAAATTTAAAGCATCACTTTGATTAGGAGAAGTTAAGGTAAGCCTTCCGGTCCAGTAATTCCAAAAAGATATGGCGTTTCCCCCATCAGTTACTGTTGCCCTATTCCCTATGGACTGTACCCAATAGCCATAATCCCACCAGTGCGCAAAAACCGCATCTTCTGGAGTTTCTTCTCTTACCCACTCCATTGCTTTTTGCCACTGCTGGTTGTAATAAGAGGGAACAAAACTATATGCCTCGTTCTTTACCTGATTATAATAAGTCCAAAAGATAAATACAGTTAGCACCAAGAATAGGATAGTGAGAAGGCCCATTATTATTTTAAAAGTTTCTTCTTTTGTTTTTCTGAATCTTTCAAAAGATTCAACAACTAAAAAACTCAGGAAAATAGGTGCAATAGGCGCCAAGACCATTATAACCCTGACTGCGCTTCTTGCACTAAACAAGCACAGCGCAAACAAAGTAAATAAAAACAAGTATCCATAATCAGTATTTTGGAACCCCTTGTTTCCTTCTCTAAAATACCTTACATGGTAGTAGATAAGCCCCCCAATCAAAGCCAAAGCTGCTCCATAATAGGCAAATTTGCTTATGAAGTTCTCCCCATTAAAGGTGCTGTTTCCAGAATACCTGCTAAAGACTAAGCCAAAAAAGAATAAAACATACAATCCTGTAAGAATCCATGCATCTTTTTTCCTTATGTTCGCCAGCATCTTCTTGAATAAGACTATTGAGCCTATGAAAAACAGCCAGAACAGTAATGCAATTCCCCTGATGTGCGGACCAAAACTGTCTTCCCATTCTGTAAAATAAGGCTGCCTGTTTTCTGCAACAGTAATTTGCCATCTTCCCACTGCAGGAACGAAGAACATTTGGTTAATTGCTTTTAATTTATTGGGTATAAAGTCCATGCCAAAAATTAAAGAAGACAATATCGCAATTAATATGATGCTAATAATCATGGATAAGATGTTGTGTGGAATCTTTGTTTTTGATACTCTCTTGCTCTCTTTTAGTCTTGTATTCCATAGAAGAAAATCAATTAGCATTATAAAAAACATTACGAAAGCCATGCCAGTGTCCAGGGAAACAAAAAAATCTGAAATCTTAGCTCTTGTAAAAATTCCAAAAATGTTAAGGAGGACAGAGCTTAAGAAAGGAACTAAAATCCAAAGCGCGTAGACAAAAAATTCTCTTTTGCCTATTTTGTTGAGTATAAATGCAAGAAACGTTGCTATTGCTACTGTAACATATATGTATTGCACCCCTCCCCAAACCATGGCCATAATTTCAGTAGAGACTCCTGCAAGCCCGCCAATAATCAAAGAACTCTTGAGGTTCTCAGTTTTCCAGGCTTTGATGAAGAAATAGAACGCTAAAAACATAAAAAAGAACCCTGCTGATTCTTTTTCAGGAATTCCTGCGACAGTTCTCGATACAAAAGCAGGAATGACAATCATAACAAAAGTAGAGAGTAGGGCAATAAGGTTGGCATTAGTTCTGCTTTCTTTGTCTTTCCTTATGAAAATTTCTCTTACAAAAAAGAAAAAAGAAAGAATGGTTAATGCGAACATAACCACTGGAAAAACAACGCCTGCAAAGTCTACACTTACGGCTGGGTTGATAAAGTGGAATATATAATAAGTCCATGCAATCATATAAGGCAGAAGCATAGTTTCTCTTGCCGTTTCAAAACCTAAAGGAACATTCCTCATCATGTCAAACTCTGGCAGCCTGCCTTCTTCCACAATTGCTTTGGCGTACCTTAAGAATAACCAAGGGTCTAGGTCTGGGCCAAGAGTCCAGGTATTTGTTGTTATATCCCAGAGTCCGGGCTTTCCGCTGAAAGACTTCCATGGGTTGAAGACAAACTCTGCCAGGGAAGGAAAAGCTGAAGAATGGTCCTGCATAGGGAGGCTTCTTATATAAACCCCCAAAATAATGGCTGCTAGCAGGGCAATAACTACCCAAACGTCTGATTTCTTAAAAAAAGCAACCAGCTTTTCTTTCCTTTTGTCTATCAGTCCTTCGTTGACTCTTTCTTCTTTAGCTTCTTCCATATTTTATTCAAAAGTTTTATTGTAGAATCTTTTCAACATCCTTCATAATCTCTTCAGCAGTTTGTTCTTCTTCAACTGTCTTTTTGCCGCAATAAGGGCAAATCTCTTTAACTTTCTCACTTTCAAATTTATATCCGCATTTTTGGCAAAAATATCTTACCATTTTACCTTGTTATAAAACTCTATGTTTTTAAACTTTATCCATCTCGAGTATGCTTTAGAATAATGCGGGGGTTATAAAGACTTCTACTAATGCAGCTACAAACAGCACAATAACTGCAAGAATTATTAAGTTGAGAGAATCCTGCAGAACTGACCAAAATTTTTCGCTTCTTATATTATGCCTTATCACAGAAATGCTTATAATCCCCCCAGCCATTGCCCCGATAAAATATGCAGCTATTTCTGGAAGTCCGTGAATCATGTACCTTGCAACGCCTAAAGGCAGGCTGGCTAGGTTGGATTTTGAGAAAATCCCCACTGCAGCCGCAATTACGCTGGCATTCCAAGCCAGGACAAATATGGCGCCTGCCCCAAAAATTAAGGAAAAGATAAGCGTGAACATAAGAACGTAAATGTTGTTCGTAAAAATCGCAATTAGTTTTTCCTTGGATGTAAGAAAGCCGGTTGTTTTTCCAGAGACTTTAATGCCGTATTGTTCTGTGCACTCATTGAAATTCGCGGGCCTGTTTATCATGCAATAAGTTTCAATCTGCGCCCTGAAATTGTTCTCTGAAGGAAAGGCGATATAAAAAAATGAAAAAGCTATTATGAATCCTAAAAAAAGCCACAGAAATCCGAAAAGAGTTTTGTTGTGCTCCTTTAAAAGCCTGAACGCCCCCTCTATCTTCATGTCTTTTTCTTCTTCCAGCTTTATAGCATAATACATATAGGGCATGGAAAACATGACACAAAAAGTGATAATCAAAATGCCGGAATATTTTGCCAAAACAGCATCCTCTCCAAAAATCCAATTAACCAGGATTATAGAAAGGGAGCCATACACTAAGCCGATGAGAAACATCTCCCACGACCTTTTTTGCGCTCTTTTTGGGTTTATAAGCATCTCTAGCATTTTTTGCCTCTCTGTCTTTATACCGAAGGACGCCGATAATTCCTCAACTGCGCCTTTGGTATTCAGGGAAAGCCATATCCATTAGGGAAACTTATGGCTTTCACTTTAAATATATAAAAAATTAAGTTTAAATACATTTCTTAATTAAGATTCTTATGTTAAGCAGCAAAAAGAGGTTTGAAAAAATATGCAGAGATATTAACTCCATAAAAATACAGGGAGCAAGAAACATCGCTGTTGCAGGATTAACTGCTTATAAATTAGTGCCCACAGAATCTGCCAGGAAGAAAATTATCTCCCTGAGGCCAACCGAACCATTTTTAATTAATGTCCTGAGACAGGCAGAAACTCTTACAATAAAGGAGCTTAAAGAAAGATTAAATAAAAATCAGAAAGTAATCAACAAGGAAGTTTTTAAGCTCATAAAGAAAAATGATGTTATCTTTACTCACTGCCACTCTTCAACTGTAGTCGAAGCCCTAATATATGCAAAGAAAAAAAGAAAAAAATTCGAAGTTTATTTTACCGAAGCAAGGCCTTTGTATCAGGGAAGAAAAACAGCCAAAGACCTTAAAAAAGCAGGAATAAAAGCTACCCTGTTTGTTGATGCGGCAGGTGCAGTTGCGTTGGAAAAAAAGCAGGGAACAAAAAAAGCAGATTTGGTTTTATTGGGCGCAGATGCAGTTACGAAAAAAGGCACAATCAATAAAATAGGCTCTGGAATGTTTGCACAGATATCAAAATACAACAAGATTCCAGTTTACATCCTCGCAGATTCTATGAAATACATTAAAAAGATAAAGCTGGAAAAAAGGCCATCAGAAGAAATATGGGACACCAAAAAGATAAGAATAGTCAATTTTGCATTTGAGCTGATAAAAAAGAAATATATCAAAGGAGTTATAAGCGAGTTTGGCTTGCTCTCTTATAGGAAGTTTATAAAAAGGGCGAAAAAAGGTTAAAGATTCAACGCCCAATGTCATTAAGTTAAGCCTTAACTTTCTTTTTTGTAATAATCACATAAACTCTCTTTCCCAAAT
>MFWN01000090.1:0-2943 GCA_001786395.1 Candidatus Pacearchaeota archaeon RBG_13_36_9
CCTTTATACTTACAGGGAAAGAAACATTTAAATATTACCATTTTCAAGTAATAATATAAATTTAATCTAGGGATAAAGCAATTTTGATAATTATTAAAATGAATAGAAAAGAACCAATTGGACCGCTAAAGGAAATAATAAGGAAGATAGAGGGGAAAGGAAGGGGAAAAATTTATACGTTAACTCCTGCAGAAGTTAAGGGCATAAAGGAAAATCAGTTTTATTTAGAAAATGGAAAAAAGAAGTCTTATGCAATTCAGCCCTCATATGGTTTTAAATGGATAATCCCTCTGATCTTAAAAAATGAATTGAAATATAACCCTTATGGGAGAGATTGGGAAGGAGCAAGCAGGGTGAAAGGTCAAGACAATTGGGAGACTGTAACTGTTAGTTTAATATCCAAGACTCTAAAGGAAGCGACCATACTTGCTTTAAAAAAATTGGGAAAGGAGTCTACTTTTGAAGAAATTCTTTCTCATATTAAGAAATATGGGCTGTATCCATTTAGTACAGAAGGCAGAGCAAAAGAAGCTAAGATATACGAGCCGGGCATGGAAAAAAATAGATTGCAGAGAGTTTTGGATAATATTTCAGAGGAGGGAGAACCTGAAGACTGGCCAAAGAAGCTATTTGATGGAAAAAAGCATTTTTATAAGAAAACTGATAAGTATGGGTTATTAAAATGGAAGCATTAACGCCAATAGAAAAGAATTTATAGTATAATCTGTTCTTTGTTTTATGAAAAAAGAAGATGAGCTGATTAAGCAGCTTAAAGGATCAAATCTTTATGCTGAATGCCCTTGTGGGGGAGAATTCAAATTATCAGATGCTATTCTATTTGATGGAACAAAACCTTTTCCTTCTGAAGCGCTTGAAAAGCAAAAAGAGCTCCTAGAAGCGCTGAAGGAAAGAGAAAAAGACTTAAAGAAAAAAAAGAATCTTGCAACAGACAGAGCAGAAAATACAGCAATGGCAGTAAATTTAGGCAAAAAACTGGAGGTTATATTGCCTACAATGAAGGATTTTAAATGGAGCCTTGCGGATTGCAGATTTTTAGGGGAGCCTATTGATTTTATAACTTTTAATGGATTTTCTAACAATAATATTCATTCATTAAGCTTTGTAGAAGTTAAAAGCGGCGGAGCAAGGCTAAATGGTCATCAAAAAGCAATAAAGGAGGCTGTTGAAGCTAGGAAAGTTTCATACAAGCTATTCAAATGAGCCAGCTATTTGCAGAATTCCAAGAGTTCAGAAAAATACTTTGTATTTGTCCTTGTTGTGGCGAGATTGTCAGAGTATCAGACTTAAAATTAAAAGTGAAAGGGCCCGCTTTGCGTACTTGGCTGGATGATTATCAGAAAAAAAGCTTGTTTTTAGATAAGAAAGAAGAAAGATTTGAAGAAAAGGAAGTTGAAATAAGGAAGCTTGCAGTAGAGAAGGGGAGAACCTCTGCTGAGAAAGCCTGTAATCAGTTAATCTGTTCAGGATTAAAAGCTTTAAAGCTAAATCCTTTTGATATAAAGCCAATTCTTAGCCCCGTAGATTTTGTGGCTTTTAAGGGAATGAATAAAGAAGATAGCATAAGTGAAGTATTATTCTTAACAAGGGAAACAAAGTGCTGTAACGAACTGAGTATGCTTAGGCAACAGGTTAAAAAAGCAGTCATTCAAATGAAATATGACTGGCAAGTTGCAAGAATTGATGAGAAAGGAAAAATTGAAATGGAGGAATAAAAAATAAAACATGGTAATATATTCAAACTCAAAAATAAGCACATTTGAAACATGCCCATATCAGTATAAGCTTCATTATATTGATAAAATTGAGCCTGAAATCTCGCAGACAATTGAGGCTTTTATGGGAGATCTTGTGCATCAAACCCTTGAAAAGATGTACAAGGATAAAAAATTTAAGAAGAACGTTTCAAAGGAGATTCTAATAAAATTTTACAGAGATTTATGGGAAAAAGAGTATTCCGAGGATATTTTAATTGTCAGGGAAAATGAAGGGCTTAAAGCAGATAATTACAAGAAAATGGGGGAGAAATACATTTCAGATTATTATGATTCTCATAAAGAAGAGGATATGACTATTATTGGATTAGAAACTCAAGACAGGTTAACTTTGCCGGATGGAAATCAGTGGCATGTAAGAATTGATAAATTAGGATGCAAGGGAGACACTTATTTTGTCTGCGATTACAAGACAAATTCAAGAATAAAGATGCAAGAAGAAGCTGATTCAGACAGGCAATTAGCTATGTATTCTATCTGGGTTAAAGATAAATTCAAAGACGCCAAAAGAGTTATTCTTAAGTGGCACATGCTGGCTTTTGACAAGGAAATAACAAGCGAGAGAACAGAGGAGCAGCTTAAAGCATTGCAGCAAGAGGTTATTGAAGCTATTCAGGAAATAGAAGAAGCTACTAAAGAAAAGGATTTTCCTACAAACCCTACAAAATTATGCGATTGGTGCGGATATAAGTCCGCATGCCCTAGTTTTAAGCATCTTGCAGAAATAGAAGAAATGCCAGTAAAAGAGTTTAAGGAAGATGAGGGAGTGAAGTTTGTTGATGAGTTTGCAGAAATTAAAGCCAGGCTCTCGGAACTTCAAGAAAAGCAAGATGAATTGAAGGCTAATTTAATTGAATTTGCAAAGCAAAAACAAGTTGACGTTATTTATGGGAGCAATTCAAAAGCATCGGTTAAAGAATTTGATAAAATTGTTATGCCAGAAGATGAAAAAGACAAAGCAGCCTTCATAAAATTAATGAAAGATAAAGGGATTTATGAAGAATGCTCAATGGTTTGCTATCCTAAACTTAACAGCAAAGTTCTCAAGGGAGAAATCGAAGATGAAATTAAAGATAAAGTTAAGATAGAGAAAGATTGGAGAGTAAGCTTGAGCAAGAGGAAAGACTTGGAGGAAGAATGATAAAAGCAA
>MFWN01000090.1:3224-4834 GCA_001786395.1 Candidatus Pacearchaeota archaeon RBG_13_36_9
CTATCTATCAAACGCATAAAAAACTACGAAAATATAATGCGTTTGATATAGAAAGGGAAGGGGAGAGTTATTGCCTGTAATCATGGGCTTATAAGTTTTTTATTGCCTATAGACTTAACTATAGGTGGTTAACTTTTGACTAAAAGTTAACCATAGAAAGGGTACATTTATAAACTTAAAAAACATGGGTAAATTATGGATAAGTCACTTATACTTGGAATATTGAATGATTGGAATTACTGGAAAAAAGACCTGCCTGCAGGAATAGCAAGGCATTTTTTTTCAGAAAAAATATCCCAAAAGGCAAAGACAATGGAGATTATTGTAATTAAAGGGATCCGGAGATGTGGAAAATCAACCTTGCTTTCGCAATATTGCCAAAATCTTATTGATGGGGGCGTTAATAAGGAAGACATCCTGATTGTTAACTTTGAAGATCCCAGGTTTATAGGATTGGATCTCGATGCACTGAATAAAATATATGAGATTTACTTGACTGAGTTTAACCCTTCAAAAAAGCATTATGTTATCCTTGATGAAGTGCAGGTTGTAGCTGCATGGGAAAAATTTGCAAGATTTTTGCATGAAAACAAAAAAATAAATGTTTTGGTAACCGGGTCTAATTCAAAATTGCTGAGTTCAGATTATGCAACTGTTATTACTGGAAGGCATCTGGATATTCAAGCATATCCCCTATCATTTAGAGAATTTCTTATTTTTAACAAGATTGATATTAGCGATGAACTGGACAAGATATCTAAAAGGCATGTTATACAAAGAAATCTAAAAGAATTCATGAAGTGGGGAGGATTTCCTAAGGTAACCTTGACTGTTCGCGAAGATGATAAGGTTGATTTGCTGAAAAATTACTTCAGAGATATTCTAATCAAGGATATTGCAGCCAGATATAAAATAAAAGAATTGCAAAAACTTGAAGAACTTGCAAAATATTATCTTACTAACATTTCAACCCTTTCGTCTGTGAATAAAATAAGCAAGATTCTTGATATTTCTCTTGGGACTGCTGAAAGATTTTCAGGATATCTTTCTGATTCATACATGATTTCATTCATTCCTAAATTTTCATGGAAAAAGAAAGAGCAGATTATTAATCCAAAAAAAGTTTATTGTGCAGACATTGGCTTAAGGAATTCTGTTTCATTCCTTTTCAAGGAGGACTACGGAAGAATTGCTGAAAATATTGTTTATAACCACCTTTATTCAAAGGAGAATGAAATATTTTATTGGAAAGGAAAGCAAGAGTGTGATTTTATTGTAAAAAATGGCCTAAAAAAATACAGGGCAATCCAGGCATGCTGGAATATTTCCAAACCTGAAACAAAAGAAAGGGAATTAAAAGGCCTTGCCGAAGCATGCAAGGAGCTGAAATTAAAAGAAGGGCTCATAATAACTGAAGACCTTGAGAACGAAGAAACTGTTGAAGGCATAAAAATAAAATATATTCCATTATGGAAATGGCTGCTTGAAAATAAAACATGATAAAAGCGATTTTATTTGATTTGGACAATACTTTGATTGATTTCATGAAAATGAAGCAGAAAAGCTGCGAAGCTGCTGTGGACGCCATGATATCTGCAGGATTAAAAACT
>MFWN01000090.1:5048-7617 GCA_001786395.1 Candidatus Pacearchaeota archaeon RBG_13_36_9
TGTGGGTAAGGGGAGGAGTGGGGCGGATTGGGAGATAAATGATTTGAGAGAGTTGGTGGGGATAAGTTCGCATAATTATTTAAACTTAGAGTTCTTAAATTTTTTATGACCGTTCCATCATTTAGGCATAGGGCAGGGGCAATTGAAATAAAAAACAAAAGGATAAAAGAAAAAGAAGAGATCAAGAAAAGATTAGACTCTGAGAAAAAAGAGATTATCTCTGAAGAAGAACATAGAAAAAGAATTGAAAAATTAAAAGAAATAGGATTGATTAAATAAAGTGAATAAGCAAGAGTATGTTTCTTTAGGCATAAGATTATGTAAAGAATTAGTAGAATTGGTTCCAATAATTTCACATACGGATCATTATGAGGGGAGAGAAAATGCTAAAGCTATAGAAAAAGATTGGATTAGCAGAGTCCATTCTACCTTTAATTTTGAAGGTGAGACAGCAAAAGTTTTAACTCCTGAAAGAGATGATCGGTTTTGGACAGATTTTGCCATTATCTACAAAGAAGAATTTTTCCCTTTTAACTTTAAATCAGGAGTTGGAGGAACAAAAGATAATATCTCGGGATTGAAATACTTGAGGTACCTGATCTTTTATGATTTAGACAAAGAATATAATCTAAAATCAATAACTGAAGAAAAATTAGCAAAGGATATCATAAAATTAAAAAAAGGTGAAATAAGTTTTAATGAAACTAATAGAGATTACTTTTGCGTAGCTTACAATATTCGATCTGGAAATATAAAAATTATCCCTATCTCTTGCATAAAAAGCGAGGATTTAGCAACTAATCCAAAAAATCTTTTTCAGGCAGATTTTCATAATGCCGATTTTGAAATAAACAGGACTCTAAGGGAATCTGTAGATTTTATTATAGAAAAGTTTATAGAATATAACAAGAAAAGAGCGAAACCTTATCTTAGCTTTAGAGAGGCAGGCATAGTCTCTTATGGTTAATGTTTTTCAATTAAATAAAAAATATGGAGAATGGGCTGAGAGAACCATCTATGATTATTTTAAAGCCAATAAAAAGAATAATGGATTCAATATATTTTATTTTGGCTCTCAAGTTAATACAAGGAAAAAAGATACAACTAATGCTCCAAAAAGGCCCGATTTTATATTAATAAGAAATAAAGATGTTAAACAACTTGAAAAAAAGTATGGCTTAAATTTCGATAAACTTAATTTAAACCAATTGTCCAACTTGGTCGGCATTGTTGATGACGACAAGAAGATTTTAGAAAAAAACCCAGAATATTGGATGACTAAGGTATTAGATAACAAAAAGCTCATGCACGACATAATAAAGAATGTTTATTGTATGATTGAAGTTAAATCAGGTTTTCGATTATTTAGTCAAGAGAAATATGATGATGAAAAATTAAATGTCATATTACCTCTAGACTTCAGAAAAAGAATAAGGAAAATTCAGAAGAAGTTTAGAGTCCGATTTAATACATATGCTATTTATGTTTTATTAGATCGTGCTTATATCGCAAACATGGACAAAATGTATAGTCCTGAAGGTAAAAATGCTACTTACTCTTATGAACGTCAAGGAAAGGGAGAAAATAAGAAAGGGAAATATAGAACACTTCTTTTCAATAAGAGTTATTTTTTGGGGGATGTTAGTGGGGTGAAAGTTCAAGGTAAGAGAAAAATAAAACTTAATGCAAAACCTTACATTGAAATTATAAATGGGTCGGTAATGTTCAGTCTAAAAATGAGCCCTGCAAGGTTAAAGAATGTTGAGATTAAAGTTATAAAAAATCTACTTTATTAATTCCTTAAACAATTCATCAATTCTTTTTTCTGCTTCAGGATTGCTTTTTCCTTCAATTATTTTATTTACTTCAAGCAGTATATTATTATAGGTGCTTACTTCTTCCTGGTTATTCCAATCGATTAATTTTAAAGGTATTTGGCTAACGTAAGATTGGGTATATCTTATTCTATGGCCCGAATGAGAGCCCTTTACTCTATACCATTCATTAATCGGCGAAGAATTAAGCCAAGCAAGAATATATTTTAAATCTTCTTTCAAACCATTTTTATTGATTATAATTAATACATCTCCAGACCCAAAATATTTATCAGAAGTATAAGAATATCTCGCCTTAAGACTTCTATCTGTACAAGGAACGAATATTTTTGGTTGGTCTAGGCTACTTTTAAACAACTTTAAATTTCTAATTGTTGCCCAATTCCACCAATTTTTATTTTTTGGCATATATCTTTCATTTAATTTTTCTTTATGCTTTAATAGTCTTTCATAGATTTTAGGGTATTTTTTTAGTTCTTCTTCTGTTTTAATGGCATCAACAAAGATGTAGTGAGAGCCATTTTCTATAAAAAATCTCTTGCAATTTTTAGCTTTAATAAACGGAAAGATAAAATTCTTTTCTTCATCTGAGTAATTATTTTTCTGCCAATCTTCCATTATAAATGCCTCATCATAACCGCTGACAACACCCACCCCGATCTCTAATCGGTCTTGGAGGACAATCCCCCCTGCGGATTTTTCAATATTATTTATAAAATTACTTTCGGAAGGAG
>MFWN01000090.1:7777-11423 GCA_001786395.1 Candidatus Pacearchaeota archaeon RBG_13_36_9
TCATTTAGTTTTTCAACACTCCGTATAATAAAAGCATAGAGCAAATCCCATTCGCCATTTGAATACTGTTTCCAAAATTCATCCGTATGAATTTTGTTTCTAATATCTTCTTGGATATTATTCCAATGAACATAGGGGGGGTTACCGATTATTAAATCAAACCTTTCATCCTTATCAGTTTTCAAATAGTCTTTACATTCTACTTTGATTTTATCGCCAAATCTTTTTTTAACAATATCGTAATTTGTTTCATCAATATCGTAACCTTTGATATCGTTAAATCCCGCATTTATCAAGGAATTAATAAACATGCCCTCCCCACATCCGGAATCTAAAACTTTCGATGTTTTTTGTTTATTTGTTAAACTAACCATAAAGTCGGCTACTTGACTAGAAGTGTAATATTGCCCCAAAATTATTTTTTTACTTTTCATTTAAATAATCCTCCAATAATTTAAAGTCTTTTTTAGAAAGAATAATGACTGATTTTCCTTGAAAATTGCCCATCCAATATTTTTTATTAGTAATAAACGATAGTCTTTTAATTAAGCGGTCAGTAAATTCTTTCTTCTTTAATTTTTTGTATTTCTTTAGTTTTATTCTAAGTGGGTAGATTTCATCTTTGAACACCGGATTTTCATCTAGGAATACAGTAGAGTTTAACTTAAAAACGCCAAGGATATTCTTACCCTTTACATATAAAATGGCTTTGTCTCCTTCAGAGAATCTTCTTAATGTTTTTAAAAAACGCTCCCTGAATCCTATCAAAGATTGGTTTATTATAACCTTTAGATTTTTTTCAGATACGATGAATATTAGATAATTTTCTCCTTTCATTTTTAACTTCCTTCGATTAACTCGCGTAATTTAGGTTCTAATCAAGTATGACTAATGGATACTGTAAATATAAGTGGAAAGCGCCATGTAAGATAAATATACTGAAACCAATGCACTTTCTTTTTTTTTCATAGTCTTATTTGCTTTTCTCGTTTTTAAACATTTTTATTCTTTACTACACTCCATATTATATCAACCCAATAATAAATTATCAGACTAATAAACATTCCTAATACAAAAAACTCTTTGTGAAGGCAGGTTGATTCTATTGGCATTTTTAAAGAGATGGGGAGAGGTTCATCATCCAAAGATGCTTGGCGAAGGGGAATCAAAACCGCCCATTTCCTATAATATTCAGGTACCCGAAGTATTTAAATCTTTTGGTACCTGAATTATAACTTTAAAGTAGTAAGGTACCCGATAACTTTAAATAATTGTTAAACCTGATTAAAATATGAAACTTCAGAAGCAAAAATCGGACTATAAGCGGGGATACCACAAATATGTGGTAGTTATTCCTAACAATATTGTTGAAACATCTGGTATGAAAGAAGGCGATGAGCTTTCAGCCGAAGCTGAAAAAAATAAAATTGTGTTGAGGAAGAAGTAAGATGAATAGACGTTGAAGGAATTAAAAGAGGGAGGGTTTATCGTGAAAGAATAAGATAGCTGCATTCAAGTGTTAAAAACAGATATTCCCGGAAGGCAGCATAATCTTATCTTTGGCATTAAGGGAAGCTTCAAGAGCATTAAAATGGTTTGCTGAGAAAGGTTATGCAGAATGCCTGAATCCCAGTTCAGAACATGGAGTGAAGGGGATTGTTTACAAGATTTCAGATAAAGGAAAATTAATTAAGAGCCAAATTCTAATATAAAATATGGGTGCAATATTAGAAAAGAATAGAAGCAAGGTAATGTCCTCAATAAAGTCCCAGAATACTAAAATAGAATTAATTGTTCGTAAACTAGTGTGGGATAAAGGATTTAGGTTTAAGGTAAACAATTCCCTTCCTGGCCGACCGGATATAATTTTTCCAAAAAAACATATTGCTGTATTTATTGATGGAGATTTTTGGCATGGTTATAACTGGAAGGTGCGAAAGATAATTCCAAAAAATCATTTTTGGAAAAATAAAATAAATGTGAATATGCAAAGAGATTCTAAGGTTAATTTCATTCTAAAGAAGCTAGGATGGAAGGTTATTAGGATTTGGGAACATGAAATTATCAAAAATCCAAATAAATGTACTAATAAAATAATACGCTTTCTCAAATGAAGCAAAAGGCCTCTTTCGAAAGATTTATAACCTGGGGAAAACATATATATTCTATGGGAAAAAATCAATTCACCTATATTGATCTTTTCGCAGGGTGTGGGGGAATGTCATTAGGACTTCATAATGCCGGTTGGAAGGGACTATTTGCGATTGAGAAAGATTCCATGGCATTTGAAACTCTAAAATTTAATCTGATTGACAGACTTAAACATTTTAATTGGCCGTCTTGGTTTCCTATTAAAAATCATGATATCCGAGAGGTAATTAAAAACTACTCTGATAAACTCCTTAAATTACAGGGAAGAGTAGACTTGGTTGTTGGAGGCCCGCCCTGTCAGGGATTTTCTACAGCAGGTAAACGAGACGAGAAGGACGAGCGTAATAAAATGATAGATCTGTACATTGGATTCATAAATTTAGTACAACCAAAAATGCTATTTTTTGAGAATGTTAGGGGCTTTACTATAGGATTTAAAAAAAAGAATTCTCGGGGAAAGGCTTATTCGGATTATGTTTGGAAAAAATTAGAAAAATTGGGGTATGATATTTATGGCGAAATCCTGGACTTCTCAGAATTCGGAGTTCCACAAAGAAGGAAAAGATTTATCCTTGTAGGAATACGCGGGGGGGACCCAAGGCAATTTTTCAATAAAGTTATCTCTGATCGCGTTCAATTTTTACAACAAAGGGGGCTTAGAGAAAAGGTAACAATTAATGAAGCCATATCGGATCTAGTGAGATCTAATGGCGAAATTGATTCTATAAACTTTAATAAGTTTAAGGAAGGGGTTTATTCTGCAGCAAAAAGCAATTACCAAAGATTTTTAAGAAGGAAAATGGAAAAATCCTTGCCGGATAGTCATAGATTTCCAAATCATGCTAAGAAAACTGCAAAGAAATTTAGGTTCATATTAAAAAATTGCGAGCGGGGAAAAAATATAGATACAGAAACTAAGCTAAAATTTAACCTTAAGAAAAGATGTGTTATTCCTTTAAAATCAGGGGAGATAAGCCCGACCTTAACTACCCTGCCAGATGATTATATCCATTATTCTGAACCAAGAATATTGACTGTTAGGGAATATGCACGAATACAATCCTTTGAAGATGATTTTGAATTTAAAGGCAACTATACTACTGGGGGAGTTCTAAGGACTAAAGAAGTTCCAAGATACACTCAAATCGGTAATGCAATACCTCCTCTTTTTGGTGAGCAAAGTGGAATTATCTTAAAGGAGATTTGTCCAGGAAAATAAAAAATGGAATTTAGAATAAGTTCTGCATTAAAAAACCATATAGGTAAAGAATTAATTACAGATGATAACGTGGCAGTTTTAGAACTTGTTAAAAATTCCTATGATGCTGGAGCCAAAAAAGTAGAGATAATTTTTGAAGATCTGCTAAGTGATAATCCTAAAATCTATATTATTGATAACGGGAAAGGGATGTCAAGGGAAGACATTGAAAAAAAATGGCTTTTTGTGGGTTATTCTGAAAAACGAGATTTTAAAAAAATTGGGAGGTCTAGAAAC
>MFWN01000090.1:11475-15031 GCA_001786395.1 Candidatus Pacearchaeota archaeon RBG_13_36_9
ATAGATTGGGAAGTAAATTAAAGATTGTTACTAAAACAAAGGAAAACAAAAATTTTAATACACTTGAATTAAACTGGCAGGACTTTGAAGAAGACCAAAAGAAGGAGTTTCAGTCAATCCCTGTAAAAATTGATACGGCCCAGATATTAGATAGGGGATTCAATATTATCAAAGATTCTGGGACGGTGGTTGAAATTTATCAACTAAGAGAAAAGTGGGATAGGGAGAAACTTCAAAAATTAAAGAGATATTTACAGAGGTTAATAAATCCTCTACAAGTTAATGATGCGTTTCAAATATTTTTAAAAGCAGAGGATTTTCAAGTTCAGGATAATCAAGAGGAGTACGATTATAACAAAGTAAATGGTTCAATAACTAATAGGGTTTATGAAACATTAGGACTCAAAACTACTACAATAGACTGTAAGATTTCTGAAGATGGAAAAACAATTAAGACTACCTTAAATGATAAGGGAGTATTTATTTTTGAATTTAAGGAGAAAAACGATTTTGATTTATTAAAAAATATTGAAATAAAAATATCTTTTTTAAATCGTATCGCAAAAACTACTTTTACAAAATTAATGGGGGTTGAGCCGGTCAATTATGGAAATATTTTTGTCTTTAAAAATGGATTTCGTGTAATGCCTCTTGGAGATTATAGAAATGATTGGTTGGGATTGGATATAAGAAAGGGACAGGGGTATAAAAGGACTCTAGGAACAAGGGAGTTATTGGGAAGGGTAGAAATAAATGGCTATCAAGAAAATTTTAGGGAAATAGCGAGCCGTGAAGGTTTAATGCATACCCATGCATTTGATCAATTAATCGAGTTTGTAATGGAGAAAGTTATAAAGAAGTTGGAAAAATATGTTATCGGGGCAATTTATTGGGACGCTCTCATTGATGAAGGTAATAAAAGAAAGGATTTTAATTCCATTAAATTAGACTCTAGGAAAATTATAGAACAAATTGCCGGGAATTTAGATAATAAAGATCTTAGATACAATGAAGATCTTTTACAGATAGTTGAAAAGAAAACAATAGAGAAAATACCCGAGACAGTAAAAAATATTGAAAATATTATTAAGAAAGAAAAAGATAAGGAGATAAAAGAATTATATAATCAACAAATTCAAAGTTTAAAATTAGGCGTTAAATTACAAAAAAAGGAAAAAGAAGAAGAGGCAGAAAAGAGAGAGATTGAAGAAAAGAAGGTTTTATTCCTAGAAGGGGTGCTTAGCCAAGATACAAAGGAAATTTTGGGCCTACAGCACCAAATTAAGACCTCCGCAAGTATAATTCAGAATCGCATTTCCTATTTAAAATCGACAGACCCTAAGGAAATAAACTTACAAGAGTATGATAAGATACTGGATAGTATCTTAATAGAGAATGAAAAGATCAGGTCCATTGTTGAATTTATTACTCAAGCAAATTATAACATGAAATCTTCAGAGATAACAGAAGACCTAGTCCTTTTTATAAAGCAGTACATAAAAAATGTAAACCCAATGATATCAAAAAAATATAACGAAAGGGAGCTAGATATAAGATTTGAAAATGAACCAGAATTTATTAAAAAATTCAAACCACTTGAGATAACAATTATCTTGGGCAACTTAATCAGCAATTCCCGTAAAGCAAATTCAAAAAACATAGAGATTTCATTTAATGTGGCAGACAATAAGAAATTGCTTATTCATTTTAAAGATGATGGTGACGGGATTCCAAAAAAATACAGGGGCGATCTGAATAAGATATTTGAATTTGGGGAAACAACTACTCATGGTTCAGGCATTGGCTTATATTTTGTCAAGGAAATTCTAAAGAGGATAGGGGGGAATATCAGAGTTAATATAGAAGTAGATAGGGGGGCAGAATTTATTCTGGAAATTCCTAAATGAGTAGCCTAGACTTCGAGATTTTATTTATTGAGGATGACGAAGATTTTGTTGACAGTATAAATGCTAACCTAACTAAATTCCTAAACAACTTAGGATTTATCCCAAGAGTAACAATTCTAAGGGGAGGGGATTTTAAAGCAGCAAGCATTAGTGAAACGACTGATTTGATATTGATAGACTTGAATTTGAGTGATAATATAGTTGGTTCGGACTTAATAAAAGATATAAGGGAATGTAAAAATGTTTCAGATATCATATTTTATTCTGATGCCTTGGCAGATTTTGATAACGCATTGAAATCATTAGGACACCTAGAAGGGGTATACTTTTGTCGGGGGAGAAAAGATTTGTTGCCTAAAATAGAAGCATTAATCATAAAGTCTATAAAAAGACAACAAGAAGTAAGCAATCTTCGGGGATTGGTGATATCTGAAGCTATTGATCTTGAGGCAAAAATGTCTAAGATAATAGTTAAATTTTTTGGTCTAATAAACCATCCGCGCGAAGGATTATTTTACGAAAAAATCCTCGACCCAGAAGTTTTTATGCTTGGAAAGAAATCTGATTTAATGGGTACTATTTGTAAGGAATTAAAAAGCGAACTTACACTGAAAGTAATGGGTGCGAAAAAAGGAGAAAAAGAAGAGGAGAAAAAATTACTTGAAGGTATAAATAAAATCCATGATGAATGCAAGAATATCCATAGTGAAATTGTGGAAATCCGAGACATATTATCGCATGTAAAACAATCTGATGAAAACCCAAAAGTGCTTAAAAGTATAATCCCGAAATACAAAGAGGTTATCATTGATGATTCCTGGTGTATAAATGCAAGAAAGAATTTAATTAAACATTCTAAAAATCTTGATGATTTGTCAAAAAATATTTTTTGAATCTTATTCAAATGTTCTTTAAATTATGAGCAAGCTCAAAAAATCAGAAAGGATATCACAAAGTGTAAGTTAGAACTTGAAAAGCTAAAGAAATCCTTAGAGACCAAAAAATAATATTCTGCTTATTAGTTATCTGATGATTAAATATTTAAAGCATGTACAGTTAGAATAAGATATAATTGGGTATGGAGACAGGAAAGTTGATCACAAAGAAAGATATAGAGTTTATTAGGGAAAGTTTTAAGTATGCTCTAGAGAGAATGAAGGATTTACCAAATGAAATTTGAGGTACTTACAAGGATAAACAAAAAAAGATTATGGAAACAGAAATAGAACAAAAAGAGATCATTCGAAAATTACAGGAATTATATTTTTAATACAGCCCCTCGTTAGTAGCTAGATGGTTTTTTAAATAAGGGATTCATATCTATTTCAAGATAAATGTAGGGGCGTTATGCATTGTCGCATCCTTACGGCGCGGGCGTATAACTTGCTTCTAAGTTCCAGTTCTTAACAGAATAGCAAAAGTTCCGCTTTTTTTTAACCTTCTTTCTTTACTATCTCCCAAATTACCTCCACCCAATAATAAATTATCAAACTAATAAACATTCCTAACATAAAAAACTCTTTGTGATAACATTCTGCTGGCATTTTACTTTTTTCCTGTGGCCGCCCTGAATAAGCCACAATTTATTTCTGCTAGCTCTCTTCTCATATCTGCAAGCTCTATGAAATTTCTCGATGCCATATCGGAGA
>MFWN01000091.1:0-1873 GCA_001786395.1 Candidatus Pacearchaeota archaeon RBG_13_36_9
GTCTTTAGTAATACACGCCCTGCAAACTTGTAGCCCTTTGGAATCTTTTTTGAAAGTTTTTGGGTCGCTTGTTTTTCTGCATTTAGGGCACTCCCTTAGGCAGCTTTCACATCCAGATTCTCCTGTAAGGGAATCTTCTTTGACATGCTTGTGGCACACTGATTTATAGCACTTTCTACAAACAGCCCTGCATTTTTTGCATATTCTTGATTTGCATATTTGGCAGGTATCTTTCAAGCAGTCTTCACAAAAATAATCTCCGCAGTTCATGCATTTTCCAATACAGCGATCGCAGACAACATGCCCATTTTCGCATAAATTTATCTGCTTTATTTCTCTTTCGCATTTTTTACATTTGAAAACGCTAATTTCATTTATTAAGGGGTCAAATTTAAGCTCTAAAATCTTTTTTATATTCTTGTCAAAATTAATTCTGAACTTAAATACAGGATAATAAATTACAGTTGTGTTAAGCAGATTGTTATCCACATTCAGGCTGTGCTTGTGCTCTTCATCTGCTATGGACCTGCTTTCTTCTTTTTTTATCTTATCTATGTTCAGATCTTCTTTTATCCTTTGTATGTTTTTTTCATGCCGTCCAATCCTTTCAAGGGCATCTTTTCTTTCTGCTTCAGAGTTAAATAGCTGGCTTTTAATCTGTTCTATTTTATCCTGCTCATTTTTTATTCTCTCTTCACGCTCTTTTATCTGCCTTTCGCAGTATTTTTTTATCCTTTCTTTTGCTGTCTCAAGTTGCCTGTTCAATTGGCGTGATATTTCTTCTGTCTTTTCTTTTACCGTCTCCTTTATTTTATTTTTGGCAATTCCATAATTTTTTTCAATTTCCTGCTTTGGCACATCCTCTTTTTTCCCATCTTCAACAGGATACCCTTCCAAGCTTCCCTTGACAATCTCCCCGTTATGCACATAAACTTCGTTGATTTCCTTTTCTTTTTTATTTAAGTAAGTGAAGCTAGTCTGAAACATAAATCTGTAGAAAAAATTATTTTCGTATGTTCTTCTAATGCCGCTTATCCTGCAGTTTTTAAAGAAGAAATTCCTTTCCACAATCCTTTCATGGGCTATATCAAAATTTATTTTTAACAGGGTTGTAGATGCTGCTTTTTTAAGATAACTAGCCATTAAATTAAAAAACTCTTCTCCAGGAGAGACTAAAACCCTCCCCTCCTCAAGGTTTCTTTCATCAAAAACAAAATAGTAAGGGGATTTTTTGTATGTTTTTTCAAAATTTTCTGGAACATTATCTACCTTTAGGACTTCGCCGTCCCAGCTAAGCTTGCATTTTAAGCTTTCAAAAAATTTGGCTGTAAAATTAAATAGTTTTTTCATTTTCTTTAGGCTTTTGGTCTAGCAGTTTTTTATTTTCTGTCTTGTTTTTTTCATATTCATTTATTCCTTTCTCAATCATCTCACTAATTTTGTCAACTTCTGCAGCAAAAATATCCAGATTGTTCTTTGAGTCTATAAAGCAGTTCATTAATTTCTCCTCTATCTTGCTTAATCCAGAACCTTCTTTGCTGTCAAGCTCAAGGTTGAATAGAATTATTGGGAGTTCCCCTATAACTAATCCTACACAGCACATCTTGTTTATTATTAAATCCACAACATGCTCTTCCATTGTTCCTTTGGTGGCCAGGCTCCAGATATTCATGTCTTTTTTCTGCCCTATTCTGTCTAATCTTCCTATTCTTTGCTCAACAGTCATAGGATTCCATGGCAAATCGTAGTTAATAAGATTGTTGCAGAACTGGAAATTTAATCCTTCTGCTCCTGTTTCTGTGCTTATCAGCATGTCTGCCTCTTCTTTAAACCTCCTTATTATTTCTGTTTTACCTTCCCTGTCCATACCCCC
>MFWN01000091.1:1955-2221 GCA_001786395.1 Candidatus Pacearchaeota archaeon RBG_13_36_9
AGTATTTTTGCTTGGCTGTCTTCTCGCCTTATTTTTTTTACAATCTCTAAAAATTTCTCTACTTTTGAGTCTTTTTTCAGGTTTTTGTACTGCTCTAGTATTTTCCCTGCTAATTCTTTTGTTCTTTCATGATATTTGCTTTCTTCAACTATTCTTTTCAGAGATTCAATTGCCGATTTAGATGAAGAAGTTATTTTTGGCAGCATTGCATAAATAATAAGCTTGCCATTAATCTCGTAGCCATGGCAGTCATAGTACTGCTCTTT
>MFWN01000091.1:2261-2732 GCA_001786395.1 Candidatus Pacearchaeota archaeon RBG_13_36_9
GGTGTAAGCTCCACTACTGCAATTTTCGGTATCCTCTTTTTGTAATCTATTATTGTGTCTGCTCTTCTTCTCCTAATCATCACCTCTTCCAGCTTGGATTTTAGTTCTTTTGGATTTAATGGATATCTTTTGTTTCCCCTGAACAAAAACTTTTTTTTAAATTCTTGTATTGTTCCAAGGTGTCCCTTTTTTAATAAGTGCAGTAAGTTATAGAGTTCAATTAAATCATTCTGGAAAGGAGTCGCTGTTAAGATAAGGAACCTTTTTTTCTTTATTTGGTCTATAAACTTCCATCTTATTGTTGATCTGGCTTTTAGTTTATGCGCTTCATCCACAATAAGCAAGTCCCAGGGGATTTCATGAGCCCTATAATGCTTAAATCCTCCTCTTTGGTATATTTTTGCCCGGTCCAGCGAGGCAATTGCAAAATCAATAGTATCCCAGTCACTTTGGTTTTCAATTATCCTAAAA
>MFWN01000091.1:2768-4105 GCA_001786395.1 Candidatus Pacearchaeota archaeon RBG_13_36_9
TGGTCAACCAGGGAAGGAGGAGTAATTATCAGGGCTTTTTTTATAAATCCCCTTACAATGCCCTCTTTTAAGACAAGCCCGGCTGTAATTGTCTTTCCTAATCCCACCTCATCGGCAAGCAGGGCAGTGGAGTTCATCTCTTTGATTATTTTTAAAGCCCCTTCGGTTTGGTGCGGAAGATGATATTCCAGATTACCCTTAATCATGTCAAAGCATATAAGAGTGTCTATCTCTTTGTCACAGGAAAAATTTTCTGCTTCTACTTTTAAGTCCAGCATTTCAGGAGAGTCAAATTCCATCTCTCCCATATTTTCAAAACCGCTGGGCAGTTCTGAAAAAGATTCATTAACGATTATCTTATTTGTCATATATACCCTTTTTAAAAAATTTAAGCAAGCAAGAAAAATAATCCTAGTTTTTAAAGATAATTATTATTGGGTTGCTAAAGATTTTTACTCCAAAAAAAACGCCTCATTAAGAATGTCTGAATTGGCAATGATATCTGTTGCAGTTATTATGCCGACAAGGCTTTCTTTGTCAGTCACCGGAAGCCTTTTAATCTTTTTTTCAGTCATAAGCAAGGCAGCATTATCCAGGCTTTCATTTTTTTCAATTGTCACCACATTTTTGTTCATAGCCTCAGAAACTTTTTTATTCAGAGAGGAGATATTGCTCATTATATCTTTTTCAGTTATTATGCCCGTTATTCTGTTGCCTTTAAGGACAATCAGGCTGCCGATATTTCTGTGGGACATGATTTGTGCTGCCTCTTTCAGGCTCATGTCATGGTCTATTACAACTGCTTTGTTCATAATCTGTTTTACTTTCATGCTGATTAAAAGAAAAACCGCTTTATAAAACTTATCACGCAGTTAAGGTTTCTAAAAGTATTTTTTAAACCAAGATGGATTTCTCAGATGAATAGCCCGATTTGCTCGGGCTCGCAAATTTCGAACATTTAACTTTTTTAAATTTACAAATTACAATTAGATCTCAGCGGAAAAAACGGGCAGGAGGAGGTTTTGGAGCAAGTAATATACAGATTTATAAGCAGAGTTTATTCAGTGTCATTAATCTTTATTATATGACAGCCAAATTGCGTTTTTATCGGCCCGACAATCACTCCTTTTTTCCCAGAAAAGCATGCCTGCTCAAACTCTCTGACCATTTTCCCTCTTCCAAACCAGCCCAAGCTTCCGCCCCTTTTTTTGGAAGGGCACAGAGATTTTTCACCTGCCAGCTCTTCAAAATTCTTCCCTACCTTTAGAAGATTAAGGCAAAGTTCTGCTTCCTCTTTTGTCTTGACAAGAATGTGCGATGCATTTACTTTATTCATA
>MFWN01000091.1:4119-13005 GCA_001786395.1 Candidatus Pacearchaeota archaeon RBG_13_36_9
CGAATCTAGAAGTCTGAGCATAGGGCCTGTCACAATAATGATCCTCTTCATTTGCGAACCAGAACATAATTGCCCCCTTGAAAGCCGCCCTTTTCAAATAAAAAGTTTCCCAGTCTATTTGCTCATCTCCTTCCATATATAACGCCTGCTTAAACTCTCTGGGGTTTTCTGCGAAATATTTTCCATCAACTCTTGTGCTTGGAGAGGCTATATTAATGCTTTTATCCATGTCAGAAATAAGGCTAATAGCCCGATTCTGCCACTTTGGCGCCCCAACAATAGGCCCTGCTAGAAATATCAAATTTCCTTCAAATTCAGGGTAGTTAGGTGGCAAAATTACTCTTCCCATGTTAAATCTTCTCTGTCAACGGACATAGGGTTGATATTATCTGCTGCAAGCAGATTTTTGATACAATCTTTTTAAAGATTGTCACTCAGAATTAAATCTGAGGTTTTCACCTCTATAATCCTCACTTATATTCCCTTTAAAAAACTTTCTTTTAAAAAGCTTTTTCCTATAAAAACCCGCTTATTTTATGTCTTCTTTCTATGTGGATAAGCCACAAAACAAGTATTGCCGCATCAATAGAAGGCAGTATGCTTTCATGCCAGGCAAGCGGAGCAAGGTTTATTATGTTTAAGCCTAAGGAGTAGGTTGAAAAGGGATAAAAAGGCATTATAAACCCTGCAAGAATCGAGTCTAAGGCAAGATGCATAAAAACGCCAAAAGCAATTATTAGAAAAATATTTCTCAGTTTTAAGTGTCTCTCTCCAAGCTTCCTATTTTTAAATTTCCAGAATGGAACGGCTAGTATAACCGAAATTAAGGGGATAAATAAGTTATGAGAAAAAGTCCTGTGAACTTCTCCGATACTATAGCCAAAAAAACTTAAAAAATAATAAGCTGCAATATCTAAATCAGGAAGCAACCCCGCTAGCCCCCCAATTAAAACATAATGTAGAGGAAAAGCCCGCTTATTCCTCACAAAATAATCTCTGTATAACTCTAGTAGTATTATAACAATCAGTATATGTGTGACTGCATGTGGCATTTTTTCACCGAGCAGTTTTGCGAGTGAACCTTTTTGGTATCATCTCGAGCAGGACTGCGAGCCCTTTTTTCTTCTAATAGTCTTCTGCTTCTTGTGTTGGAGATTCTATTTTCTCTTCTATAACCTGCTTAGCAATAGGTTCGGCTTTCTTTCTTGTTCTTTTAGGCTTTGCTTCTTTTACTTCTGATTTTTCAGGCGCCTCTGCTGTGGTTGCTTTTGCCTCGCTTTTTTCAGCCGTTTCTGTTTTAACTGCTCCTGCAGTAAGGTCTGCAGGGTCAATGCTGTTTATCAGCCCTTTAAATTCATCGAAGTTCTCAGCTGCGATTCTTGTTCCGGCTTTTGTAAATCCCGTGTATCTCTCTCCTGTAACAAATTCTCTTATTGTCAGGCCAATTTTTCCTCCAAAGTCATCAATTCTTACCACTACATCTGTTGTTTCATTCTTTTTTATCTTTCCTATGTCCTTTTCCATGATTATTCCTTATTTTTTTACATTTATAATGTTTGTGGTGGTATAAAAGAACTTAGAGAGTGCTGTTGAGTAATAGAGAATCGATGGCTAATCCAAAACTATATAAATTAGCATTTATTTAGTCTAATTATGCCAAAAATATGCTGTAAGATATTTTTGGTCATCCCAAAAATTCAAATAAAAACAAGAAAATTTTTAATATGTCAAAAAAGAGCAGTTTAGGTGATATTGAGCGAATACCTTCTGGAATTAAAGGGCTGGATAAGGTAATAGAGGGGGGGTTTGAAAAAAACAGCGTGATTCTTGTCAGCGGAAGCGGAGGCTCTGGAAAGACTATTTTTGGGATAAGCTTCCTGCTTGAAGGAATAAATAAATTCAACGAGACTGCAGTTTATATTTCCTTTGAAGAGAACAAAGAGAAGTTCTATAGGCATATGTCTCGGTTTGGATGGGACCTTTCTGATTTGGAAAAAAAAGGAAAATTCGTTTTTATAAAATACACTCCTGAAAAAATAGCGAGGATTGTAAAAGAAGGAGGTAAAGACATAGGAAAAGAATTAAAAGAGTTAAATGCAAAAAGAATTGTTATAGACTCTCTTTCAGCTTACACCGTATTGTTTGAAAAAGAGTCTGAGCAGAGAAAAATGCTTGTCGATTTGTTCGAGATGATTGATGGATGGGATTGCACCGCTATTGTCATAGCTGAAGAAAATCCCTCTTTGGAAAAATATCATTCTTCAGTCATGGGGTTCATGGCAGATGCTATAATCTATCTTTATAACATAATAAAGGACAACCGTTCACTAATAAGGGGCATGCAGATAGCAAAAATGAGAGGAACGAGGCATGCCTTTAATATTTTCCCTTTCTCCATTGGGGATAAAGGCATAGAAGCCTCTCCTGAAGATTCTTTATACGGCATAAGTTCTAAGAAGTAGGTATGTTTTTTTTAGCTTGTTTCCACATGATATGGAAATATTTTCTGAAGCTCTCTGCAACTGCTTCACTTTCTATTATTATAGTTATAGGCTCTTTAGTTATGACATAAAGTGCGACTTTATTTTTCCAGGTTATAACCGAAGCAGGCATCTCTAGTCCCCTTGGAAAAAACCTGAAATGCGTATTTTTAAACTTCTTTCTGGCATTGTAAAGAGATTGATATTTTTCATTAAGTATCATCTTATAAACTATACCCATCTTGTCCCTTACTTTCTCTTTTTCATTGAAATAAGTTTCCCATGATTCTGGTTGTTCAGTCAGCCCCCAGCCAAGCATTTCATCTCCTTTCTTGCAGTCTTTTACATTGATGTCATACACTGTTTTTGCTCCTTCAAAACCAGTATATACCTTGACTTCTGCCTTTGCACTGTTGACCTGCTTTAATATCAGCTCAGGGATTATTTTCTTTATTTCATTTTTTTCTGACTCCAGCTCCTTGCTTTTGCCCTCTAAAAAATCCAATATCCTTTCAGGGCTTGCCGCTTCAAAATATCGGACATTGTTTTTTATTGTGTATGATGCAAGCCCCTTTTTTGAAAGCCTATCAAGCACTTCATAAACCTTGGACCCTGAAATTCCTGATTTTTTTGTAATGTTCCAGGTGGTGGACGAACCCAGCTCAAGCAATGCTAGGTATATCTTTATCTCTCCATCTGTCAATCCTATCCGCTTCAGAGATGATTCAATCATCCTTAGATGATGTATTTAAGGCTTTTAAATATTGCTATTGTTACGTATATGGGGGGAGATAATATTTATAAACAAGTCCTTTAGAGTCATTACTATGAAAGGACAAAATAATAATTCAGCAGATGAAGGAAGAACAGATTGGAGAAAATTAAAATCTTTAATTTTACTAGTAGGGGCTTTATTTGCAGGCCAGACTAAAGCACAGGAAAGGCCATTTTATCAGGGAGCTTCCCTTGATACGCGCATTGCTTCGCAATATCTTGCAGGAAAAGCTGGATTTATTATTGAAGATGAGCCAGTTATGCAGAACTGCTTAAACATAGATACAAAAGCAGGTTCATTTTATGCATGGTCAAATACTATAATTGACAGCAAAGATACCAGCGAAGTTGATTTGGGATGGATTAGTCCTGCAGCAACAAGCGCTCATTTTGGCGCGAACCTGACTGTAGGCACATATACTTATCCTAATTCAGAAAAAAATTGGAAAGAATGGGACTTAGAAGCAGGAGTAAATTTTTTTGCAAGAGGCCTGCCTTTGAATGCAAACCTCTATGTTGCAACAAGCCTGACAGCTAATGGGGATTCGTCTAACCTTGTTAAATTAACAGCTGGAAAAAGTTTTGATTTAGGGAAATTTAAAACAGGCCTTGAGGGGTCAGTTGTTTATTCTGATAAATATTATTCCAAAGATAAAGGATTTTCTCATGCTACAATAAGAGCCGAACTCGCAAGAGAAATAACAAAAGGCCCTGAATTATATGTCTATGGGATTGTTCAGGAAGAATTAGGGCGATTTGAAAAGGTTGAAGATTCTGTAATGGGGGGTGCCGGAGTTAGGTACAAGTTTTAAGATGGAAATGCCAATATCAGAGACCTACGAACAAGAGCTTATATATATGCCATATAGAAAATCACTTGAAAGAGTAACACAAATTATTTGCTCTCAGGTTCCTCGATTAGGGAGGGTATTGGATTTAATGTGTGGCACAGGCGATTTATTAAGAGGGATTACCTTTTTAAGAAGAAGTCTGCATCTTCAAGGGGTTGATATAGACCAAGAGTATATTAAACATGCAAGGCAAAAATGTCCTGAAGTAGAGTTTGAGGTTGGAGATGTGCTCGAATGGAATCCAAGGGAGAAGTACGATGCAGTCCTCTGCACAGGAGATCTTCATCATATCCCTTATGAAAGACAAGAGGAAATGATAGGAAGAATGGCTTCAATGGTTAAACCTGAAGGATTTGTTTTAATATCTGATTGTTACATTGATGATTATTCAAATGAGCTTGAAAGAAAATTAGCTGCTGCCAAATTAGGATATGAGTACTTAATTTCCACAATTAAAAATGGTGCTCCTGATGATGTTGTTGCAGCTACTGCAGACATTTTAAAAAATGATATTATGATGCACGAATTCAAAACTTCACTAAAGAAGAGAATGCCTGCCTTTAAGGGGCATTTTAAGACTGTTGAAGTAGAAAAAACTTGGCCAAAAGAAGAGACCGAATATGGAGATTATATTGCTGTACTAAAAAATAAATACGCCGCCACCGCAAACCGAACAGAAGTGTTCAGTTTATCTACTTTTTAAGAGCCTTCGTGGGGAAATTGCCCTTTGGCTACTATATTAACTGAAGGAAAATGGGCAGGAGTTGTGAAAACTAATTTTATTGCTTCTCCTACGGTTGTTGGTGGTGCTAATGTAATATGTTCTCTCCATATGCCCTTATACTCATCGGAAATTACTTTTACCGCATCTTGGACAATAGGATTATCATACATTCCAGTATCAATTGCTCCTGGGCGGATTGTAGTTATAAATACATTTTCTTTGTATCCTCCAAGCATTAATGAATTTGCGTATCTATCAATAGCCCCTTTAGCGGCACAGTGAGCTGCACCATAAGAATAGCTTCTTATTGCGCTCATTGAACTTACTATTGCTACTCTACTTTCCCTTTGTTTTTTAAATATCGGAATAAATTCTTTAAACATCCTGTCTGTTGCTTTTACAATACCCAACTCTGCATCTATTAGCTCATAGGGAATTTCAGAAACAGGCAGGTAGGGATTATCATCTTTTACTTTATAGCTTCCTGCTCCTAATCCCACTGACTGAACCCAATAAAGAGTTTTGTCGGTTGGTAAACTTCTAACAAATCTTTTGACACTTCCTTCATCTAAAAGATTTACTGCACTGTATTCTACCAATTCAGTTCTGCCTACAATATTATCTAAACTTTGTTTAATGTTCTTTAATTTATCTTCTGAAGATGAAACTATATGAACTGTTGCACCATTTAAAGCAAGTACTCCTGCAACTGCAGTTCCAATATTCATCTTCATCTCTTTCTCATCTACAAATAAAGGGTCATGACTTTCTTCATTTGTAGTAATATCATAAAATCTATGATTAACTGGCTTATATCCACAGCCAGTTATCACTACTCGTTTTCCTTCTAAGGAATTTGTTCTGTACCTTGCTAATTCTTCTAGGCGTTTCATTTTTATCACCTAGAAGTTACAACAATAAATAGGATAAATACTTTATACCGACTAATATCGGGTTTATTCTTACAGCTTTTTTAACATATTTGGGAGCAGGGCAATTTCTGCTTTTCTTAGATGCTCTTGACATGTAGAATAAGATATCCCAAGAATTTTTGCCAGTTCCTTTATCTCTATTTTTCTTGGATAAGAATAATATCCGTGCTTGAAAGCCGCAAGGATTATTTTCTTCTGCTGTTCAGAAATTTTTGGAGTTAAGCTAATTAAAGAGAAATTGTCTAATTTAACATTAACCATTGATAATAATTGGCCTTCATGAAGTCTTGTCGCCGAATCAATTAATTTTGATAGCTTTTCTTTCTCGTATGATCCGATTACCCAATATTCTCTTCCATCTTCTGAATTTAGCACAGGCTCTATATGGATCAAGGCAGGATCATAAAAGGTTTCCAAGTCTGCTTGATTTATTTCTTTTAATGAATAGTTTATTAAAACTGTTAGAACATCATTTTTAGCGTCTATCTCTTTTATTCGCTTATCTTTCTTTAATTCGTTAATGAACTGTCTTTTACTTTCTTCTTCTCCTTCTAATATCCCCATTACTACAAAATAATATTTTTCTTTCTTTTCATAATGTGTTAGAGGATAAGCATGAAAATTAACTTTATATTTTCGAGTTCTTTCTGTAAAAATATCTCCTTCATGCTTTAAAGATAATTTAGCTACCCACATAACCGATATTAATCGGTTTTAATATATAAGTCTTTCGTTTGATATTAGAATAATGTTCAACGCCCTTTTTTTAAGAAAATTCCTTATCGAGGACAAAAATTTACGCCTACGGCGTTTTTCATTTCTATATTACAAATTATAACTTAAATGAAAAACGCCGCCACTGGGAGCTAATCAAAAGTAATACACTCCCTAACAATTTTAAGCTATAGTATTAGCAAAGAACAAGGCTTCTTCTATTGCCTGTTGCATTGGTCTTAATCTTCTTTGAGGGCTCAGCTCTTCGGCATGCCCTAGAATCTCCGCTTCAAACATCTGCATGTTAATTGCTGCCATGACTTTTAAAAGGCTCTTGGATTTTTATATTTTTGTATCTGAGTCATTCCAATGAATCCATAAGTATATTATAGCTATCAAAATAAAAATAATCCCTCCATTCTTTACTAAAAAACCCATTGGCTTTCGGTGAATATAGCCACTATAAAGCCACCAATTATTCCCCCAATAACTGAATCAAATAATTTTTCTTTTCTTTTTTCATATACTCTGTTCTTTATTCTATTTTTGGACTTTGGCTTTATCTTGCTTATTAATCGTTTATTTTTGGAAACATAAGCGACTAATAAAATAAGAGAAGAAAAACTAAAACTTAGACTCATTAAGCCAAACACCTTTGCTATTGTTGGGTAAGGCTTATTGAAAGTATATAAAAATATTATTTGCATTAAGAAGCTTATAGATAAAATTATTGTGAAACAATATTTACTTCTCATATCTAATTATAGAATAAATAACATTTAAGCTTTTATATACTAGAATAAACAAACACCTGGTTTATTTTATCTATCTACTAGATTATTTCCCAGATTGTAATGTTTCACCTCATATATCTTTTCTGTACTTTTGTTGTCCATACTAGTAAGGATTATTTTTAATTTATCACCCACCTTACCTATTACTTCATTAAAACTGGCATGGAATATCAAACATTTATAAGTTCTTGGAGCAATAGGGGTTGGCACTCTATTAATGTCCTCGCTTGAAATCAGCTTTATTGGGACATTCTCTTTTCTGTTAATTAGGTTTACCTCGATGCTTCTAACTATATTTTCAATAATGCATGGATTATAGACATTCAATTTTATTTTATAAGAAACATTAGGAACTTCTTGAAAATCCACTGGTTCCCCGTTTACTATGTTTTCTGGTTCCCAATCAATATTGCTTTCAGCAGTAACCTCTTCTATATCAAAATCTAGCTTAGCCTCCGCCCTTTCTAGCTCCAAAGATTCCAAATTTTCTTTTTTTCTTTGAGATTTGTTCCATCTTATAACTGAATCGAATATAAGATACCATCCTACAACTACCATAATAATAAAATATAAACTCAGAGAAAAAAGATAAAATCCGCTAATAATAGTAACTAAGCCTAATGTGAATTCAAAAGCATAAAAGTTTTGAAAACTTAACTCCATTTTAAACACCTTGCTTTGGGCAATAACTCTATGTTTTGTGCAATCTTAAACCTTTCTATAAATAAACACCTGTTAATTTGCCATAGAATTTTATGCGGGGAAAGAGTTAGTTTTTTAGGGGGTATCTTTTTTACCCCAATCTAAACGATTCCCTTTTTTTATATTATCCGATGCTAAAAGCCACTGGAGATTTTCTGGTGTAAATGCTTTTTTTATCTCTTCTGGATTTTCAAGATTAAAATGTGACAATGGGATAATATGATCTATATGCCAATTTTCAATGTCTTTTGGAAAGGGCTTTAAATGTTCAATAAGTTCTTCAAAATCAATCCCATATTTACTGGAAGAAAAAGTTTTTCCACTTTTGGTATATTTTTTTAGCGCTTGGTATAATAAATTTCTTAAGTTCATCGCCACCTTGAATTCCTTATCTTTTTTATACCTTATTGGAATATAGTTCTTAATATATTTTGCTCTATAATCTTTATAGTCTGGATTATTTTTCATTTGATGATAATATTTATTTTGGCTTACTTTCATTCTCGATAAATGTTTTTTGTATTCCTCATCTAATACCAGCCCATTGCATTCCTGACAATACCAAGTGGCACTTGTAATAGTAGGTTTATTATGGCATCTTTTACACAATCTTACCTCTTTATTTATTTCTTTTATTTTGAGCTGTTGTTCAAAGAAAGCTTTTCTACATTCAGGGCTACAATATTTTTTTTGAGGACTCATAGCATAGAATTCTTTACCACAAATAGAACAAAACCTCTTTATTTCTCCTGCCATCTTAACCAATATCTAGAAGTTCTTCTTTTTCTATTTTTCCTTTTTGAAACACTTGCTATTTTCAGCCTGCTTTTATGCTTAATCTATTTACCTGAATTTACCCTAGTTTTTGGTCATTACACCTAATTTCTTTAAAATATCTTTTTGTTTTGGTTCAAG
>MFWN01000092.1:0-2198 GCA_001786395.1 Candidatus Pacearchaeota archaeon RBG_13_36_9
TAGATAGGTTAAGTATTTAAACTTTTTGGAGTAATTTAAGAATGATTAATTACGTTCGGAGATACTGTTATTATTCTTCCTTCAAAGGTTATGTCTATGTATGGTTCCATCTTACTTAAAATTATTTTTACATTTCCTGCAGTGCCAACATGGGCTATCATATGAACTAACACATCCTCCAAAAAGAACTGCTCCTAAGAGGGCTCTTTTCTGAAAAGAACCTAGTTCAAACAATCCATATAATATTGGGATGATATCTCTTCTTGACCCGCATTTCGGGCAACCAGGTCTTTGCTTCTTTATACCCCACGAATCTAAAAATTTAATTCTAAACTCTTGCTCAAGCTTTTCTTGTTTTTCTATATCTTCAAGTCTTCTATCATTTTCTTCCATTCTTCTACTCCAGATATTTAATTTGATTGCAATTTGATATTAAAACTTACAAAGATTCCTTTACTTCTCTCAATCTTGTGCGAAGCTCCATGAGATATTCTCTCTTGTACCTGGGGCTATTGCTTTCTATTTTCTTGATATATTTATTCAAATTGCCTATTAGGTGGGTCTTGTTGATATCTATCTTAAGCGAGTCTTTTAAAAGATCCCATTTTGGAGTTCCAAACTTGACAACTTCAGAAATAGAGTACATAATGTTTGTCGGGCCAATTTTTCCAGTGTGCTTCCTATCATCTATATCCTGCACAAAAATGCTTCTATTTTTTATGCTTGTTTTTTTCGCAACTACATAATCATCAGCATAAGAGCCATCCTCAGAATCTTTTAAGGCAATATGCAGTATATCTCCTATTTTTGGTTCGCCATTCTTTTTAATTAATAAGTCTCCTGGATAATAAAGCCCAGGATAAACTGCGCTTGCAAGCTCTGCCTCAGCCCATTCTTCCTTCTGGCAAGCCCCCTTTGTAAGATTGACAAACAACCTGACAAGCCCGGGGTCTAATTGGCTAAATACCAACATAAGTGATTTAAGAGAATCAGGCTGGTTTAATATTTGCGCAGCAATGTTCTTTGCCGGGCCTGTTTCATTTTCCTTGCTTCTTGCTTTAGTTTTCATTTTTAATTGCTTTTTCATTTTTTCTCCTAACAAAACCCTGAATTATCATTAAAATTCCCCAGCCAACCAGGTAAATAGATAATATCCACAAATTCATCCCCCCATGATAATATCCTATTGTCCAGACTGCTACAAATAATAAGAACCATGCAAAAAGAAGGTAATCTATCCACAGTAATTTTTTAAATTTGATTTTCATTTGATTAATTTAACTCCCACTCTATCAAGAGCCTTATCTATATTTTTAAAAGGATTATCTTCTGGATTGTTTGGTAGCCACATTTTAAACACAAGTTGGTCTTTCAAATAAAACATTAAGTGATGGTCAAAGAAATCACCTTGCTTATTATGGATATACTCTATTCGATTGCAGTTGATAAAACAAGGTTCTATCAAATATTCATTCTTAATCTTCAGCGAAACTGGAGAGTTATTTTTTATTATATCTTTCATTTTTTCTCCTTATCTTTTCTTCTTTCTTTCTCCCTTGCCTTCTCTCTTTCTTTCTTCTTTTCTTTGCTTCTGCAGCAGCATTCCTTGCCATGCTCCCGGGCCATGCAACTCGTCATGACTCCATTAACTATAACTCCTCCGCATTTTTTGCATAAATATCTCTTTATCATCTCTTTGCCTGCCTTTTCCATATCTTTCTCATATTTTTCCTCTTCTTCTCTTTCTTTTATAAGGGGCATTACCCTCTTTTCAAGCTCGCTTAATCTTTTTTCAAGCTTTTGCATTGTTGCTTTATTTTGGTCTTTCATTTTTCAATTTAAAATTTTTAGTATCAATTATGTTTGCTTTTATTTTGCTTTTAATATCCTCTAAGCGGGCAATGTTTAGCGTGCAAATAACCTGCCTTTTGCAGGTTTCAAGATTTTTCAATGTTTTAACCAGTTTTTCTTTGTCTAAGCTGCATAAAACATCATCCATCAAAATGCAGTTTTTATTTATCTCATTATTAATCTCAAACATTACTTTATTGCCAGCAGCCATTAAATCTGGGTTAAATATTTTAATCAGGTACCTTATAATTGTGGTTTTTCCAGATGCGTTTTTTCCAGTAATAACGTTTAATCCTGAAGAAAACTTTATCTTTGCATGTTTAATAATCCCATAATCTTTAATATGA
>MFWN01000092.1:2539-5484 GCA_001786395.1 Candidatus Pacearchaeota archaeon RBG_13_36_9
ATAGCTTATAACCCACAAGAAGACAAAAATTCAATAGTCTATCTTCCTAGATTAAGCTTTCACCTCACAGAAAGCCAGAAAAAAATTCTTGAAGAAGTTGGAAAAAAGAAATATGAGTCAATAAGCGATTTAGCTCAGAAAATTGACCTATCAACAGCAATGCTTTATAGAGCAATAGATGAATTAAAAGACATGGATTTAATCTGCACAGAAAAAGGCATAGAGCTCACAGATGCAGGGAAAATTGCAAGATTGTAAAAAACTTAGTCCTACCCCTCTTTTCTCATCTCTATTCTTTTCACCCAACTTCTTCTTCCTTATTCTCCTTTATTTTATCCTGTACCTCTTTCACCTTCTCTATATCTGTTTCTATAAATGGCCCTTTAAACCCGCAATCCCCGCAATTTTTTATCTCTGTTGGAGGCCCGCCAAATTGATCAAAATACATTGGAACTTTCCAATTTGTGCTTCCGCACCTCGGGCAGACAAGTATTTTAGTTTGTTTTTTGTTTTTCATATCTTTTCAAGAAATCTGTTGATTTTTATTTTTTCCCTTTTTCCCTTCTCATCTGCCTCTCAACCCTTTATCTCTTTCCTCCTTGGATATCTTTCAAAAAAACCCTAAATGCTTTTTCCTTCCTTACTAAATCTGTCACTTCCCTGCCAACCTCTCCTTTAATTATTGCAGGGCTCAATTTAAAATAGTTAACAGAAGAAAATTTCTCATAAAGCCCCTTGTCTTTAATTATCTGCGTAAGAAAAGTTTTATCTTCTGGATAAACTACTTTTTCATATCCTTTAACAAAACATTTTTTGCTAGTGCCAAATAAAACTTCTGTATTGTTCTGCTTAGCAAGCTCGATAATTCTTTCTTTTAATTCTTCTTCTTTTGCTTCTATATCTTTTTTTAGGCTTTGCAGCTTTTCAAATTCATCAACTAATCCATTATCATTGCTCATTTTTGTTACCTGCGTTCCTTATGTCCAATATCTCAATTTTGAATCTTATATTGTCTCCAAAATCATATAAAAAACCGATCTTATCTCCCTGGTTCAAACCAGCAAAAGAAATAGCCGCATCCAATCGGTAGTTGTCCAAAATATCAAAAATCTCCTCCCATTCATCGCATTCAGGCCCGAATTTATATTTTCCGATTTCAAATTCATATAAATGCATAGGTTCCAGGTCAAACGCGTCCTGAATATCTCCGCTTAAGCTGCTGAGCGGGGCATCTCCTTTAACTTCAATGGTTTTTGTTTTTTTGCCATAATTTACCCTGCTAACTTTTAAAACAAATAATTTCTCTTCTTTGATAGATTTCTCCGCTTCTTTCAAAGACCTTCTATTTTTTTCTTTTTCAACCAAAGTTAAAATTCTTTCAAAGTCCAATGTTTCATAGAATTCGTTTCTCTTTGGCAAGGTAATTTTTTTCTTTAAAGATTCTATAAGAGACTTAATAAACTTGTCTTCTGTCTGCGCTTCCAGCTCATTAAGCTTTTCTAAGGTTATTTCCGGAATGTTGTCCATCTTCTCATAAAGAAGGCTATTATTTTAAGCTTTCTCTTTTTCAATTACCTGCTGTCTCCCAGTCAGAAAATTTCGATAACCCTTGATAAACCTTGTCAAATCTGCTGTAAACATTTTCAAGGGTTGTTAAAAAAACCTGGTTTTTTGACAGGTTGATATCCACACAGATAAGCCTTTCTTTATCTTCTACATCCCTGATTTTCTCAAGTACCTGCTTTAACAAAAGCGAGAGCCTGAATTTTGCATATACATCGCTAAGCTCATCATCCAGCTGCTTTTTCTCAGCTAGCTCAGAAATTTTCTGAAGCTCATAAGAAATCTGGAACAATTCTATATTCACCACATAAGGAATCATGCTCTCTTCTAACAAATACTCCCCTCTTAGGTTTAGAATTTCAGGAATAAATTTTTCAGTTTCCTTTATTAGGCTGTTTGCAAAATTTTCTAATTTTCTGGCAGTTTCTTTATCCCCTGAATGAACATTTATCTTCATTTTTTTAACTGCAAGAGGGAGGGCTGCTTCTATTAATGCTTCTAAATGAGGGCTGTATATTTTTTCAAGGCAGAACTCAATTGTCTTTGTCTTCTTTTTATCTTTGCAAAATTCCTTTAGGGACAGAAAATTATAAAATAATTCAATACAATCAAAACAATTTAAGTTTATTGTAAGGTAGTGCAGGCAATTAGCTGCAGCAAGCCTTAGGTTTCCATTTTCATTTGAGAGAAATTCCAGGCATCTTTCCACTATCTCCATCAGCTCCTCATATTCCACGCTTGCTCTTTTTTTCTCCTTATCAACAAGCCCTTCAAACCGGTCTGAAATAGGAAATCCATGCGCCCTGCTTATAACCTGCAGGGCAATTATCTTTTCCCTGTCATTTCCAAAATCCAGGATTTTGATTCCTTTGCGAATAATCTCTACATCTTCTTCAGGCGCCCTTTCTTCAACAAGCCAGAATCTTTCAAGTATTTTTGCCTTCTCCTTTCCATCTTCTGCATTTCCCAATTCTTCAAAAATATTTCTTGGCATTCTAAATCACTTAAAAGATAAGTTACTCTGCTTTTTATTTTTTCCCTTCCCCCCATTCTTACTTTTCAAGCAGCCATTTCCAAATGGGCTTGATAATTATCTTTTTATTGTTTATTTTTTCTTCGCCTTCTTTATCCAGCGTAATAATAAGGCCTTCTTTAAGATTATATTTTTGCATTGCTTCCAAAAGCCCCTCAATTTCTCTCTTTTTGGTTATAGGGCTGTCTAAATTCAGGCAAACCTGGATTGCATCAGTTATTTTTAATCCTTTTTTTATAATAAAATCGCACTCGTTTTTGCCCAGATGGTAATTAACATATTAGCAAGAATAACCAGAGGGGAATTCCAATTATGTTTCCATCCAGAAACAAATCTTTTTTAGTAACTA
>MFWN01000092.1:5582-9629 GCA_001786395.1 Candidatus Pacearchaeota archaeon RBG_13_36_9
GCGTTCCTCATGCCAAGATCGCATACATAAACTTTTTTTTGCTCCCCTTTTGGCCTCTTTTTTGGGTAAAACTTTTCAGAAGAACTTAATAAGAAAGATTTTTTGAGATATTCAAAATAATCACTAATTGTATTCTTCCTTGTTCCGATAATAGATGCATAATTTCCAAAATTAGATAAATTTCCTGTGTCATAACCCGCTAGAATATAAAGTTTTCTTAACACTTCTGGTCGATTAATGCTAAATGTTTCAACAATATCCCGGGATAAAATTCTTTCAAAATAATCATCCCTCATTCTCTTAGCCATAGAATACCAATTAATGTTCTTACAAGCTTCGTCATAAAACTCTGGATAACCTCCCTTGAGAATGTATTCATTCAGAATGTCCTTTACTTTAATTTCAAAATCAGAAGTTATTGTGCTTGTGTATAATTCTTTTAAAATATAATCATACAATTTCTTAGCGCTCTGTGTCTTCACGGCATCATCAAAAGTATTGCACAAATCTTTTATTTCTTCTAATTTTGTTTCATTATATCCAAATTCTTTTCTTACAATATCTTTAAATTTTAAAGGCAAAATATAACGATAAGTTGCCCTGCCCACAAGACTTTCTGAAGCTTTTTTATCTATCTCTGTGCCTGCAGAACCTGTAACAAAAAAAGAAATAGGATAGTGCCTGCTCCTAAAAGATTCTAAGCTATCTGCCCACTTCTTTTCTTTTTGAACCTCATCAACAAACACATATACCCTTTCAGCGTTCTTTAGCTTTGAAAAATCCTGCTTTAGTATATTTTCCTCAAAAACTTTCATTGAAGAAATAACTCCCCCCACATCAAAGTCTAAGTAAGGCTTTCCCAAATCCAAATAAAGAATTCTTTTTGGATCAATATGTGTAGTAGTTATAAGATACTTAATTAGCTGGTGCATCAAGATAGTTTTACCAACTCTTCTTGGACCAATAATAACCTGGATATCTTTTGAGTCTAATTGAGTTATGTATTTATAAAAATCAGAACGATAAAAGGGTTTATCAAATTCGGGAGGTATTTCAGACTTACTCCACCATAAATTATCTTTTTGCAGTTCTCTTAATAAATCTACTTCTAAAATTTGCCTGTTAACCATTAGAACCTTTGTAATCCTCTCTTTTTAAATCTTTCTTCATATCTCTCCAGCGATACACTAATCATATTTTATTATCGTTAGAGCGTTATAAGCTGAACCCCCTAAATATTCATATCGTTAAAACGATACGTTTATGTACTTATTCATATCTATATAACGATATGGAACAAAATCCATAAAATTTTTCCCGTTGCTCATTCTTCAGCGAGTAGCTCGCACCACTGGCAAATACCTTCTTCGCGGTGCTTTGAGCATGGCCCATTTAAGATCTTCAGGGCTCGCTTCCATATGTTATCTGCATTTTTACTCCTCATCCTCTTTGTTTGCTCTTTTGCTCAAGCTTATCCTCCAATCTTTCTCTATCTTGACCTTGCCTGCTATTTCATCTTACTTTTCAAGCAGCCATCTCCAAATGGGCTTGATAATTATCTTTTTATTGTTTATTTTTTCTTCGCCTTCTTTATCCAGCGTAATAATAAGGCCTTCTTTGAGGTTATATTTTTGCATTGCTTCCAAAAGCCCCTCAATTTCTCTCTTTTTGGTCATGGGGCTCTCTAAATTCAGGCAAACCTGGATTGCATCAGTTATTTTTAATCCTTTTTTTATAATAAAATCGCACTCGTTTTTGCCCAGATGGTAATAAACCTCAAATCCCTGCTTTAACAGGCGTATAAAAACCAAATTTTCCAATCTTTGCCCGCGGTTTTCTATAAAGTTAAATGCAACCGTTTTAAGAAAACTATTATCCAAAACATAAAATTTAGATGAAGAGACCTTCTGCTTTTTTAATGAATAATCAAACCTATTGATAGTTGAAGCTATAAAAACACCTTTCATATATTCTATATAATTTTTTATCATGCTCAGGCTTTTTATCCCAGAAATCATCTTTAAAGTAGAATAAGAATAGATTTTGCCTACATTTGAAAAAAGATACAAGATTAAATCATTAATTTCTTTTATCTTCTTGATGCCATATCTTCGTATTATGTCCTTATTGAGTATGTCTTCAAAATATTGCTTGGAAAGCCCCAGGTCATTATTTTTTATTACTAAAGGAAAACCCCCCTTTTCAAAATACTCTTCAAATGCTTTTAGCAGGATTATTCTTTCATTTGAAGTTTTTGGGCTCTCTGGAATCTTTTTAAATTTTAGAAACTCCCCCAGCGAAAATGGGTAAAGCTTTATGACTTTATTTCTTCCAGTCAGGAATGTAGAGATTTCTGAGCTTAACAGGCTTGAATTTGAGCCTGTTACAAAGACCTTTATATTCTTGGAGAAGAGATTATTTACCCATCGTTCCCAGGAAGGGATATTCTGTATTTCATCTAAGAAAAAAACTATCTCAGCCCCAATACCCTGGGCTTCTTTAGCAAACTCTTCTATATCCTGAAAATTTTCAATCTTAAAGTCTGTAAACCTAACGTCATCAAAATTTATGTAAATCTTTTTTTTATTAATCTTCTTAGAAATAATTTTTAATAAAGTGCTTTTTCCGCATCTTCTTATGCCCGTTATAATTATAATTTCATTCCCTCTTAAATAGGGCTCTATAGAGATTTCTCTCTCTATTAAATCTTCTTCATTGTTGAACATTTCCTGCTGTTCGTTTAAAAGTTCGTATAATTTTGTTTTTTCCATGTTTATTATTGTATTTGAAGGTTTATAAACCTTTCTTTGCCATTTAATAAGTATTTATAAATGGATGTTAAATGATAATTAACTATGCGCTCCCCCCCTATTGTAAAACCTACCTATGCCATAGGTAACTTTTAAGAGTTATCGGGGAGTGTTGTCCAAATCAAATAAAATTGCTTTTATCATGTTTCATTCATCCTCCACATCCTTCCTCTTGCTCAAGCTTATCCTTCAATCTTCTCTTTCAACTGTTTTATTTTTATATATTCCACCAAGAAACTAAGCTCCTCTGGAAGTTTTCCTGAAATGAGCTCTTTTATAACATAAGTTTTCTTTTTATTGAAATATTGAGAGCATGCAATTTCTTTCATTGCTCCCCAGGAATAGCCTATGCAGATAAATAAATCGCTTTGCCTGTTGAACTCATCTGCCTGCCTGTCCCAATCAATGCAGGAAATTATTTCCCCAAGTTCTGTATTAAGGAATTTTTCATGGTCTTTGTCTTCTAAAGGAACTACTAACCATATTTTCTTTCCTCCAAATTCCAGGTATTTTCTGCCAAAATATTCTAAAAGTGAATTTTTATCAGGAGTTAATATTATTTCATTTCCACTCTCTGCGATTATTTTTGCTGCTTCATCAATAAGCTTCTTCCTTTTTTCTAAATCTCCACTATACAGGTTATTTGGCCCTATTATCCCTATTTTCATTTTATTCTATACTTCGGGCATTTTTAGATTTTAAGGTTTTTGGCTTCTATTCCTGTATCCCCAGCTGGCATCTGTTATTAACACATTTTGGCACAGCATTTTCTTCGCAGGTCCAATGATTTGACATTACCATTATGCAATTTACTATTTCTGGAAACTGATCCATCCAGTATTCTGTATAGTTTTTATTTATTGCAGTATTTGTTCCACCATTATTGCACCCACAAACTTCTGCTGTTACTTTAATACAATCAAAATCTTGTTCGCAGTAATAGAGCTCTTGCTCACTTACTTTTATTGGCTTGTTTTTGTAGAGCATAAATGCCACTATAGACAGAATAATTGCTAAGAAGATTACTATCAGTAAAATTATCCATTTCTTTTTCATAAAATAACTAAGAATCGACTGATTTTAACCTTTTCTGTTTTCTACCATCCAACGCTCTCATACCAATCTTCACTAAATCCCATACCTTCACAAAACTCTTGTGTCTGGCATGAAATAGAACTGCAGATTTCACAAGGAGGACAAACAACGCAATTGCCTGGACAACCTTCAACTGAATATT
>MFWN01000092.1:9638-23369 GCA_001786395.1 Candidatus Pacearchaeota archaeon RBG_13_36_9
CTTTTTTGTCAAGCAGCCCAGTTATTGCGGCATAAACAACTGCCGCAATTATGATAGTTATGATGACCACCATGGCTATTTTTTCTTTTGGTTTCATATTAGTGGATAAGTTTAAGGACTTTTAGGGTTTTCTACAGTGTAGTATACGGTTATTCTTTATAAAGAATCATCCTGTTTTTAAGATAATCTGGAATTATCTCTTTGTCTGTTTGATAGCCCATAGACTCAAAAAGTTTTATTGCATCTTGATCATGTCTCATCATTTCTTCCATTACCAGGACAGACTCATCCTTTTCTTTTTCAATCCTGTAATTTCCCTGGGATAATTCAAAACTCATTTTTTCCTGGAGAGTGTCAAGATAAGGAGAACAAATAAGCCTTCCGCCTTTCTTTAAAACCCTTAATGCCTCTATCATCATTAAATGAGCCTCTACTCCCATTTTCTTCGTATTTGCATCAAATCTATCCAAATAATTCAAATCCCCTCTTCCATGGCTTATGGCCATTCTTCTGGAAGTTTCTATATGGCTTGAAAAAGCCAAGCAAAAAGTATTATTAGAATTTGATAAAACAATATCATAAAATTCATCTTCTCTTGGGATGCTTCCTTCAAGAGGATATATGGATTTTACTTTCTGCCTCATAAAACCATCTCCTTCAGGGGCGTCCGGACTTATCCCCTCTGCCTTAATCCTTTTTTTAATTAGAAATTTAACCAGCTCTCCATTTCCACAACCTAAGTCTAGAACATTCTTATCCTCCATTTTTTTAATTCTTTCTTCATCTAAACCCAACCGGGCAAGCTGCCAAACAACTGGAAAATGTGCTGTTCCAGGCTTCCCAAATAAAGCGTTTCTTACATCCCCATCTCCTAATGCTTCATAAAATTGTTGTCTGTTCATCTTAACTTATCAGAACTCTTTATTTTGCGTTTTTCTTAAGAATTCAGGGTTTTTAAGCTCTTTTTCTGTTTTTTCTTGCTTTTTCCCAGACTTCTCTGATTTTTGGATTTCTATTTAAATATTCGTAAATCGCAAAACGAGTAACTCCTTCAATTTCTGCAACCATTGTCTGCGAGTATCCTAATTTAAGAAGCCTGTCGCGCAATAGGCAGATCTTCTTTCTACCCTTTCTCCTCCCCATTCCAAATAGAGGCAATCCATATTTTATTTTTAACTTCTTGACCATATGCTTTGAAATATTTAAATCATCTGCTAATTCTCTAAATGTATGATTGCCTCGGTTATAAGATTCCAAAACCTTTTCTTCAGAATAAAGCTCAAGGCCAGTTCTAGTACGACAATGCTTACCAAGTCTATTTAAAATCTGGTTAACATATACTTTACCCATGCCTAGTTTTTCTCCAATTTCTTCATAACTAAGCCCCAAATTATATGCTTTTAAAACTTTATTTTTAGTATGCCAGCTTTTTGGAAGCAGACATATGCCTGCATCTTCCAAAGATTTTTTCACAGCACTATAATTAGATTTCAAATGTTTTATTAATAATTGTTGAGGTACCTCTTTATTGTTTAGAATATAGTTTTTTATTCTGTCTTCTAAATCGTAGTTTCTATCATTATGTTCCATCTTAAATTTATCAGAACTCTTTCCCCTAGGGCAGCTATTATAAGAATTCAGGGTTTTTAGAGTTTTCCTTACAACATCTCTTTGACTTTCTTCAGGTCTTTTTCTAAATATTTATGCAGTCTTTCAGCTTCCTCTATTGCAATCTTGCTTTCTTCTTTGCCTGCTTCTTTGTTTTTGCTGGCAAGGTATCTCTCATAAGCATTGTTTCCATTTGAAATATGTTTTATTAATTTTATGAACTCTTTTTTTGAATAATCTCTGTTTTGAATAAGTTTTTTGATTATCTCAAGAGTTCTTATCCTTAAAATAAGAGTATATGCAATCCTGTCGCTAATCTGTTTTTTGCCTTTTGTTCGGGCATAATCAATCTGCTTTTTTATTAGCCCTAATTTTTCTTCTGTAGTGTCTAAGTACCATTTTACATTTTCCTTTGTTGCCCTTACCTTTATCGAATCAAGGTAGCTGGAATTCAAAAGAGGTTTAGCTTCTTTTATCATCTGCCCTACAGGAAACAAATTCTCTTCTAATTTTTGATTGACCAATTGATAAGATACTGCCAGGATATTATAAATCCCCTCATGAATCATCTCACGGTCAATATCATCGGTTATAATCAATACATCTATATCACTGTCTTTATCTTCTTCTCCTCTTGCATAGCTCCCAACAAGGTAAATTCCTATTATTGACTTTAGATGGATGTATTTTTTTAGGATTTCAAGCGCATCGTACAGTATTGTCTCAGGTGTTTTTTTCACTAATTCTACCCTTACTTCTTTATCCAGCCATGCTCTCGGAAGTACAACTGCCGATGAATTCCCTGCCTTAACAGCTTTTTTTATCTGGACTTCCATATTTATTTTATGTTCTTACGTGTACTTACATATCTATAAACCTTTAGTTTAGCCCATTTCTTCAACGCCAAAACATTTAAATATAGTTACGTACTATTACGTAATATAGTAAATATGTAAATGAATGGCAATATGGAACTTATAGGACGAATAAGCAAAGGAAGCAAGATGGACCAGGTGTATATTCCTAAGAACCGCTCTGGAATGAATACTGGCGAGTATGTTATTATACTTCCCCTTGGAAAGAGAACAGAAGAAAAATCTATCTTTAAGCCATATTTCTACAATATTAAAGCAATAGAGCCAATAAAAATGCAGATTATAGAAGAGGTATTCAGTATGGTTGAAAGAGAAGCAAGTGCAGAAAATATAATCATAACCGGCTCTTTTTTAGAGCAGGGATTTAAGTTTAATGACCTTGATATCTTAATTATAAACGAGGAAAAAGTCAATACAGAAGCTCTCAAACAAAAAATAGAGAAGACTCTTGGAATAAAAGCTCATTTAATTTTTCTTGATGCCAAAACCCTCCTTTCAGGGCTGTCAACAGATCCCTTATACAGCCTGATGCTGAGCAAATGCGTGTCTAAGAAAAGAATAACTCTAAAGGCAAATAGAAAGATAAATTACAAGCTTCTCGATATTCATTTGTTAAAAAGCAAAAATCTTATTGATAACTTTGACCTCTTATCTGGAAATGAAAAATACTATTTAATCTTAAATGTGCTAGCTATCCTGCTCTTTATCCAGGATAAAAATTTAAACAAAGAGCTAATAAACAGGGAAATAGAAAAGATTTTTAGTGTAAACGTAAATAAGATAAAAGAAAACATGCTGAAAAAAGAAAGGTTTGTTAAAAAATACAAGGAAATTTACAACAAAACTTTCCAGTTAATAATGGAGAGCATTAAAAATGAACAGAAATAGGCTTTTAGAGTTGTTTTGCGCAAACCTATCCAATGCAATAGTCCACCAGATTTTAGAAACTGCCATAGATGTTCCTGAAATTTCAGAAAAATACGTCAAAGAAGTAAAAAGCAGCTGGGAGATAGCTAAAAACTACAGAGAAAAGATAAACCCGGTTAACAGAAGCCTGCCCTTCCACGACTTAGAAGAAATAAAGGCAAAAGTTATTAACAGCGTAACAACTGAATTAAAATTGAGAATAGACAGAGGCTACACAAATATTAATCTCTCGCTTGTTCCGGAATTTGTGGAAAAAGCTCTAAAAGAGCTGAGCGTTATCTAGTTTTCAATCTTTCTACTCCTCGCTCAAAAGCTCTCCTCGCTTCTCGCCTTCCTTCCACCTTTTTTGCCCTCTACTCTTCGGCAAGAAGCTCGCACCAAGGGCATATTTTTTCTTCATGCTTTTTAGGGCATTTTCCGTTCAATACCCTTAACGCCTCTTTCCATGTCTTCTCTGCCCTATTAACATCTATTTTCATCTTTTTTAGGGTTGTATCAAATATAACTTCTCCTGTTTCCAAAACTTCTTTTGGATGGTAAAATAAAAGAAATGCAAAATCCTCTGTCTTATAGCCATTTTTCTGCAGAAGATAAGCATAAACATCAAGCTGAAGCTGGTAATGCTCATGAGTATTATCTTTGCACGGAAATCCGCGTGTCTTATAGTCAAGCACAATTAATTTCCCGCTTTTAACAAGAAGGTTATCAATAGCTCCATGAAGAACATTTCCTTTTTCATCTGCCCATGCAATTCCCTTCCTGTTATTTCTCCATTCATCCAGAAGCTTCTTGTCCTCAAACAGCTTGCAGCCAACACACTCTCCCTCTTCGGCAATCTCAGGAGGCAATTTTCCTTTTTCCATAAATTTGTCAAAATGTTTTTTTAGAATAATGTCCATGCCGTTTGGCAGGCTTGGAAAAATACCTTCAGGCCTCTTTTTATCTTTGTTATGATGCAGCCAGAAGCATCTCGGACATTCTAACATTAAGTTCAAAGCCGAAGGCGATAGCTTGTATGCCATTTTCCACTCTTGTTTATCTAGGATAATGGGAGAAAGACTTTTTAGAACTATTGGTTTGCCTTAGTATCATCAAAGAATATAAATATTTATATATTCTAAACTTCTATAATAATATAAATGAAATTTTCAGCAAGAGCTGCTATTGGAGGAGTAGGAACTGCAGTCCTTTGTGCAGTTTTTCCACCAATAACTCTTGTAGCAGTCCCCGTATATGGTATTGCCTGCATAGCGGGAAAGCAGCGAGATAGAAGGTTAGAAGATTCATCAGATTCGAGCGAATCAGGAGACTATGGAATGAATTCAATGGTTAGAAGGAATTATGAAAGCCCGGTTTTTAGAAGAAGTTACGAGCCCCCTCCTTATATGAGAGATATTATACCTCTTCCTGATCTGGGTTTGGATATCCGCCCAGAGGCAGTAATAGCAAGAAGCCGCCCAAGGCTAGCAGCAAGTATTCTTTCAAAGCAGATAGCCGCCTCGATAATTGAAACAGGATCAAATGTAATTGCAGACACAGCCTCGGAAGCATTGCACAACGGAAGGGATTTTAGTACAATTAAATATCATGCAGTAACTAAAGAAAGACTTTTTGGAAGATTTACTCTTAGAACCTCTGAATTTCATGGAAAACTAACTGTAAGATAACAATAAAAGAGAGTGTTTTAAAGTTAACTGTTTATTACTGGTTTAATATCAGCAGTTTTTGGTCTACAAGCAGTCTAACATGCTTCTATCACCTTCGCTTAAATCCTTTGAAGCCCGAACAACCCTATTATGCCTTTTTATTATTATCTTTTTCCAATAAAATCCTTAGGGAATAATTTCCAGCTTTTCTAAAATCCACTATCTCAACAATATTTATAAATCAAAAGAACCTTGAAAGTACAGCAAGATGGAAAAGAAAAAATCAGGATTCAAATTGGGAATTATTGCTGGTGCAATATTTGGAATATCTGGAATAATTTATGGCTATGGCGCCGGAAGAGCTTTAACTTTTAATCCTCTTGAAATATACAGAATATGGGAAGCAAGGCAGTTTGAAAAAAGACTTGCAGGGCAGATTAATAATGGAAGGACATTTTACAGACCCCTAAGAATCACGCTGGATCATGCGCTGGCTTATAATCAAATTTTTGGAGAAAAAGGATTAGCAGAATTTAACAAGCAGGAAGGCATGCAGGCAGACGAGTATAATTTAGCTATACAAAAAATAACAGGGAAAAATGTAGGTATAAGACAGGGGGATATAAGAAACAGATATGGATTAGAGGTTGTGAATGCGTTAATATTCAGCCGCCCGTTAGATAAGCTTGAAGATGCAGCTATGAATTGGAATTCTGATAATGAAAAACCAAGAGACTCAATGAAAAACGAGCCTTAAAAATCTATTTAATAAATTCGAGCCCAAAACTGTCCCATAATTTTTATTAAAACTTACCAACTCTTTTTCATTTCCTCAAATTGTTGAAGTGCATTTTCCCAAATATCCAAATGTTCGCCCATATATCCTGTAAATAATTCATAAGAAATGTCTCTATGAACGTCTCCTACAATCTCTGGCCATCTTCTTTTATACCAATGAGTTGGAGCCTGTATTGCGGTAGCTCCAGCAAGTGGGTCTTTACAGGCATATACAATACGACTAACTCTATTATGTACTGATGTACCAAAACACATAAGACAGGGTTCCAAAGTTGTAAATAATTCTATTCTTTCTCTTCTTTTTGAGGCTTCTTTTATTGCCGGTGCATTTTTACCAATTAACAAAGACTCGGCATGAGAAAAGTAGTCTGAATTATTGACTTGATTATTTCTTCCAGTTCCAATTAATTTATCATTGATTAATAAAACTGCCCCGACAGGAAGATTACCTTCCTGCAAAGCTTTTCTCGCTTCATTCAAAGCAATCTCCATATATTTATGGTCTCTGGACATAAATAAAAGAATTCTTGGAGTATTATTAAAGATTGCTATACTTTCTTTTCAAAAAGTATATAAATTATGAGACGAAAATAGGCGCTAAATTTATAATATATTATATGGGATAATCCCAGAATCCCAAAGCACCCTTTACATTTTTTATTTCTTTTATCGTTTCAACTTTCCCCAATATAAACCCATAGCTTCCCAAGTCCCATGCTGCCAGATGCTTGTCCCTGTCTTTCTTGAATTCTTCCTCATCTTTATAATGCTTCACCTCTTCTAGTGTTGCTTTCCCCACAATTGCCTGCCTTGACAAATCCTCTTCTTTGTATCCATATTTTTTCATTGCCTCTTCATCAATATTTCCAGAAGCATGGATAAGAAAGGGGCCTCTAAAGCTGGTGTTCCACTTCCTTATTTCAATCTTTTTCCTCCCCTGCATAATGAGTTCAGCCCACGGCTGTTTTAAAGATAAGGTTTTCATAAGCAAAACAATTAAAACGAGGTTTTTATTATTAACTATTTTTCCCTTCAGGATTTATCTTTTTCTGTCTGATAAAACTGTAATAGCGCACAGCATATCTCGGATAGTTTTCTAAATAATGTTCCACAGAAGAAATTTCAAATTTTTCTTTGTAGTTTCTTTGATGAAAAATTATGTGCCTTCCATCTGTAAATTCAGAAAAAACTGCAGAATGTACAAGCCAATTAAATTCATCATCCCAAAGACCAACAACTCCCCCTTTTTCAGGAAAGTTATCTTCTCTGGAATTTTTTTCTAAGATTTTCTTCATAAGATTTCCGTCAACATGTCCCGGCCTTCCGGGCTGCAGGACCCAGTTAAGAGGGTAAGTATAAGGTTCCATTGGAGGCCCTTCAATATACTTTTCTTTTCCAAGCAGGTAAATAACTGTTCCATGACAGTTAGGGAATACCGGCTCTCCGGAGGGGCCTTTCCCAACAGGTTTTCCAACCAAATCCGGATTTCCCAATAAGTATCTGATTCTCCTCCAGAAAGGAAGATTAATCAAGTTTCCCCGTGCATGAATCTTCCATAAAGGAGTTTCTTCATTTTCCATTTTAATCTTACCAGATCTATTTTCTCTTAAAATGCTCCAGTGACTGCCTCATATGCTCCCTGAAGAAAACAAAAAATTCCTCCTCATTTTTAAAAACCTTGTGTGCAATGTCCATGAACGGGCTTAGATGCGCTTTTGGAATAATAACGAAAACGTACTTTCCAGTTTCTCTCGCTCTCGTGCACTCATCGCTTACTCCTTTAGACAAACTGACTTCAGAAGAAGGATAGTATGCAACAACATGGGTTGCCTGCGCGATATCCCAGTTCATGTCTCTGTGAACAGTCTGCCTGTCAATTGCATCTTTCTCTGCTTTGCTTATGCCCTCTCCAAGCTCCGCATCAATGTCTGCAGGGTCTATAACCGGAGTCTCCTGTCCGTCAATCTCTTTCCTCAGATTCCTAATCCTCTCCTTGAAATTATTGATCTTTTGAGTGTCTTCTCCAGAAACCTCGGTCATTGGGAAGCTGGAATAAACTAAAAATAAATTGTCTAAAAGAGCATTAATTATAGCTGGATTTTGTTTTGCTGAAAACACGTACATTGGCTTTTGGTAGTTAGATGCCCATCCTTTTGTCACATTCACCTCTATATTCTGCCACAAAAGCAAGTCCCTTAAATCATGAGTTTGAGCTCTCCCCATTACCTTTTTCAGCTGGTTCCCCTTTATAACAGACGGCTTGTTGATTATTGTAATAAACATATCCATGGGTATTTTGTTAAGGTGGTTCCAGTCGTAAGCATTTTCATAGACATTGTTCCAGAAAAACTGGGCATGTGTATCTATGAAGATTAGGTCATATTCCCCCCTGTCCCTTTCCAAGTTATCAATTATCTTCCTGAAAACCTTATCTCTTAAATTAGCAAGCGCCTCTGGCTGCAGGTTAAGAAGGTTCTCTCTTGGTATGGGTATAGGAGAATATTCCCGGGCAAATTCATAGAGCATATCCCCTGTTCTGTAGGTTTTCACCTTTTTCCCGCCTGTTGGATATCTCGCGCAAAAAGCTCCGCTCCCGCTTCCGGAAATTCCAGTAACAATTATTATTTTCGCAGGCATTTTTATGCATCCTCTTGTTAGAACTCTTTTCCCTGGGGCTGTTTTCATATAGGATTGTGGGTTTTTAGAATTAACTGTTTTTATCCTTTACCAGCACAGCTGCCCTGCTCATCATCATCTTAGGCCTCTTGATTACCTTAAAGCCCTGCTTTTCAGCCATTTCAATCTCCTCTTCAAACTCGTTTCTTGAAACATGAAATATCGGCTCTGCGATATACATTTTCTCCCTGTCTTTTAGTATTTTTTTCAGCTGAGCAAACAGCTTTTCCTTGTCCTTGACCTCATGAAGGACATAAAAGACAAGTATAAAATCCACTTTCTCATCAATATTTATCTCGTCTTGCTCGCATTTTACTAATTTTATTTTTTTCTCATACTTCGTCTTTTCAATGTTCCCCTTCAATAAATCAATCATTCCCTGCTGCAGGTCAGCTGCAATGACTTCTGCCCCTAAATCCACCATCCCCATAGCAAACATCCCAGGCCCGCATCCAAAATCCAGAACCTTCATCCCCTTTTTCACATAATGCTTAAGTATCCTTCTTGGGCTCTGCATCACCTTCCTGAATCGGTTATCTAATACACCCGCTATCTTAACAGAACTAACATCGTGCTCTTTCATTATAAACAATTTGAGAAAACAGGGTTTTTAGAGTTTTCTGTTTGCAAATTCCTATTCTTTCAAAATTCCCATCTCTTTAAGGAGTTTCATCCTTTTTTCATGCTCTTCTTCAGAAACACTCTCCTCTTTCTCCTCTTCTCTCTTAGGAGCTGGAGGAACGTATTTTTGCCTAACTGGAAACTTTAATCTTTTGCCGCCCATAATAATCCTAATCTAAGAATACCTATTTAAAGCTTTTGAAAACTGTCCAATAAAAGCACATTTGCAATATTTCTCTTGCATCCGCTTCCCCTCCTTCCGCATAATCTAATTCGCTGCCTAACATTTCTATTAGAAGAGATTATCCAATTTAAAATAGCCCAATAGCTTTGCTTGACAAAGTCAGCAAATTAAGAATTAATGGTTTTTATTCCTTTTCGATCTCTTTTCCAACAATTTCTTCATGCCCCTGCTCTGCATGTATCAGAGCAATAAAGAGAATCTTGACCTTGCTGTTCTGGCTACTTTTCATAAATCCAGTGTAAAGCTCAACTGCATGGCTCTCCAGCTCTTTTGTCCTCGCTAAGTCTGCTTCAATGCTTCCCTTGCTTTTCTCTCCTTTTAGTTCAGGCACTTCTTTGCCTAAAAACTTGCAAGCCAAGTCAACATGCTCCTGCTCCACTCTTGCCAGCTGCTTGTATAATCTTTCATATTTGGAGTATTTTTCCTGGCTGCTTGCAACATCTTTATAATAAGCAGTTGCATTCATCTCTAATTTGAGTGTCTCCTCAACACTTTTCTTTTCCTCTTCTGTCATATCTGTCTTCCACAGCACAAAAAACTCTTCAACCGGCCTTATATAAGCCTTTGGCGCCCCGCAGAACGGGCAGTCATCTGGCTCTGTCCCCCCAATGTAAGGCTCTCCGCATATCTTGCAAACATAAAGCTTTGCCATAAATCCCAATGGAAAAAAGGGTTTTTAATCTTATTGGTTTTTGAAAATAATTTCACCTGAGGATTCGCTTCTCAAGTAAATAAAAAGTCTTTCCACTTTCCAAAAGATAAACTGTGCTTTGCTTGAAAAAGTCAGCAAAGCTGAAAGAAAAGTTAAGATTGCCTATTTTTAACCAGAAAGAATTACATTCTTAATGTAGGGGGCAGGGAGTTTTAAGACAGGTAATTGCATATGCAGAAAGAATTGCTTTTTATCCGATTCTCTCCCACAAGTAACAGTCCATAAATTTATTGTCTATAAACTGGTCTTCTCTGGAAATTGCGATTTTCTTAAATCCAAGCTTTTTAAGAAGCTTATTAGAAGCTTGGTTGTCCATGAGGGTTTTCCCGGATATCTTGTGCATCTTTAATTTTTTAAATGCAAAATCTATAATCGCCCTGCACGCCTCTTCTGCATACCCTTTCCTTCTCTGCGCTTCTGAAATCCAATAGCCTATCTTGCACTTCCTGCCCTTATAATCCATATCATAAAGGTTTATCATTCCAATAACTCTCTCCTCTTTTTTCAGCGTAATTGCAAGTTCATAGTGCCTCCTTCTTCTGCTTTTTGCCTGCTCGCCCATTCTTTTAATCATTTTTTTGGCTTTTTGCATAGTCAGAGGATAAGGAATATACCACACAAAATAATTTATCTCCCTGGAATTTCCAGCCAAGACAAAATCTGCAGTATCTTCTTTCTTTACATCCCTTAAAATAAGCCTTTTTGTTTTAATGTCCATTTTCTTCTATAAATGTAAGTGTAGTAGGTTTTTATATCTTAATCCACTGTAAAAAATGAAAGATTTAAATAGTATCAATTGATAATATTATCAGGTGATAAATAAAATGGAACAGGAAATGAATTTTAATATAGGCAATATAATTACAAGAAGCCCGAGGCTTGAGACTGTAATTCTAGTTGAGAAGTTTATTAAAGAATACAGCGGGAAGTACAAGAAAACAGAATTGTTCAATAAACTGCCCAAAAAAATAATGTGGGGGACTTTTAATGTCATACTTGAATATCTTTATGAAAACAACAAGATAGGCCTGGATAAAAAAGGGTATATTGTTTATATCTGGAATCCGGAATTAATTAAGCGATTAATGGATAAGAAGAGATATTAAGTGGAGAATTAAAATAAGACCATTTAAACCTGCAAATGGAGTTATTTTTGCAGATTCTAAAACAGAAGAAGCTTTTAATTCACTTACAGAAGACAGCCCCTTAAAAAAGGCAGTCAGAAAGGCGATTTCTGACCTAAAAGAAAATGTATTCTGTGGAGAAAAGATTACTTATAAGTTAATTCCAAAAGAGTATATTAAAAAGTATAATATAGACAATTTATTTTGGTATAAGTTATCCAAGGAATGGAGATTGGTTTATTCTGTAGCTGGAAATAACATCGAAGTACTTGCAATTATTATAGAATATTTTTCCAGCCATAAAGAATACGAAAGGCGATTTGGGTATTAATTATTTTTTGCTTATCTCCCATAGTCTTAAGATATACTGCTTGTATGTTTCTGCAATATCCTTGCTTTTTATAAGTATTAGCGAAGGATTGTCTTTTACCCAATTAATCATCGCAACATTGTTTCCAAAAATAAGGGTCATTATAGGGGAGAGATAATCTGTATGCAGAAATCTATAGTCCCATCCTTTTCCTAGGCCTAAATATTCCTTGGCTCCCTTAAGAGATTTTCTTATTTCTTTTGTATCATTATAAATAATTTTAACTTTGATTTTTCTTTTTATTCTTTCCTTCATCCATTTTTCCATAAAAAAGGGCATCACTTCAGCAGTTTTTCTTGAAGCCCCCATTACAAACATCTCTTTTTCTTCCAGCATTAAATTCATTATTGTCTGAATTCCTTTCTTGCCCTCATAAATTTCTGTTTTTGTAGCTTCTGTGCTTGTTTGCTTCTTTATTTCTTCTAATTCCGGGAGTATATCTTTTATTTTCTTCTTTTTGTATTCCAGGCCTTCAACTATTGTTTTGGGCTCGCTCGCAGAGAAGTATTTCTTAAAATCCCTGATGATATAACTTACCAGGCCTTCTTGCTCTAATCTTTCCAAAACATCGTATATCGAAGCTCTTGGAATCTCTGCTTTTGCAGCTATTTGTGCTGCAGTGCTCTCCCCTAGTCTAAGCAAGGTCAAGTATACTTTAATATCCACCTCATTTAATCCCAATAGCTTTAGTTCTTCTTCCATCCTTCTGATTGTTTTTCTTTGTTTTTAATCCTTTCTATTGTTGAGTTTTTTCCACAGCATAATTTTAAATAGATTATGTTTGATATTGTAACTATGGAGTAATAAAATGAAAATAAGACAATTCACAATAACCAAGAGAATAGCCAAGCATGGCTCTCAGGCAATTATAGTCGTACCCCGGCTGTTAGAGTCTGAACTCAGGCCGGGCACAATCACTAAAATAATCATAGAGATAATTAAGGAGGCAACATGAGCAAGGTATCAATTTTCGGTCCAAGAGATAAAATGCCCCCTGAAGAAGGAATTGACATATTAGCTTCATATTTATCAAGCGAAAGAGACATTACCGAATTAGCAACAGGAGGGGTTGTGGGGTTTCCTACAGAACTAGTTGAGAGAATTAGACGAATTAATCAAGACATTCCAACTTGTGCTTATACTCCCTGTTCGAGTGAATCAGAATGGGACACTTTTTACCAGAAAGGTATTGTTCCAAGAAGAGATCTTTTTGATAAAGTTGTATGGGCAACAGGAGACGAAGATATTAAATTTAGAGCATTAAAAAGAATTCTTCTTTTAGTTAATAATAGTAATTTAAATATAGCTTATTTAGGTCAAGGAAATACACATTTGGAGGTGTTATCTTCTCTTTCAATGGGCATTCCAACACTCTACTTGGTGGATGATGGAGAGTTAGGTAAATGGCAAAATGTGTATAAATGCCTTTTAAGAAAAAATGAATATCTTCCTGAGATGTGTACCTTCTCCTATTGGAATCTGGATAACTCTATAAAAAGGAGGATATTATGATAAACGAACTTATCTCAAAAGAAGACCTTGCGCTTTTCACAAGTGCAGGAAGGATAAAAATGGGTTCTATTTACTTTGCAGAAGGCATGAAAGATACCCTTGCTACCTTTGAAGCGACCATAAGGCAGGATCCAAAAAGAAACTATTTTGTTTTCGCAGGAGTTCATTCAATAATAGAAATTTTAAAAGAAGCAAAATTCCAGGAAGGACATCTTAACTTCCTAAAACAAGTTTATGGATTTTCAGAAGACTATCTGGATTATCTAAGAAATCTTAAGTTCTCTGGAGATATCTGGGCGCTGCCTGAAGGAACCATATGTTTCCCTAATGAGCCAGTATTAAGAATAACTGCACCGATAATACAAATAGTCTTGATAGAACAGCTGGTGATTAATACAGTAATGCATCAAACAATGCTTGCAACTAAACTTGCAAGAGTAAGAATTTCAGCCAAAAATAAGCAAGTCGGCACCACTCTTGTAAGGTCCCATGGAATGGAGTCTGCGATAAAATCGGTGAGACTTTCTAGGATGGTTGGAATCGATATATCTGCCCTGGCTTTGACCTCTTACATTTCCAAAGATCTAAAAGCAGAAGGGGGGGTAACAACCCACTTTT
>MFWN01000092.1:23392-26437 GCA_001786395.1 Candidatus Pacearchaeota archaeon RBG_13_36_9
CTGGAAGCCTTCAGAACTTATTTTAAACATAATGCAGAAAAAGGGATTATTCTAATCGATACCTATGATTTAGAAAAGGGCCTGGAAAATTTTATAATAGTAGCAAAAGAATTTGAAAGGCAGGGAAGGAAAATAAGGGGAATCATGCTGGATAGCGGAGATATAATAGAGCTCAGCAAATCAATAAGAAAAAGGCTGGATCAGGAAGGCATGAATTACGTGCAGCTTCTTGCAATGGGAAATCTCGATGAGTACAGAATAACAGAGATAATTGAAAAAAATGCGCCCATTGATATATTGGGAGTGGCTACCGAGGTTTTAAACTGCACCGATAGCCCCAAGCTGGAAGTGGTCTTTAAAATGGTGGAGATCAATAGAGATGATAAACCCAGACCAATAATTAAGCTAGCTTCTAATAAAAAGTCCTATCCTGGAAAAAAACAGATCTATACCTTTAAGGACCACGAAGGAATAATAAAGGCAAGACTTATAGGATTAGACAAAGAACTGGATCAGGAAGGCCTTTTAATCCCAATGATCCAAAATGAGAAAATTACTTATAAGTTTCCATCTATAGAAGAAACCAAAGTTTTTTTCAAAAGTCAGATAAACCAGTATCCAGAAGAAATTTTTGACATAAAAAAACAAGTAAACTTTCCTGTTTTAATAAGCAAAAAGCTTCAAGAACTCTTTGAAGAAACAAAAAAACAAATGCTGGGTTAGCGCTTTTTATTCAGCTCTTTCTGGTTTAAATAAATACAAACCACCGTGCCGATTATAAAAAGCCAATCAACCAAAAAAGTCAAAGCAATGCATCCTAATCCGAGTATTGAATATACTACAACTCTCCAATTTATTCCATGTTTCTTATTGATTTTATATGCCTTGCTCTTATTTGCTTTATTTTTCTTTTTCATGTTCAGCTAAACCATCCCAGCTTATTAATCTTTGGAAGCTGTTTTATTTCATATTCTTTTTTGCATGCATCTGCCCTGCTCTTGCACTCTTCAAATCTTAATAATTCCTTAAATCCTTTTTTATATACATACTTGCTGCCTTTCCCCGTTGAATGTGCTTTCATCCTTTTTTCAATATCATTTGTAACCCCGGTGTAATAGCTTCCATCCATGCACTCCAAAAGATACACAAACCACTTTTTTTCCATAACTATAAGAAGATTAAGAGTTTTTAATTCAATCTACTCTCTTCCAGCCACAATTAAATAAGCTTCTTCTGCCAGGTCTAATACTGTTTTTTGCTCTAAGAACATGTTTGGTTTATCCTTATCTTCTGGATTTCTGAAAAGCATTGCAATGGCCAGCTGCTCTTTATTATACTTAATCCCTAACTGCCTTTCTATCCTGAATCCAATATCCAAGCCATCAATAGACTCTGCAAGCAATTCAGACACCAACAGAGATTCAGGCAAAACCTCCTTGTTCTCTGCCCCCAAAGCCTCAACTAAAGCAGAATGAACTGCATCAACAACTCTCCTGCAGGTTTTTTCATCATAATGAACCAACTTGCTGCGTAGAGCCTTGTACAATTTCTGATTAAAGTAAGCCATTGTAGTTTCCATGCTTTTTGAATAGAAATTGGATTTATAAACCTTCATATTTAAGACTAGATATTTTACTCTATCTTTTTTTCCCCATATGCAAAAGTTCTCATGGCTTTTATGCTGCTTCTTGAAATCCTAAAGTTTTTGTTTGTATAAACTTTGGGAGACAGAACGAAAAAGCAAGTGTTTACTTTTTGTTCTGTATGTAATTTTTAGGCTTTAGGTACCTGCCTTTTACCCCTTTTCTTGGATTTCCTTTTTCCAAAAAAACTTCTTTCTCTATTTTTTTCTCTTCTCTCTTGTTTCTTTCATCCCAAAAATCAGAGTAACTAAAGGGCTTGTCTTCTTCCATTTTAAGTCAAGAACTATTTAGGGCACTCCCCACCTGTCCAGTAAGCCACATTCTCATTGGAGCAAGCTGCGCATGCATTGCTATAGGTCTGTGCGCACGGATATTTTATACACTTTATGCTTTCATCGAACCATCCACAGACGGGGGCATATTCCATTGTGCATATTTCAGCGCCTCTCTGATCTGCAGTGCAGTAAGTTTTATCTGTGTAAGTATTATTATCTGAACCTTCGTTTGTATCACTGCTTATTGCCCAGTTTTTCAAATTCATCTCCATAATCTCCCTGTTGTCGTTTCTCTGGAGCTTTATATTATAACATCCACCACATTCTTTCTTATTAACTTCAATCACAGTCACATAATAGCTTAAAGGAGCTATTGCAATTTCAGCTGCCCTCCTATCCTCAGAATCAAGTTCCCACTCTCTGATGCACACCCCAACGCTTTCATTCCAGGAATATCCTGCTCCTGTTAAACATCCGTGAGAATCTTCCTGCCCGCCGATAACTTCCCCGTTTCCCCCATTTCCATCTTCCCTGCTATTTTGCCTGCTGTAGTAGTTGCAAATAACTGCCCCAATAACAAATATAACAGCCAGAATTGCAACAATGATTAATATTAGCATCTTTTTCATAAATAAGAAAATAATATTTAGTATTTAAATCTGGCGAAAAGTTCAGATTAAATTGAAACTTTAATCTTGTTTCTTAAGCTTTTATATTCCAGCCATATTAACACAATTACAAAAGCATCAAGAATAGTAAGTGCCAGCATCAAAAGCGAATGGGAGAAATAATAGGCGTATATTTGAGATGCCATAAATAGTATCAAAATAACCTCTGATAGCGGATATGCCCGAAGTTTCCTGCGCCATAATGCAGCCACAAGCCCTACTTTTATAAGCCCGTGAATGAGAAGATAAAGTGCTGCAAAAATCTGAACTCCTAGCGATAACTCTGAAACCAGTTTTAGGACATAATTCGCAATCAAATCTCCCGGGTCTTCCAGAAGTTCCTGCCTGAACAAAGTACTTGTTATTCTGCCTAAATACCTGAGTTCTAACTGAAATTTGGACACTACAAAATTTATCGAAGGCAAAATAGAAACATTTATATACTCGTAATGCCTATCG
>MFWN01000093.1:0-5033 GCA_001786395.1 Candidatus Pacearchaeota archaeon RBG_13_36_9
GTAATGCCTACGATAGGCATTACGAGTATATAAATGTTTCTATTTTGCCTTCGATAAATTTTGTAGTGTCCAAATTTCAGTTAGAACTCAGGTAAATAAACTCCGACGACTTACATTCATTAACGAACACAAAAAGAGGAAAAAACAAGAAAAAAAGCTTGAAGAATAGTTCAATGCACAACCCCCTCTTGGGGCATCGAACACAATTCCATGCCCAACATGGGACTTGAATAAAATCAGGGGAATTTCCACCCCCGGCAGGGGCACTTTTTTTACCTACGATAAAATGAGCTTTTAAAAACCCGGACATTTTACTTAAACCAAATATTTCTCTAAGATATAACTAATAAATCGCTTTTCATCTTTTTCTATTTGATAGTAATCTAATGCATTATAATAATTTTCCAAATCTTCTACAGGAATATCTATAAAAGGATAACCTTTTTTCCATAAAACCCAATTCATTAAAAGTCTTGATAATCTAGAATTTCCATCAGCAAACATTTGCATAGAAATTAATTTTAAATGAATTAATGAAGCTAATTCTAATGGATGTAATTTTCTGCTATTGTCTTTGTACCATAGAAAAAAGTTTTTTATTTCTCTATCCAACACTTCCCATTTTGGGGGAACATAGGGAGTTCCTGCAATTTGTACATTTCTTTTTAATTCACTTCTGAGCTTTCCTGCTATTTCATCATTAACCCCTTTCATAAGAAGGCTATGCAATCTTTTTATAAAGTTTAAATCAAAAGTCCCCTTATATTTAGTAATCAACATAAACCCTTGTTCATGATTTTCTATTTCTTTTGAAATTCTTAAATTCTTAAATTCTTGAGGAATAATTCCTTCCTTTAAAATAAGGAAAGTTTGTCTTAATGTAATATCTATTCCAGAAAGTTTACTACTATCATAAGTATACCTGATCATAAACTCTTCAATTTTCTTCTTTTTCTCAATATTACTTAATTTTTTTAATTCCCCAACATAATTATCTTTTTTATTTTCTATACTTTCTAATTCTTTTTGAGAAAAATATTTGGTGCCTTTTTTATTAATTTCTTTTAAAAATTCTTGTTCAATTTTATCTAATTTTTCTTTTGAAGGAACCTCTTTTCCAAGATATTTTGTCTTATGAATTATTTTATTTCCATTACGAATATTATGGACAAGTCTATAGTAATCATTTCCCTTTAATTTAAATTTTTCAATATAAACCATAAAATAGTTATGGGCTACATCTATTTAAATGTTGTGGTTATGGGCTACAAAGAATCCATTACTCTTATCTCGACAATCCTTATAAATCAAAGCCATCTTACAGAAATAATAAGCAACAGCGATAAAAACAGGGCAAAAATACCCCTGATTATGCCATAATGTCCTTGATTTCGGCAGGGGCATACTACTTTTTTGACTTATTCTGGGACTACAAGAACCTGTACAGATCGTATAAATAAAACCAGGTCTTTGTAGAAACTATAGAGTTCCTGCATTAATAAAGATTGTTTTGTATCTATCTCAACATTACTTTTTTATCTTTATGATATAAGTATGCTGTTTTTGGTAAGCAAAAGCTTTATAAATACCAATATATTGGTTTATATGAACCAAATAAATGGTTATTTAAAACCAAGGAAAAAACATAAAATGCTAACTGAAAACCAGCTTAGGATATTTGAGCCTTTAACAAAAGATATACTTAAAGAATATTCTATTAAAGAAATAAAAAAAGATTCAAGGGAAAAATCGAATAATGCTATAGCCTTAGCCATAAAGAGGTTTAAAGAAGAGAATCTTGTTATAGAGAGAATGGTTGGAAGGTCTTTGCTTTACACTTTAAATGCAGATAGTGATTTGGTTTTTTATTATCTGTCAATTCTAAACAACAAAAAAATTTCAAAGCCAGCAGAAAGGGCTGTAAGAAGAATCAAAGAAGAAGTTGAAAAACATACTTTCTTTTATTCTCTTGTTATTTTTGGCTCGTATGCAATAGGGAAACAAACAAAAGAATCTGATTTGGATATTGCTGTTTTCATTGAAGATGAAAACAAAAGAAAAATAATAGAGTCTGCTTTAAAATCCTCTGAGCTAAAAACTCCTTTAAAGATTCACGGGCATGTAATTACCAAAGACGAATTTCTCGAGATGTTAAAAGTAGATGAAGAAAATCTGGGCAAGCAGCTAGCAAGGAAACATTTATCAATATATAATTCTCACATATTCTATTCGTTATTAAAAAAAGGAATAAAAAATGGATTCAGATACTAAATTATATTTGGAAAGAGCAGAGAATGAATTAAGGCTGGCAGAGATAATAATGCAGCTAAGCGTTAATCAGGATTTGCAGGTTAAAACATTTGAAGTAAGAAAAGCAGATACTTATTTTAGTTCAGTTATCTCGCATGCCTATTACTCAATTTTCTATACTGCTAAGGCTTATTTGATAATGAAGGGCATAATAACCAAGGTTCCAGAAGAACATAAGAAAACCTATGCGGAGTTCAAGAGGTTGGTTGAGCGAGGAGTAATTGACAAAGAGTTGCTGTCATTATATGAAGAAGTCATGATTAAAGTAGAGAAAAAGAAAAGGGGGGAGTTCACATACCAGCGATTAGCTCAGGCAAATAAAGAGCCAGCAAGCCAAAGCTTGGAAAATGCAAAAACATTTTTTAAGCATATTTATGACCTTTGTGCATAATTTCCTCAAGAAATGTGAAAATTTCTCACCCACCCGGCACGGGCATTAATACTTCCTAATACTTCCCCCACCTGACTCCCTTCCAGGCTCTTTCGTGTACAAAGAAAAATATCATTTTTATCAGGGTAAGTATAACGCTGAATTTTAAAGAAGTAATTATATCCCCATAAAAAATATAAATAGCCAGTGTTGTAATTATAAAAGAAATGCCTTCCCAGACAATTCCCTTTATCAAACTTCTCTGATAAGTAGATGCCATTTTTTCACCTTTTTTTATGATATGAAAGATTGTATATCAGGTATATAAATCTTATGAAACAAATTCACAAAACTCCCTCTTTGCTCCACCCTAAAACATAATTTTTTCTTATTCCAGAGACATCCGGAGTTTTTCCATCCAGAATATCCCTGTAAATTCTGGTAATTTCCCCTGCGTTTTCTTCTGTATCTATAAAAAAAGAGTTTATTCCTGATTTCAAAAGATTTCTTGCTTTGTTAAAGAGCCCCAACTCTTTTTCATTGAGTATTTCCGAGCCATTTCTTATCCTATTAATTTTAAACTTAAACTTCTTTTCGTCAGTTATCTCTTTTCTGTCCATTTGATGGGCAAGGGTCATAAGCCTTATTTTTCCGTGAACAAAGGAAGCGAATCTTTTATCCTTCAAGCCAGCCTGCTCCTCAATTGAAAGTTCAGGGGAGATAATTGGAAAAGCCCCAAGGATTTCATAGTAGGCAAGCGTATAGTCGTTAAAGCAATTGCAGTTATAGTCTAAATGAACTGGAATTCCTAAATTCATTCCAAGAATGCCAAGACTGCCTGCAAGAATACCATCTGGCTTTATCTCCTTGATCCTTTTTCTTATTTCCTCTAAATCTGAATCAAACATTATCCTTGGAGTTACTGCATAAACTTTCTTAACTGATTTTTTTATGTCAAGAAAATCCTTGTCAAACATATCTATATATACTATGTCTGCGCCGTTTTTATCTGCCAGTAAAGCATCTTTCTTGCTGTAAACTCTTACCAGGAGTTGTTTTTTATCAGCACGAGAGGGTTTAATGGCAGGCAGTTTCAGCTCCGAAACTTTCCTGTTAGCAAAAAAAGGCTTGGAAAGAACATTATAAGTCTCTTCTCTTATCTCACTTTTGCCTTCTGCCTTCTGCCTGTTAAAAACCTCCTCCCCTGCATATTTTCCGCAGGTGAACTCTCTGGAATAAGCTGATCTTAATTTTTTCAAAATTTCAGGAGTTAACTTAAAGTTTTCATTATCCAGGGCTTTTCTATAAATTAAGGCCGTAGTTGCAACATAATAAGGAGTTCTCATTCTGCCTTCTATTTTCAAAGAATTTATGCCTAACTTCTTTATTTCGTTTATTTTGTCTATTAACGAAAGCTCTTTTGTAGAAAGGTAATAAATTCCATCAAAAAATTCCTGAGTTTTTTCTGGAATTTTAGGATGCTCAGAAATGCTTGGAGCATTTCTGACATCGTAAAGCTTTCTGCAAGGCTGGGCGCATCTTCCCCTGTTTCCAGACCTGCCGCCTATAAAACTGGAAAATAAACATGAGCCAGAAATGCAAACACATAAAGCCCCATGAACAAAAATCTCAATTTCTTTGGCAAAGTTTTTTCTTATAACCCTTATTTGTTCTTTTGAAAGCTCCCTGGCAATGTTAACCCTGTCTGCTTCTTTAAACAAATTAGCATGAATGCTGTTTAAGACTCCTGTTTGCGTGGACATATGCACTTTCAAGCCAGGATAATTTTCTTTTATTATTCTTAAGAAAGAAGGTTCCTGGATAATTACAGCATCAATCCCCATCAAATAAGCAAAGTCCAGCTGCTTAAAAAAATCCTTAATTTCAGAATTCTTAACAAGGGTGTTCATTGTAAGATAAATTTTAACATTGTTTGCCTTGCATATTTCAGCAGCTTTCTTCAGGTATTCTTCGTTGAAATTTTTTGCATAGGCTCGTGCTGTAAAATTCTGCATGCCAAGATAAACTGCATCTGCCCCGGATGCAACAGCTGCCTTTAGGTTTGCAAGCGCTCCTGCCGGGCATAAAAGTTCTGGCTTTTTCATGCAAAGAAAGAGGAAAGTGTGTTTAAAAAAGTTTATAATAGACAACAATAAAGAATAAAAAGAAACTTTAACAAAAAAGATTATGAGAAAGCATCATGGAGGAAGAGGCAGCAGGACAAAGAACATTCAAAATAAGATGCCTGGATTCAGAAGAGACATCAGTCCAGGGCATGAAGGAAGCCATTCTGGACCGAGATACAATGCCATCAATCCGGACCCGAGAAGCGTGCCTATTCGCTTAACTGAAG
>MFWN01000093.1:5052-6380 GCA_001786395.1 Candidatus Pacearchaeota archaeon RBG_13_36_9
GCTAATTCAAGGAGTATATGAAAACCTACAGATTTATCAAGAGTATCCTTATACAGCAATAAACCAAATAAGAATAAGACTTGACGAGCTAACAGAACTAATGACCCAAGATGAAGCAGAACAGTATAGAACGCAATATGAGACAATGGAACAAACGTTAAGGGAAGCAAAAATATACGAAGCCATAGAACAGACTAAGCAACGAGAGCAGGCAGCAGAAGAAAGAAGAAACCCCTGTTCTGCAAGACGCCCTTATCAAAACCTTCTTGAATTGGGAGAGTCTTCATCCCCTATAACAACAAGACCAAGCGATACAAGTTATGGAAACATTAGATCTGCTGATTTTGATGAAGATGACCTTTAGTTTCTCATATATACTTTTTCCCAATCTCTCATGTAACTTTCAGGTATTTCTATTTTTCGCGTATAAGATATTTTTCTCGGTATTTTGAGTCTTACAAAAAGCCCAAATAACAACCCAATGATTATTCCTGATAAATGAGCTATATGCCCTGTATTATCTGGAATAAATATTCCTATTATGCTGCCAGCAATCCAAAGAATTGCAGCTAAAAACATAGGCATTGGAAGGCTATAAACCCACACTGCCATTTTAGGCTTAATTACAGCCAAACACCCTAGAATCCCATAAATTGCTCCAGAAGCTCCAAGCGAAGAAGAATAAAAATTAACAGCGACTAAATTAGCCAGCAACCCAGACAAAAAGAAAACAGTAAGAAATTTTTTTCCACCGATTAACTTTTCCAAAATGCTTCCGAAAAGCGCAAGAGCAAATAAATTATAGAGCAAATGAGCAAAACTTCCATGTAAAAAAACAGAAGTTAAGAATCTCCAGGGCTGAAAATAAGATGCCTGGTTCAGCACAAAAGCATCTGTAAAACCAGGGCTTACGGTTTGCACTATAAAAACTCCTACACAGATAAGGCAGAGCCATAATGCATAAAATCTGAATTTTTCCATGAAAAGCAGAGCAAAAAGGTTTATTAAAGCCTTTTGATTAATAGAAATATGAAAAAAAGGTGGCTTATTGGAATAATCCTATTAGTAATCATTATAGTCACGTCTGTTTTTACCCTTTTAAGCGGAAAAAAATGCAGCATAGATAATAGTTCTAATTGTGACACTTCTTGCCAAACAGACAGTGACTGCGAATTCGTATGTGGATGCGGAGCAATTAATAAAGATGAAGAATGTGATACAAATGGCAAATTAGTTGACTGTATTGTACCTAGAGAGATTAAATGCAAGGAAGGAAAATGCGTTGTTGATAATACTTCAACAGTTGCAGAGGTTTCAATATCTACTGA
>MFWN01000093.1:6496-6762 GCA_001786395.1 Candidatus Pacearchaeota archaeon RBG_13_36_9
TAAATGGCTCTGAATGGAATATCCTGCCCCTTGGTTGTTCTTTTAGTGATTGTAGATGTGTTAGTGGTGCATTAGAATGCGCTATACCTGCCCCTGCCCCTATAGCCATAGAAAAATTAGAAAGCCTATATTCTTTCTATTGGAATCAAGAATACTGCACATATGAAAACAAGAATAAAAACAAGATCTGCGGCAATTACACTTATAACGAAGGTGCAATAAAACAAATTAGCCAAGGAAACGAGTCAGTCCAATTAAAGGTCAGA
>MFWN01000093.1:6786-12164 GCA_001786395.1 Candidatus Pacearchaeota archaeon RBG_13_36_9
ATAGATCCAGAACTCCACTATGTTAAAAATCTTGCGAATAAGAAATGCGCTGAAACAAATCTAACAGTAAATCCTTCATCAACAGCAAAATATTGTAGCAATTACACTACTCCTATGACAGAAAAAGAGAGAGAAGAATGCCTATGCCCTGAGGGCAAGGAAAAATTTCAGGGCTATATCGGGGCATATTGCGCAGCAAACTCTCAAATTCCATGTGATAGTAAGGACAATTGTCCAGAAGGGGAATCGTGCACTTCAAGTGACGGAGAAATATGGAAATGCACTGGATTACTTAGTGGCTGTTACTATAATAATCCAGAAAATCCCGATGTAATGATTTGTGTTGATTAAACATTTATAAACTTCTAACTCTTGTATATTTTATGAAAAAATGGTGGATAATTGGAGGGGTTATTATATTAGTTATCTTAATAGTTTTATTTATTCCAAGGAATAATCAAGAATTAAATGAAAACCTTATAAACCAAATGAAAATAAAAACAACTTTTGAAAACAATACAAAGATACCGGAAAAATATACCTGCGATGGAGAAGATACAAGCCCGCCATTGGAAATTTCTGAAATACCTAAAAATGCAAAGACCTTAGCAATCGTTGTTGATGACCCTGATGCGCCTGCCGGAACCTGGCTGCACTGGACAATTTGGAACATAACAGTTACTAAGAGCGCCTTAAGCATCAGCGAAGGAGAATCTCCTGGAACAGAAGGAAAAAATGACTTTGGGAATATAGAGTATGGAGGTCCTTGCCCGCCTTCAGGCACTCACAGGTATTTTTTCAAAGTCTATGCGCTTGATGCAGGGCTTAACCTGGAAAAAGGCTCTTTAAAAAAACAGCTGGAAAAAGCAATGCAGGGGCATATATTAGATAGGGCAGAAATAGTAGGATTGTACAGCAAGAAATAGGGAGAAATCGCATCTGCAATTTGCCTTATAGAGCAGATAATAAGTTCGAAAACTTCGGAGCCCAGTTTTCTCTCTAATAAATTTATTTTCTAATCGCAAATATGAATGTGCGAAATCAACGAGCAGGAGGAGTTGATTGAGCTATTAATTCGAGTGAAAGCAGGCTTTAATAATAAATTGTCTTAAAACACAAGAAAATACCTTTTTATATCCCTTTTATTTAGTTGTTTTTATGGAAGCTTTCACAATTATTCATAAAGATAAAACAAATGCAAGAATCGGAGTTTTCAAGACAAAAAAACACTCGATAGAAACTCCTTTTTTCATGCCAGTCGCAACAAAAGCAGCAGCCAAGCACCTGGACTCCAGGCAGCTTGAAGAGCTTGGAGCAAAGGCTGTTATATCCAATTCCATGATTCTCCATTTCCGTCCAGGAGACAAAATCATAAAAAAGCTTGGAGGAATTGGAAAGTTTATGAATTTTTCAGGAATAAATGTAACAGACTCAGGCGGGTTCCAAATGTATTCTGATTCAATTTATATTAAATCAAGTGAAAAAGGAGTATTTTTCAGGAATCCATTTTCAGGCGAGAAAATATTAATGACCCCTGAAAAAAACATGGAGATTCAGCTGAATATTGGAAGTGAAGTAGCAATGTGTTTAGATTCAATGCCTCTTTATTCTCACTCCAAAGAAGAAATAAAAACTGCAGTAGAAAAAACAACAATGTGGGCAAGAAGATGCAAACAAGAGCATGACAAGCTGCAAAAAAACACAGAAAAAGAAAAAAGGCAGCTTTTGTTTGGGATAACTCAGGGAGGAATCTACGAAGACTTGAGAAAAGAGTCTATCAGTGAGTTAAAAGAGCTCAATTTTGACGGCTATTCCATAGGAGGATTAGGATTAGGAGAAACTTTTGAAGAAGAAATGAAAATAGTAAAGCTTCAAAAATCAGTTCTTCCTGAAAACAAGCCAGTTTATCTCATGGGTATTGGAAACCCTGCTGAAATTCTTGAAGCAATATCATTAGGGGTGGATATGTTTGATTCACGGATGCCTACGCAAAGCGCAAGAAGAGGCACTTTATTCACCTCAAAAGGAAAATTAAAAATCCTAAACAAGAAATATGAATCAGATAAAAAGCCAATAGACAAAGAATGTAATTGTTTTGTCTGCAAGAATTATTCACGTGCCTATATTAAATTCCTGCTGAGCCAGGAAGAGCCTGTTGGAAAAGAGCTTGCTTCTTACCATAATTTATACTACCTAAACAGCTTAATAGAACAGGCAAAAAAACACATAAAAAAAAGAAGCTTTAAAGATTTTAAAGAGAAAATAAAAAAAGCGTATGAAAAAGAATAAATTATTCTCTAAGACTTGTTGTAAAACTCTTTCATAATCTTAGTTAGCAAGTTTATCTATCACTGTTTGTTTAATTTTTTCTAATCTTTCTATATCCTAAACTTCTCTTTCTTGTTTAACTTCCATTTTTCTTTTTTCAATATCTGGAGAGTTTATTTCTTCTTTCATTTTATTTTTTATTTGAATCTATTATAATAAATTGTTTTTGAGGTATTCTGTTAATAATCATCAATTCCTCTAAGGGGTACAGATATTACTTCTTTATCCTCTTCTTCTCCAGGTATCTTGCCGCAACAAGGACAGGTATTAAGATTGAGGAGAGATCTTTTTAAGAAAATCTGGTAAGGGATTTGGAACAGCTTTTGTACTAGCCCATATTCCTTTTCTACTCTCCTTTTTAGACTCCAATAGTTATCTCCCACTAGAGGAGTCCAGTATAGTTCAGATTCAGTGGTTTTTGGGCTGACAAATCGCTTACTGGGGTAACACTTTCGTTTTAAATTAGCACTTAGTAAAAACTCATCGCCCCCGCTTGATCCTTTGGCTTCTATTTTATCATCCGGATATCTGTCCCCTCCGTAAAGAGTATGAATATTTCTTAGGGATTGAATAATTTTTATGTTACCTTGATTAGCTCTTCCAATGAAACCCCGATAATCCCAATCAGTATAATCATAAAAGTTGCCTATTTTATCTAAACGATTTTTTCCCTTAAATACTTCTCTTGCTCCTATCTCGTGCCGAAATTTTTCAGCTGCATCGCTACATAAATAGTAATATTCCCAATTCTCTTTTGGGATTTCTCTTGCTAAACTTAACAATGAGTTTAAAGTAAGTCTTTCTTTTGCCATTTTATTTTTTTTAATGATTCATAATACCTATTTGTATAAGCCATGCTACAACTCATAGATAATGGGGCTCTTATTTCAGGAGAAAAAACTCTCAGTTCTCTTTTTGCCTGTCCTGCATATTCCTTGGCCTTGCTTATTGCAAAATTAATAGCCTCATTAGTCACAAGTATTCTTGTTAAATTCTCTAATTCCAAAGAAGAAGCTAATTTTCCTCTTTCAAGAACCTCTATTAATTTATTTCTCTCTTCTTCTGTTCCCCTATGCAAAGTCCAGATTATAGGATAAGTAAGTTTCCCATGTTTTATGTCTGCATAAGAGTCAGAAGAATATCTTTCACAAGTGCCTCTGTTTTCTTCTTCTGGGACAAAATCAGCTGTATCATTGACAATTTGAACAAGCATTCCAAGATTACTGCCAAATTTTTTTACTGCTTCTTTTTTCTTTTCATCTTTTGTATCAGAAGCTATAGCTGCCATTTGGGCAATTTTTTCAAAGAAACTTGCATTCATTTGATAGATTCTTTTACTGCACAAGTTCATCATGTCTTCAAAAGAAAAAGCTTTTGCACTTGAGTAAGTGTTTTCAAAAATATCAGTATACTCTCCTTCAAGAAAAACTGTATCTGACTCCAGTAAAAGAGCAGAGAGTTCATCTGCTTTTCTTGGGTCTATCTTGCCTCTATATCCTTTTTCTAAAGTTCTGAAAGCCAGATTTCTTGTAATTCCAGCTGCAACAGCTCTTTTATCAATATCTGCTTTTGTTGTGCATCCCCCTTTTCCATCCCAAATTTGATTAAGGTAGTACATGCTAATGAGTTCTAATTCAGAGGCAGCTGCAAGAGGAATCCAATCTGCTTCTCTTGGCTTTCTGCCTTCAGATTTTTCAATAGCCTCATAAACAAATCTTGCAGTATGAGCTCTTAATTTGCTTGGATTTTCTATCCTTGCTCTGGGCAGCTCCAGCAAAGTAGAATCTTTGCTTATGCATTCTGAAGAATTTATCGCTTCTTCCAGTAGAGGATTAATTCTATCTGAAGTTTCTTTCATTAATCTCCAATAATTCTCCGCTTCCATTTTCTTTTATATCAATTTTATTACTGTTAAATGGTAACTAAATAATATAAAACTATTTGTTAATTTTTGCCTCAAAACACAAAATTTATATACCCCTATGGTAATATAGATGAATATGGACAAAAATTATACTAAATATGAAAATGAGAAAATTAAACTAGACTTAAAAGACAGAAAAATACTTTATCAACTTGATATAAATTCAAGGCAAAGTAACGCAGAAATAGCTAAAAAAGTCGGATTAAGCAAAGACGTTGTTGGTTACAGAATCAAGAAGCTTGAAGAAAATGGATTAATCAAAGGCTATTATACCCTTATTGATTTTTCACGCTTGGGATATTTTAGCGTAAGGGTTTATTTAAAGCTTTATGATACTTCTCCAGATAAAGAAAAAGAAATTGTGGATTTTCTGGTTAAGGACAAGAAAGTGTTTTATGTTGCAGTAATTGAAGGTTCATATAATATTGACATCGGAACAATGGTAAAAGATATTTACGAATTTGAAGCTTTTTGGCTTGGATTCAAAAAAGAGTTTAAAGAGTGCATTGGAGAAGAAAGAGTATCAATTTTTACAAAAGCACATCACTTTCACAGGGCTTACATCCTTGATAAAAAAACTGATGATTCAGAAGTACAATTTTTCGGTGGAAAAAAAATTGTTAAATATGATGAAACAGACTTCGAGATTTTAAAAATGATAGCAGTAAACTCAAGAGTTCCGATAATGGATATATCTGCAAAGATAAAAATTCCTCCAACAACTGTTGCGCATAGAATTAAACAGCTAGAAAACAATAAGATTATACAAGGATACAGATTTATCTTTGATTTTCAAAAATTTGGCTATGAATACTATAAAGTAGATTTAATTCTAAAAGACATCACAAGATTTGAAGAGCTTGTTAATTTTGCGCATAAGCATCCTAATATAATCTATATAGACCAGACAATAGGCGGCAGCGATTTTGAGTTTGATTTAGAAGTTAAAAATAAAGAAGAATTTCTAAAAATAATAGAAAATTTAAGAAAAGAATTTCCTGAAATTCGTACCTGGAATTTTTTCAGTATGGGCAGTTATCAAAAGCTTCTTTATTTTCCAGATTCTTAGTTCATTTAAAGAGAAAATAAAAAAAGCGTATGAAAAATAAAATAGATTTTACAGTAT
>MFWN01000093.1:12172-12790 GCA_001786395.1 Candidatus Pacearchaeota archaeon RBG_13_36_9
TCTTCTTTTCAGTAAACAATTCAACAGACCTTAAGTACAATAACTCTTTTTTTAAGTGCAATAGCCGCAACATCCTTATTTGTTGGAGCTATCGGTATAGCAAATACCATGTCTCTTCTTCAGCAGTGAATATCCCATTAATAGTAGGAGCATTGCTCTTTGCTATTTTAATAGGAATGACTGCAGGAGCAATTCAAGCATACCGGGCTTCTAAACTGAACCCTGTTGATGCACTAAGATATGAGTAAATCTGAATTCAAACAAACATTTAAAACCTGAAAACGTATAGATGATATAATGAAAGTTACCTTATATACCGCACCAGCATGCCCGTTTTGCATGATTGTAAAAAAGTACTTGGAAAGAAATAAAATAGAATTTATAGAGGTAAACATCTCCAAAAACCAGAAGAAAAAAGAAGAAATGAAAAAGAAAAGCAATCAATCCCAGGTTCCAGTGGTAGATGCAGATGGAACCATAGTTGTTGGATACAACCTTAAAAAACTCAAAGAGGCGTTAAAACTGCCATGAAAATGCCAAAATTAATAACTTCGTTCTTTTCTTCAAGATTTAATATAGCTTTACTAATTGCTCTTATTCTTCTTGGAACAATTGCAT
>MFWN01000093.1:12886-15265 GCA_001786395.1 Candidatus Pacearchaeota archaeon RBG_13_36_9
AAAAGCCAATCTACTTTGAAGTAAAAGCTAACAGAACAGACATAGCATTTTATGAACATGACGCCTCTTCCAAAGAAGGTTCAGAATTATTTTATAAGATGGCTACTGAAGCTGGCCTTGATACTTCTGATTTGGGGGTTCCAACTATTTTTGTAGGAAAAACGCCGCTTGTAGGTGTTCACACCCGGGAGGAGATAATGGCTGCAATAGACGAATGCTTAGAAGCCTGCAAGAAAGGGGGCTCAGATACTAAGATTACCCAGGAAGTAAAGACTGGCTTTTCAGACTTTGAGATTCCCTTCCTAGGAAGAACCGACCTCACTAAATGGTCCTTGCCAACCCTGGCAATAATTTTAGGTTTAATAGACGGATTTAACCCCTGCGCAATGTGGGTGTTAGTCTATCTGATAGGGCTTCTAATAGGTGTACAGGACAGAAAAAGAATCTGGATTATTGTAGGAAGTTTTGTCCTCGCATCAGGAGCCCTCTACTTTTTGTTCATGACTGCCTGGATAAATATTTTCCTGCTTATAGGCTATATAAGAATTCTCACCATAATAATCGGGCTGGCTGCACTCGGAGGCGGGGTATTAAACCTTAAGGATTATATTACTATCAGAGGGGATTTAACCTGCAAAGTAGTGGACGAAGAAGGGCAAGAAAAAACAATGAAAAGAATAGAGAAAATAATTTCCCAGCCAATTTCAATTGCAATTATCTTTTCTATTATAGGGCTCGCATTTGTAGTGAACTCTGTTGAATTTGTATGCTCTGCAGCAATTCCTGCAGTATTCACCCAGATACTGGCACTAAGCGGAATACCCTCTTTTTACCACTATCTTTATATTTTAATTTATGTATTCTTTTTTATGCTTGATGACTTAATCATATTTGGAATGGCTGCATTTGCCCTTGGAAGCAGCTTTGGACAAAAATATGCAAAATACAGCAAGCTTATTGGAGGCATAATACTTATAATACTGGGAATCGTTATGTTATTTATACCAGAACTGCTGAGATAAAATGGAAACAAACAAAGAGAATAAAGCCAAAGAAATGGAATACGACACAATAATAATAGGAACAGGAGTCGCAGGATATTCTGCTGCAATGTATGCCGCAAGACTCGGCTTAAAAGTCCTGCTTATTGGAGAGACCCCCGGAGGAACTCTGGCATTAACAGGGAAAGTTGAAAACTATCCCGGATTCTTATCGATAGAAGGGCAGAAACTAACAGAACTAATGGAGAATCACGCACTTAACTACCAAGTTAATATTCTTACTGAGATTGTTGATAAAATAGAAAAAGAAAAAAGCTCATTTGCAGTTTACGCGGGTGAAGATATTCTGAAGTCAAAAACAATAATTTTGGCAACAGGAGCAGAGACAAAAAAACTAAATATTCCTGGCGAAAAAGAATTTTTCGGAAATGGGGTTAGTTATTGCGCACTATGCGACTCCTCTTTTATTAGAGGTAAGATAGCAGTGGTTGCAGGCGGAGGAGATGGTGCAGTAAAAGAAGCCCTGCTTGCTGCAGAATACGCAAAAAAAGTTTATATAATAAACAATGAAAAAGAGCTGCATCCTGAAGATGCCCATAAAAGAATACTAGGCCAAAAAATCAAAGAAGGAAAAGTAGAAGTAATAAATAATAATGAGATTCTTGAGATAAAAGGGACAAAAGAAGTGGAAAAGTTAATTTTAAAAAAAGATTTTAAAGGAAAAAAAGAGCTTCTAGCACCGGGCTTGTTTGTTTACATAGGGCAAAGCCCAAGGAGCAGGCTTGCAAAAAAAATAGGAACTGAGCTGAACCAAAAAGGAGAGATTATAGTGAATGAAAACTGTGAAACAAACATAAAAGGATTCTTTGCTGCAGGCGATGTAACAAACAAAGACTGGAAACAGGCAATAATTGCAGCCTCGCAAGGCGTAACTGCAGCTTATTCTGCATACAATTATTGCAGAAAAAATAATTAAGCTTTTAAATGCCCAATCAGTTAATGTTCTTATGAATACCTTATGCTGGATACTCTTAATGACTTTCTTAAACGGCCTCCTTGGATTAGCAGGGGCATTTTCTTTCTTGATATCTAAAAAAGCGCTGAATAAAATTCTCATATTTTTGGTTTCATTTTCAATTGGGGCGCTGCTTGGAGGGGCTATTTTCCACCTTATTCCAGAATCAACAGAAAAACTGGGCATAGGCTTGACCGGCTTTCTAACTCTGGCTGGTTTTCTTTTATTCCTGCTTATAGAATCGGTTCTTCATTGGCATCACTGTCATGACGGAGAATGCAAGGTCCATCCTTTTAGCCAGTTGATTCTTTTCGGAGACGGCATACATAATTTTTTAGATGGCATAATAATAGCTTCCTCTTT
>MFWN01000093.1:15273-20985 GCA_001786395.1 Candidatus Pacearchaeota archaeon RBG_13_36_9
CAGTTCCATTCGGAGTAATTACCAGCATTCTTATAATTTCGCATGAGCTGCCCCAGGAAATAGGGGATTTTGGAGTCTTGGTTTTTGGAGGCCTAAAAAGAAAGAAAGCCCTCGCCTATAATTTCCTCGCCCAGCTAACCTCTGTTTTCGGAGGCATTTTCGGCTACCTGTTCTTAAATGCAACAAGCTATTCTGCTTTCCTGCTCCCAATTGCAGCAGGAGGATTTTTGTATATTTCAATAACTGACCTGGTTCCAGAAGTTTTCAAAGAAAACTCTATGAGAAAAAAAGCAGCCCATGTTATGCTAATAATCCTGGGATTGCTTCTTTTAATAATTGCTAAGGTTCTGGCAGGATAAAAATACTAAAATATATAATTTCCTCCTTCTATTTTTATTGCCTTGCCATTAACAATTGCATCAGCTATTTTCTTCCTGGCAGATAATAAAAGCCTATGAAAAGTTGGCTGGGAAATATTCATTTTTTCAGCGCACTCTTCCTGCTCTAATCCATCTAAATCTTTTAATCTCACTGCTTCAAATTCATCCACCTGTAAAACAACTTCTTCTAATTCCCTTAATGGAATGCCCCTAGGTTTGAAATATGTAACATTGGGATTAAATCCGACTCTCCTGCATAATCTTGGGCGCACCATAAAGAATAAGTATTCATAATTCTATATAAACCTTGCTGATAGCAAGGATTAAATTCCAAAAATTCCAGCAAGCAAGAAAACGAATATCGCTCCAATTATTATTCCCATAGCTGTGAAGTGGTGATGCCCATATTCTCTTGCACATGGAACTATCTCATCAAGCGTAATAAAAACCATAACTCCCCCAGCAAAAGCTAAAGCGCAAGGTATTAATCCTACATATGAAATCAAAAAGAGCGCTGCAACTAAAGCTCCAATCGGCTCGACTAATCCTGAAAATAATGCCACCTTAAAAGATTTCCATTTAGATAACCCGCTTTTACATAAAGGCAATGCAGTAGCTATACCTTCTGGAATATTATGTAAAGCCATTGCTACTGCTACAAAAATTCCAAATTTAGGAGCAAGCATATACCCCGCCCCAACTGCTATGCCCTCGGGGATGTTATGTATTGAAATTCCAATAGCTGTTAATACACCTGTTTTGAATAATTTAGAATTAAAAACATTATTTTCTTTTTCTTTAAAACGAATATGTGGAATAAAAAAATCAATCAAAAACATGAATGAGGCTCCGGCAGCAAAACAAATTGTTGTTGTTAGATAACCGCTTAATTTCCAGGCTTCATTAACCAGTTCTAAAAATGATAGAGTAATCATTACTCCTGCTGTCAGCCCCATTAGAAAACCAAACAATCTTTTTCCAGGCTTTCCAATCATCGCTATTAATCCGCCTATTCCTGTTGCAAGCCCAGCTAACAAGCTTAATAAAAATATATTGAGTATTGGATGCATACAATACTAACTCTTTTCTGTTTTATAAACATTACTTTAAAACTAAAAAAATAAAAATAAAAATAAAGAGAAAAATTACTTCATCTCCTTTAGTCTTCTTTGAATTGCTTCTTTCTCAACTTCTATGTCTTTTAGGTCTGCTTCAAGGATTTTCTTTTCTTCGTCTTTTGTCAATGTAACTTGTCTCCTGTACCCAAATCCAAATCCTCTTCCCATTCCAAATCCCCTCAAGCATCCTCTTCGCATTCCGCCTCCGCAAGGCCCTAAACCTCTCCCAGTCATAGGCCCTTGTCCTGCTGGTCCTGTTTTATCCATATTTGGCATTTTATTTTCCTCCTGTGTTTTATTTAATTATGAATATATATTCATAATGCTATTTAAATGCTTCGGAGTTTTATATATCACTTTATAGTAATAACAAATAGAAAGATTTATAAACTTCCTTGCCATAGGTAAAATATGGGCAATTTACCTATAACTAAAAGAACAAGAAGTACCATTGTTGCGATAATAGTGGGAATGATGATAGTGATAGCAGCCATATTAATCAGCGGGATTTTAAATTTTAACCTCGTTGAAAACTTAGTAATGAGTTGGGTTCTTACCACGTTTTATGCACTAATCGCATTCTTCTTAATGGACCAAACTGTCCAGATAACTCCTGTAAGAGTAGTTGAAAGGCCAATCTATCAAGAAGTAATTAAAGAAATCCAGATACCAGTAGAGAACAAAGTTGTGGAGGTTGTTGATAGGCCAATAATAAAGCCAATACAAATACCCATGGAAAATAGGGTTGTGGAGGTTGTTGATAGGCCAATAATAAAGCCAATACAAATACCCATGGAAAATAGGGTTGTGGAGGTTGTTGAAAAAGAGCACAAAAAGCTCAGCATACCAAAATTTGAGTTCATAGGCTCAACACAGACAAAAACTTACCATAAGAGGAGCTGCAAATTCAGCAGAATGCTTAAAAACAAGTACAAGCTGCACAGCAACAACCAAGAGTTTTTCAAGGGAAAACATTACAAAGCATGCAAAACATGCCTGAAAAGCTCAAAACAAGAACTGCATGCAAAACATCTACATGAATTACAGTATAAAAAACGAATAAAGAACATCAAATATAGGATTAATGATTTTAAAAAAGAAAGCTATGCAGTATGCAATGAAGCTCAATTCGAGCCGCAGGGCTATGCAAACACTTTCTTAAGAAAAGGAAGCTATAAATTGTCCATCGCATAAATCAAAAAGTCTTTTTATCCAATTATTTTTATGCTTTTTCTTTTATACTTCTATGATAAAATACCCGCAGATACTAATTCCTCTTTTAATTGTTCAGGGCTTTCAAAATGAATTGTTTTTAATCCTGCAGATTCAGCAACCTTTATGTTTTTTTTATTATCATCCACAAATAAACAATTTTCTGCTTCCTCGCCTGATTTTTCCAATACTTTCCTAAAAGTATTAATTTCAGTTTTACAGCTTTTTGTCTCAAAAGAATACTGAACAAAATCGAAAAGTAGGCTATAGTTAAACTTTCTACTGCAGTAGTCTATCCATTCTTTTGAATGATCTGATAGTAATCCGAGTTTGTATCCCTTTAATTTAAGTTGTTTAATAATTTCTCTAGTTCCCTGAATCTCATCAAAATTTTTTCTTACTGCATGCTTAAACAGCTCTGGAGATACATCCCACTTGTTTCTTTTAATTACCATTTTCCAAAATGCATCTTCATCTATTTCATCTTCAAGGAGTAATTTAAACTCTGGACCATCAAGCCGGCGTTTAATCTCTGATGACCCCATATTTAGAAAGCCAGTTAAAAAATTTTCTACTCCGGAAAATCCTTTCAGAAAAACTTCTGACAAATCGAAGATTATTGTAGTAATCATAAAACCCTCACATCTTTTCCTTTATATTTCCAAGGGCTATGCCCAAACTGAACAATCAAATCTACCCCTAATCTTTCCACATCCAAGGGAACATCGCATGCACCAAAACAAGTCCCCATCCAAATCATTATTTCTGCATTAGAATTCTTTTCAATCTCTTCAGCAATTGCAGCAGAATAGGGTTTTAATCCATCTGGAAACTGCAAAAGGACTTTTTTTGCTTTTTCTTTTTTTATAGCCTTAATTATCCTGTCTGTCTCTAATTCATATTCTCTTTCAATCTCTAAAATTGATTTGTTTTGCATTGTAAGAATAGGAAAAAAGGGGTTTTAAATTATTGCAATACAGAATTGAAAATCCTTTTTTCAGCTGCGTGCAGAATTTTTTCCAGCATTTGAGGATAAGAAATTCCTCCAATTCCTGCCATTTTTGCTAAGTGCCCATCCCAGCACCAGCCCGGATTAGGGTTTATTTCAAGAAGTTTTGGGTTTCCTGAGCTATCAAGCCTCCAGTCAAATCTTGCATAATCTCTGCATCCAACATTCTGAAATAATCTTAAAGAGTCTTCTTCAATTATCCTTCTTGTTTGCTCTGGTAAATTCGCAGGAGCTGATTTTGAGCATCCCCAATAAGGAGATTCTGGGAGCCATTTTGATTCATAGCCGCAGATTTTTGGCAGATTTTCAGGAAGAGAAGAATAATCTTCTTGAATAAGAGGCAGAATTTCATGGCAATTAGGAGGATTTCCTATTATCCCGGCGCTTATTTCATTTCCTTGCAAAAATTCTTCAAGAATAATCTTGCCTTTATAAAGAAATTCTTTTCTTAAGTCTGAAATAGCAGATTTCAATTCTTTATTATTATTTACAATACTTTTTTGAGTTATCCCAAAACCTCCATCTGCACAAGAGGGCTTTACAATAACCGGAAATTCTAATTTTAATTCTAGAGAGTCTTTGCCTAAATGGTAGCTTTTTGGCACAGGAATCCCTTCTTTTTCCGCCAACTCTTTAACTAGTGACTTATCATAACAAACAGTCATACATTCAGCTCCTGCTCCTGTATATGGTATCCCTAATTCTTCAAGCATTAATGGAATATCTTTTTCTTTTGAAGGAAGGTTGAAAAATCCCTCATCGCATAAATTAAGTGCATAACCTCCTCTTGAGCTATTGAAATCTCTTAAATTACCCTTAAGATTTTTATGATCATCAAAATAAACAAATTCATAACCTTGCAATTTATTCAGTGCTTTTTTTAACCTGTTTACTACATTAATATCTTCTGGATTGAACATTCCGCCTCTTTTTACAGGATCAGGCATATTTGGATCCCCAAGTAATACTGCGATTCTTCTTCTATTTTCTGTGATTTTTACCATAATTTACAAAAAAACAGGTTATTTTTAAATCTATCATTTATGTGCTTTGACTCAGTAATATTTTTATAATTTCTTATTCTCATAACTAATAGAAAAAAAGGTGCAGAAGACATGTTAAAGCAAAAAATCTTCAAGGAAGTATGCAAGATTCCAAGAGGAAAAACAAGAACCTATAAGCAGATAGCAAAAAAAGTTAAATCAAGTCCTAGGGCAGTGGCTAAAATTCTATCTCAAAATCCAATTCCTATTAAAGTTCCCTGCCATAGAGTAATAAGAAGCGATGGAAAAATTGGGGGGTATACTTTCAAAGGAAAACGAAAAGACAAGATGAAAATAGAATTATTGAAAAAAGAGGGTGTTAAGATTTATAGGGGGGTTATTTTAAATTCTCCAAGCAGGAAAAGAAGAGCCTCCAAATCTATATCTACTAACATTATAGGGCCTTGTTAGTCTAAGGCGACGAGCATAGTCATTAGCTATTTCCTCACTTTCAGCAACAATAAACAAAAAATTTTCTTCAGTATAATCAAAGTAAACTTTCACGCCATCAACTCCTTTTGGTATAAAACTTGTTGGCTCTGTTGTAAACACAGCCTCATCATCCTGAAACCCCTTAAAAACTCTGGTAATATCATCCTTATACGCAAAGATTTCTACTTTATGCCATTCTGAATTAGGAGCATCCGGAAATCCTTCAGTATCTCTTAATGGCATTACAGTTGCACGATATTTTGCAGATCTAGGTATTTTATCATTTGGCATTTCCCTGATTTATCTCCCTTCCATAAAAACAGGATAACACCAATATTTAAAAATACCATTGTGATAAAAAGTATATGATATTAGGAGAAAATGCACATGAAAATCCGACAGCCAATTATTACAATTGCAGGTCATGTAGACTCTGGAAAAACTACAATACTGGACAGTATAAGAAAAACAGGTGTGGCTGAAGCAGAAGCTGGAGGAATAACTCAAAAAATTTCTTT
>MFWN01000094.1:0-4738 GCA_001786395.1 Candidatus Pacearchaeota archaeon RBG_13_36_9
AAATGAAAAGCATTTGCAAATTAATACCTACGATACTTAAATGCTTTTCATTTTGAAAAATGATATTTAAAAAATATAAGAAGATACTGGGGGTGGTTAATAGAATTTTAGAGCCTTCTATAGACCTGATTCAGAAGTCTAGAAAAACTAAAGCAATCCCCTACGATGAAATTGAGAGAATAATAAAGACCTTTTTTCCAAGGACTTCTAGTATCCCCTCTTATGGGGGATTTATCAAGCGGGTTTATATTATTCATTCTGATAGGAAATTATTGGCTTTGAAATTAGGGGAACGGGCAGACATAAAACGCGATTATAACGTTTATCTTAGTTTGCCAAGGAAAGTGAGAAACAGGTATTTTGCTGAAATTTATTGGAGAAGCAAAAAAGGGAGGTTTATTCTACAGGAGTGCGGGAAGAAAGCAGACATTCCGGAAAGAGGGCTTAAAAGGCTGCAGGAGATAGGGGACAGGTACGAACTGAAAGATATAAGGGCAGCTAATGTGATGGCTTTTGATGATAGTTTTAAGATAGTTGATGCAGACAGCAAGAAATTCACCTTTTGGAAGTTTTTGAGAAGGTACTATTTTTGGAGATAGTTCTTAATAAGCCTAAAAAATTATTTTAAAAAGGGATATATATGCTCTTTTTTGGAAGAGATAAATCCAATTTTTTGAGTAAATGCTGCCCGCCAGAAACAGGTTGGTTACCCTTAACTTCTAAAATAAATGTTCCATCATATTCTTGTCCTTCTTTTGTGCAATAATGAAAAGAATCTATTGAAGCCCACACATTCTTAAGAAAGTCTACAGTTTTTTGTTGGTATTTGCCTAAGGACAATGATCCAACCATATCGAATGGAACTTGGGGAAATCTTTCCAGCCCCTGCGTTTCAGTTCTTTCATGCTTTGGATTATAGCTAAAATCAAGGCTTATGCCAACATACACGCATCCATTATCCCTTACAGCTAAAGTTGCAGAATATCTCTCTACTTCTTTATCAGGGTTGTGGCCTTTAGGACTCTCAACAGCTAAGATCTCTAAATCTGAGAAAGCCATTTTAAATGCAGATTCTATTTTTCTTGCTGAATCATGAACTTCTGGCATTTTTGTCTCTCTTTCTGACCACGAAATTACTCCGGGCTCTGCTACAGCATTTAAAAGAACATAGTGAGAAAATTCCTCTACTCTTTTGGCTTTAACCAGTTCAGATGCTCTTGATTCATATTCTCCCCAAGTTGTTAAGGTATCCATAAAAAATTAAACTATAGAGTTATATTTAAAACCTTTTATCAAATTTTCACTACTTGCAGTTGAAACAATTATTGAGGGGAATTCAGTCGAGGCTTGTTTATTGTTGTAAAGAAGGTTTAAAAACTCGAATATTCTTAAGGTAATATGGAAGAAGAATCCCTCTTGGAAAAACTGAAGAAAGATTACGATAAACTGCGGAAGAAGTACAACCTTCCTGCATTCAAAGAGCTTAATGAAGCTTTTGATATAGAAGAAGTGGCTGAGCAGGAGACTGAATGCCTTCTTAGGCAGATTAGGAAGCACATGATGGATAAGGTTGTTGCATATCTAAGATTCATAGAGATGCTTTTAAATCCAAGTAATGCTCCTATGTTCTTTTTTGCTCTTGTGAAGGGCTTGACTGCCTCTGATAAAAGGCTGCTGGACAATCTTTATGAAAGATTAGGGGAGTTTGAGATAGATGTTATAGCTTTAGACTGCAAATATAATGAGAAAGAAGAGGCAGATTTTATCAACAAGGCTGTTTTAAAATGGAAAGATATAACAGATGACATGATTATTTTGTCAGAAACCCTGAAGAGAAACTGGAACCAAAAGTCAGGAAAGAATGAAAGAGGGTATTGCGGATAGATACTGGTCAGCATAGATATTCTTATAAACTTGCTTTTGTATCTGTTTATATGCTGGAAGGGTCTGAATTGGAAAAGATAAAGCCTCAATTAACTGATTATAAGCCAGGCACAGATGTAATTGATTTGCTTACTGGATTTGTAGAGGAAATTGATGGAAAGTTTGGGAAATTAAGATTAAGGGGATGTGAAAGAGAAATGCCATGTATTTCAATGAATGTTTCTGCAGATTATCTACAGCAGAGAGGATTAACTCAAGGTCCTGGAAGTAATTTTCTCTCTCTCGTGGAGTATATTGATTTATCTGGCAGAAGAAGATTGGAATTAGTGAAGCTTACAAACGATTAAGCGAAATTAAAGAATCTAATGCAATAATCTTTAAATAGTTCTTTTTATCTCTAATTCTTATGCCGGGATTTGACAAAAAAGCTGTTTTAGAAGTTATATTAAAAGAAGCACCTGTTTTGACTAACTTAAGAAAAAAAATAACTGTCAGGGGAAGACGAAGGGTTATTTATGCATATTATCACCCGAGAGGGCAGCCAGACGCAGAGTTGAAATATGACAGATTAAAAAATCCTATTAACACGACTCCTTCATCAACTTTATGCGAGATTTATTCTGTTTGGGATGAAGGAGAGGAAAATAAAGACACATACAGGGGCCCTAGATTCTATGATGGATGCCATCCATCAAGAGAGGCAAGAGCTGGCAGGTCCTATGATTTCGGAGATTCTGCTTCTAACTTTTCTGAACATTTCAATCAAATCTGCAAAAGACTAGGATATGATTTTGAATTTACGGGAGAGCACGTTGAAATAAAAAAAGAGGCAGAATTAAAGATAGGCAAGCGAGTTGTAAGTGGAGAGATAATAATTGATGAGCATATTGGAATAGATTTGGGATCTAAGGACCCTTCTATTTCTGTTGTTTTGGATTTGATAGGAAAAGTATACGAAAGAGTAAAAAAGAAACGCCTTCCTCAAAGTTTTATGTTTGTAAGAAAAAAGTAACTTTAAATTTCTTCTATTTCAATCTCTAATGAAGAGACAGCAGGTTCATTAGAGTTCTTCTATTTCAATCTCTAATGAAGAGACAGGCATCTTTAGATTCCAGTTTTCAATGACTGATGGGGAAATTTCACCCAAGAGGCCTATTTCCTTTCCTTCTGTTATTATTTTTCCAACTCTTCCAGGAATAAAGCACAGGTTTTCGGTTTCTTCTATTTTATATTCTTTATCCAGCATCCTCATTAAATAATCCAGTATTTGTTTTATTTCTGTAAAATCAGTGTCTCCTGTCAAACAAACAGATAATTTCTCTTTTTCTGTTATTGTTTTTTCGCTTTCGAAAATCTTTCCCAGCTCGAATATTTTTTGCGGATATTTTGCGTCTGTATTCTCACTTAGAGTTTTTAAGGCATTAACAAGCAAGTCTGGCCTAAGCATGCTGTAATCTGTTTTCGATTCCAGAACTTCTATGCCGCCTTTAATGGAATTTTTCTTTAAATCCTCTTTTCTTGCAAGATGATAAGTGGAAATTTCCAGCAATCCTAAGCCGCATAAAATTTCAGCTATTTTTCTTTTCTTGATTTCTATTTCATTTTCTTTTCCTATTGTAAAAACATCCGGGAGTTCTGGATTGAAATTATCGTAGCCGTAGGCTATTGCAACATCCTCGTAAATATCAACTGGATGCATTATATCTGCACGATAGGCAGGGTATTCCACGATTCCTTTATTGTAAGAATGCCCCATTTTTTCAAGCAGCTTTTTTATTTCTGCTTCTTTTAATCTTATCCCCAATAACTTTTCGCAATCTGGAATGCTTATCTTTATTTTTTCTGGCTTTAGGTCTGGGGTGATAATCTTTTTTCCTTCGTAGTCCAGCCTCATCCCGTAGATTTCTCCGCCCATGTCTGCCAGAGAAGTGACTAGTATGTTTAATGTTTTTTTTAGCGCAAGAATGTCAGAGCCAGAGCATTCTATAAATACTTCTTTTGTTTCTTCTGTAATTTTTCCGGTCATCTGAGAATTTATTATAGGCGGCATGCTTAGAACGCTGCCTTTGTTGTCTCTGAAGACAGGATATTTATCAAATCCTTCGAGAAGATGCGCATATTCCCTCCCAGTTGGATGTTTGCTAATAACCTGCCTTCCTGTCATCTCCTTGTCCATTTCTAATGGAATGAATTTTATATCCTCTGGATTTTCTGCCTTGAAAGTTATTGGGAGCTCAATTTTCTCCAGGGGGTAGATGCCTATTGCTATCTTTTTCCTGTCTCTTCCGAAAGTTGAATGGAGCTTTTCCTGTACGTCAATAATTTCTTTAATCTTTTCATCATTGAATTGGAGATTTTTAACTATGGCACACATAGTGTAAGGTCTTATGGATTTAAGGCTGGAATCTACTTTAACATCATGGTTTTTAAGAGGCTTATTAACTGTGTACTGCTTTACTTTTTGCCCGGAATAGTTTCTTAGTGCCCTGTAAATTCCCTGTACAGAGAGCATGTCTGGCCTGTTTGGGGCAATTTCCACACTCACTTCTTCTTTAGTTATATTTTCCACCCCTATGCCAAACATATTAAGCTTATAATCAATTTCTTCATCGCTTAGCTCTCCGATTACTTTTTTTAATTCAGCTTTGTTTAAATTTACGACTGCCATTTCAGTAACCTAATTGTTCTTTCCATTTATCATACTTCTCGTTGTCCCATATTAGTTTTCCTTTTTCTGTTAATTGAGAACCATAAATCTTACCTTCACGATTCTCTATTTTTATCAAGCCTCTTTTTTCAAGTTCCAATAATTTATTTTTAGCCTCTTCTTTTGAAATACCTATCTGCTCAGAAA
>MFWN01000094.1:4750-7217 GCA_001786395.1 Candidatus Pacearchaeota archaeon RBG_13_36_9
TATTGTAGTTCATGAATTCTATCCAGTGCAAGATTTCAAAATCTTTTTTTGTTATTTCAGCCATTTTACTTGTTGTCTATTCCTCCTGCCAGTTTATTTGCGTGCTTGAACTTTTTTATTTCATCTACAGGAAACCTTTTTTCATACTCTTCCAAAACTTTCAGTGTTTCTTCTTCTGAATTTATTCCGCAGATAAATGCAATTTTTAAGAGAAGGTACTGCATGTCTCCTATAAAATTGCCAACTTCCCCCTTATTTTTTTCTAAAAGCTCTTTTTGTTTTTCTGCATCCACCCATTTTATTATATGCCACAGTTCTCCAATTTCCTCATCTATATTTAAGAGCAGGTCTTTTATTTCTGAGACTTTGCCCCATTCTCTCTCTTTATTGAATTTCTCTACTTTGTCCTGTACTGCTTTCATTTTTGTCTCCTTCTTAATTTATCTTCTATATTTTCTAATTTATTTAATATCATTTGGTTATTTTTTTCAAAGCTATTGTCCATTTGTGTAAATCTTTTATCTATATCATTTCTTAATTTTATAAAGCCAACAGAGGTTTTTTTATCTATTTTGAAAATAGTTTTCCAGATAAGTATCTCAGAGCCTGCAACAAACAAAGCCAGTGAGATTAATGAAGCAGTGTCTGTTGGAGAACCCACCAGCTTCCAGATAGCCAGCCCAACAATTAAGGCAATCAAGATCCAAAACAGGATATCTTCTGGTTTTATCTTCATATTACCCCCTAATCAGGACATATATTCCTAATGCAGTTAATGCAAGGACTATAATCCAGATTATTATGTCTCCTATTTTCATTTTTTATTTCACCAAAAATTTAATATCCCTTAGCTGAGTAAGATTATTTTTGTACATGTCCCTCAGGTCTTTAATTCCAAAAATTTTCATTATCATCCTGTCAAATCCAGGGCCCCACGCAAGTACAGGAACCGCATTTCCCAAAAGCGGTTTGGTTACTTCTGGCCTGAAAATTCCTGCTGCAAAAACCTCCATCCATTCTCCTCTTTCTTCGTTCCATACGTCTCCTTCTAAACTTGGTTCTGTGTATGGGAAATAATGAGGCCTGAACCTTACTTTTTCAAATCCCATTTTTTTGGCAAATTCTTTTAAGTAGCCGAGCAAGTGCCTGAAATTAGCATTTTCGTCTACAACAATCCCTTCTGTCTGATTGAATTCAAAGCCATGGCTCCAGTCAATTGTCTCGTTTCTGAAGCATTTTCCAACTGAAAAGAATTTGCCTTTTTTCTTTCCCTCGTCTTTTTGTTCTCTTAGCCTGACAAGAGTCTGGGCAGAGAGGCAGGTGGTGTGGGTTCTTAAGAGTGTTTTTTCCGCATCTTCTTCTTTCCAGTTATACTGCCAGCCTTTGCTTCCATTGACCCCAGTTTCGTGGGCTTGTTTTACTGCCTGAACTATTCTCTTGTCCGGCAAGTTAGAATTTCCTGCTATGAAGAAAGTATCATGAAGTTCTCTTGCAGGATGGTCCTGGGGAGTGAATAATGCATCAAAGTTCCAAAAACCGCTGGTGATTAGGCTGCCTGACATTTCCTCAAATCCCATTTCAGTCCAGATTTTCCTTGCATAGTCTGTGGCTTGATTTACAAAATGCCTCTTTCCTCCTGAAATTTTTGGCAGAGGGGAGATAATATCATATCTCCTGAATCTTTTCCCTCTCCAGCTTTTATTTTTAATCATTTCCGGAGTAAGCTTTTCCAGCATTTTGCTCTCTTCGATTTCTTTTAAGTCAGAAGAGATTAGCTTTTTCCCCAGGCTTGTTATCTCTACTGTTACTGTTTTTTTCTCTTCTATATTTATTATATTTTTTCTTTTCTTCAGGTTATCAAATGCAAATTTCTGCTCAGCCTTTAGCTCTTCCAGGTTTAATGGCAGGGAGTCTAAGAATTGCTCTTCCAGGCTTTTTTTAGTTATTTCTTCTGGCTTGGCTTCAAGCATCAGCTTCCCGTTAGCCAGTTTAATTAAAGCCTTCTTTTTTAATGCTCCAAGCGCTGCCTTGAACTCATTTTCATTTAACCCCGAATGTTTTTCAGCTTCTTCCATGTCAATTGTTTTTTTCTCTGCAATAATATTGAGAAGCCTTCTTTCAGGAAGCCCTTTTTTCCTGTAGAGTATTCCATTAACATCCAAATCCACAATTTTTTCAGTTTTTTCCCTGATTTTAACTACCTCTTTATTTTTTAGAAATTCCAATGCACGAAGCACAGAAGTGGCATCTAAGCCGGATTTCTCCCCTATCTTTTCTATCGGCTCTTCCAGGTAGGGCAGGACCTTGCGCTCCATTGGAGATAATTTTTCAATAATCTCTTTTGTTTCCATAAAAAGAAAAGAAGAAGGGATTTTATAAAGATATTGTTTTGAAGTACCTGGTAACGCTTTATATCAAATAACCTTTCATAGTTTCCAATAGTGGTTTTCCTTGTTTCTTCCACGTG
>MFWN01000095.1:0-3964 GCA_001786395.1 Candidatus Pacearchaeota archaeon RBG_13_36_9
CCCCTCGTTCCTCCCTTCTCTTTCATAAGAAGGAAATTTTTCTTTATTACGTAGTTAACAGGGTTTTTTATGTACCTGCAGAATCCGTCTGGTTTGCATACCGCGAGGTCTTTATAATGGGGCTTGTCGCAGTTAGGAGGCAGGACTGCTTTCTGCCTGATATGCCAGTTTAGCTGGCTTCTTATATAGCCTTCCTTTAGCGGCTTGTAGTTGGTTTTATTCCATTCCTCAATTCTCTTCTCAATTTCATCTTCGCTTAATTTCAGAGACTTGAAAAAGTTAAAAAGAATGAAAAGAGCCCTTTTCCTTCCGTCCTGTTTCAAACCTTTCAGAATTTCGCTAATGCATGGAGGGTATAAATTAGGAGTGAGGTCTTTTATAACTACCTCCTTAAAATCAGAAACCCCTTGTTTTTTCTTGGAATCCCTCTCCCTTTCTTTTTCTTTTCCCCAGTCAATCGCCTGAATCAATAACTCTCTTGCTTCTTCCTCTCTGGCATTTGGCAAGAACTCTTTGACAGCCACTCTTAAGGGATTTGCGTCTTTAATCTGAAAATTAAGTATTTTATCTTTGTCAAGAACCACTGAAGCAAGGGCTTTCCCCTCATGGAGTGAATAAGGCATCCTAAATAGATGGCGTGGAGAGACTAACACCACATCCACTCCCAATACCTTGAATATGTCTATAGAAGACCTGAAGTTGTCTGGATTGTGTACTGAGTCTATGTTGCAATTTTTGCATTTGTAGAATTCTTTCCTGGCTTTCCCTACCATCTCCATCTTACAATCCGGGCATTTCCTTTTTTTAGGCTCTCCAGCAACCTCAGAAGATTCTTCCCTTTTGCATCTTGGGCAAAGCAGAACAACCTGTGAAAATTCCTCAGACATTTTTTTGCATTTCAGGCATATTATCCCTTTATCCAGCTTAGAAGTGAACTTTATTTCTTCTTTCTCCATTTCTTCTTCTAATATAGGGCGGGCAACTTCTGTCAAATACTGGCATATCAATCTTGGGAACTTGGGGAACATATCTTTTGTCTTCTGCCCGTATACCTCTTTGGGAAAAGCTTGCCAGGGCACAATAATATGGAAGCCTTTGCCGCCACTGAACTTCACTCCCACACCCTCGATACCATGGAACTCCATCGCTTTTATCAGTGAAGCTGCTGCCATCTTGCTGTATTCCAGGTATTTGCAGTCAATATCAATAAGAAGGTCCCATCCTTCCCTTAAATCATTAAGCTGCTCTTCTGTCATCTCTGTTGAAATTGCTAACGGATCTTTCCAGAGCTCTTCTGAGCAATGAAAAGAGGTTGCTCCCTTGCCAACCAAAGAGACTACATCTGACTCGTACTGAAAAGAATCTGGCCGTTTCCCAAAGCCCTCCATCATATAACTCGGAACAGTTTCCCTGTTTTTAGAGAAGTTGTAAAGTGCTTTTTTTATGTCTGAACGAGAATAATAAGCCAAAGCGACTGCCCTTATCCTCTCCTCTTTTAAACTTTTTTCTTCCATTATTAATCTCCTCAAGGGAGTAGTAACTATTATTAGCCTGACTTTAAATAATTAAGTATGCTCCAGTATAACAATGTTTAAAAATAATTTCAAATTAATAAGAGAACTAAAGCTGTTAAAAGAGAATATGCTGCTTAAATTAGACGAGCCCAAGATTTTATCAGATATAATATCAATAATATCTGAGCTGGTAATAGAGGTAAGAATAAAAGTTAATAAACAGGGGATGTTTATCGTAGCTATAGACCCTGCAAATGTAGCCCTTGTCTCCTTTAAATTGCCAAAAGAGGCTTTTTCCCAGCTGGAAGTGGAAGAAGAAGTGGTGGGGGTAAGCTTAGACAACTTAAAGTCTATATTAAAAAGATCGCGGCCTGGAAGCTCCCTGATATTTCAGACAGAAGATAACCTCCTAAGGATAGAGCTGCAGGACAAAATAAAAAGAGAGTTCAAGCTAAGCCTTATTGACATAGAAACAGAAGAGAAAACAATGCCTAATCTCGAGTTTGCCAGCAGGGTGGAGATGCCAGGCATAGATTTGTCAGAATCCATAGAAGACTGCAGCATTGTGGCTGACGCATGCACCTTTGTGGCAAAGCCAAATAAGTTTACCATTGAAGCGAAAGGCTCCCTTAATTCTGCCAAATCAGAGTTTTCCTCTGATGAAGTAAAAATAGAAATAAAGCCTGGAGAAGAAAATTCAGAAATCAGGGGAAGATACAGCCTGGAATACCTGCAGAAATTCATAAAAGCTGCAAAAATAACTGAAAAAGCCATAATCAACTTCTCCAGTAACTATCCATTAAAGCTGGAGTTTAAAACTCCCAGAATGGAGCTTGCTTTTGTCCTTGCGCCTAGGGTTGAGACCGAAGACTAGCAATTAGCTAATTTAGTGTATTCATTGAATTGCTAGTCTGAGCAGAAGATTAGTGACTACTTACTTATTGTAGAATAGAATCGCTAACCTGAGCAGAGGACTAGCAGAAGACTGATTTTTCGGAATAATGATTTTTTCTTGGAATTTTTTAGTCCCTATTTTTTCCAGAAAACTGCCAAAAATGCAAACATTTATAAATAACTATGGATACTCATAGTTAAATACATTATAACAAACATCATAATGCACGTTATAAAATACGCTATAATCTGCGTTATATTGAACATTACAACATGCATTATAAAATGCGTTATAATAAACATCATAATAAACATAATAATTCACTTATGAAAAGAGGTAAGTAAATACTTATGAATATTCATAGTAAGAAGATACTAGATTTATTGAAGAGGGAAAGGGTAATTACCAGCTCAGAGCTTGCAAAACATCTCCAGGTCAGCTGGAACACTGCTGAAAAATATCTGCTGGAGATGGTTATAGAAGGTTATATTGAAAAAATTAAAAAGGAAGGAGTGAATCTATGGATAGAAAAGAAGTGAAGCTAGAAAATTGTACCTATACGATTGGTTTAATTATTGCAGTAATGCTTACAGTCTTAGTGCTGCAATGTGTTAAAGCTGCAAACCCCACGGGTCCGGACAGCATAGATATTATAAGAAACGTGACAAAGAACTCAACTACGACAAAAATGCTGAATGTTTCGGGCGGAAGGATTGTGACTTTAGATGTTAATGCAACTGTACAGAACGTAAGATGGAAGGCTTTTGTCGGGAATGTTAGCGGAAAATTCACCTTGACTGACCCTGAAGGCGCAACTGTTTTTGATTGGTCAATAGCCTCAATGACTGGAAGAATTTATGCAACTGCAAACGCTACTGCGCTCTCTTGGGTGACTATCAACTGCTCTAATGTTACAAGCTTGGAGTGGGAAAATACAAAGATGAACCATACAAGGTCAGATGACAACATAACCAAAACGTTCAACGCTACAATTAACTCTACAGAAGATAACTTGACTATTTCAGGCGGGCATGCTGAGCTTTATGTTGGAAACAGATACATGCCGGCTGATACCTGCCCAACACTGAATACTTATGAAAACAGCCTTGCCCAAGACACTGATTTCGAAGAAGTTGCGCTATACGATGGAGGCAATATGATTTATGCTGCTATTTTGGAAGAAGACCACGCAGGATACAATAACTATAAATATGATTTTCAGATGATTGTTCCTGAAATAGGCCTATCGGACTTTAGTGGTGCGACAGCCTATTATATCTACGTTGAAATCGGCACATAAAAAACAAAAAGAAAAACAAAAAATGGAAATGAAAACAAAAAATGCGCAAGTAGCAATATTTATTATAATTGCGATACTCCTAGTTGTAGCAATAATTATTATTTTTATGTTCTGGAGGCCTCCAGCAATCCAGCCAGATGTTTCAAATCCTGAACTGTATATAAAAGAGTGCATGAAAGACAATGCTAAAGAAGCTATTTCTATAATTTCAAGGCAGGGCGGGGAAATTAATCCTGAATTAACAGTTATGTATAA
>MFWN01000095.1:3998-12114 GCA_001786395.1 Candidatus Pacearchaeota archaeon RBG_13_36_9
GGCAATTACAAACCGTGCGTAAACCAGAGGCCTCTTTTAATAGAGCATGAGGAAGAAGGAATATCCAAGTACATCCAAAGAAATATCAGCGATTGTTTTACGAGCTTAAAAGAGGAATTAGAAAATAATGGCTACGATGTTTCTATGGGGGAGATGAAAATTAAAACTGAGCTTCAATCCAAAAGGGCGATTGTAAATGCAGAGAGAAGGCTTACTATTGCAAAAGGTGGAACAACGAATAGCTTTAACAAGTTTGAAGTAAAAATAGCAACTCCCTTATATGAGCTGTCAGAGATTGCAATGGAAATTGTAAACCAAGAAGCGCAATACTGCAATTTTGAAAATTTGGGATTTATGATTATTTATCCTGCATACGACATAAGGAAAAACAACGTAGAAGGGAGCCTTATTTATACTGTAAGGGATTTAGAAACACAACAGGAATTTAAATTTGCCGTGAGGGGCTGTGTAATGCCTGCTGGGGTATAAGATGGAGATAATAAAAGAGAATATAATAAGCAAGAAAGGCGGAATGAGCTATTTGCAGATAGTTATGTTAGTTATAAGTATATTTGCATTCTCTTACCTTTTATCCTCTAAGTTTGAGAGTGTTTCTGCCCAAGCAACAGAGATTAAAGGGCTTGCATGCTGTGAAAAAACCAAGGAAGGAGCTTACTGCCAGTATACTTTTGATGAAGACTGCGATACTGAATACAAGGATGCCCCTACCGAATGCGAGTATGTTGACTATTGCAAAAAAGGCTGCTGTTACAGCACAAAAACAGGATGGTGCAACAAGGCAACGCCTGAAATACTATGTGAGGACAAATGGAACGGAGATGCCAGCTGCAATATTCCTGAATGTTCAAGAGGATGCTGCCTCATAGGAAGAAATGCCCTTTTCACTACAGACAGAAATTGCGAAGTCAAGTCAAAATTTTATGGAATAGAAAAAGACTTCAGGCCCGAGATAAACAATGAACTAGAATGCATTTTCCTTGCAGACAGGGCTGAAGAAGGGGCGTGCGTTTATGATGGAGACTGCAAGATACTCACAAAAGAATCGTGCATAAATACTGGAGGAGAGTTTTACAAGGGAAAGTACTGCTCTGACCCCTCATTAGAAACAGACTGTAAGGCTCACGACCGTGCAGGATGCTTTGAGCAGAAAGCTTATTGGTTTGACTCTTGCGACAACAGGGAAGAGGTAAAAGAAGAATGCTCTATTTTTATGGGAACAATGTGCGCGCTGGTGGGAACTGAATACAAATGCAGGAGCATTGATTGCGAGGTAGAAATAGACGGGAAAAAAGTTACGAAGAAAAACGGGGAAAGCTGGTGCGAATACGAAGGAACAATTGGAGAAAGCAGGGATGTTCCTGGCTCAAGGCACATAAGGCATGTATGCTTTATGGGAGAAGAAAGAACAGAGCCTTGCCAGGATTATAGAAATCAGATTTGCGTTCAGTCTAACATTAATTTAGGAAATAACACAGGAAGCAAAACAGTTTTTACAGAAGCTGCGTGCAGAGTGAATAACTGGAGGCAGTGCATAAATTACAACAAACAAAACCAAGAGCACATGGAAAGCAGCTGCAAGAAAAATCCGGATTGCTATATTAAAAGTGTATCTGTGGATGAGTATTTTTCATTTAACTATTGCGTTCCTAACTATCCTCCTGGATTCAATTTAAAAACAGAGGCAGGAGGAAAAAGCGCTGAATTAGTTTGCTCGCAGGCAAGCCAGAAATGCACTATGATTTTTGTCAAAGGCTGGGATACTAAGTGGAAATGCGAGGTTAACTGCAATTGTGACGAAGCAGGATTCACACAACAAATGAATGAGCTCTGCACAAGCTTGGGAGATTGCGGAGCATACACCAATGTTGTTGGAAAAGTCACAGATGATGGATATTCAACAAATAAAGTAGGCTTATCTTCAGATTATCTAAAAGACTTGGCAAAATTCTCCAGGACAGTTCCAGGACAAAAAGCAGAACCAGGAGATTTAGATGACTTATACGGCGGAGCAAATGTCCTTGCAGGAGACTATGATGATAATAGTAAGTTAGGAGATGCGCTGGGGGTGGCGGGGATTGGATTCGGGGCAATGGTTGCAAGCCATATGATCGTTTATGGGGATGGTATTATTGAATCGATTGGGTGGGCAATAAGCACCCAAGGAGCGACTAGTGGGGGATCAGGCATGCTAGGAGCCGGTGGTGAAATGCTAGGAGCATTCGGCAATGTCTTAGGATCTATCGGAGCAGTAATGGCTGTAGCAAGTTTAATTAGTCTAATTTTTGATGTTGATTACGATGATGCTTTAGCAGTTTCAGGAGCAATTGCTGGGGTGGGTGGAGCAATCTATTTAAGTAAAGCTATAGCAGCAGGAGCTGAGTTGGGAGAAGCTGCATGGGCATATCTAAAAATTTTAGGTTGGATTGGCTTCATCATCATTATCGCCTATCTTGTTCTCACAGAAATAATCGGTGTTGGAGACACCAAAGAGAAAGTTGTTACCTTTGAATGCAAGCCATGGCAGGCTCCTTCTGGAGGAGCTGATTGTTCTAAATGTGGTGATTTTACTGGCTGCAGCGAGTATAAATGCCAGAGTCTCGGGCAGGGATGCAAGTTTATTAACAAAGGAACAGGCCAAGAGAGATGTATTGATATAACTCCAAGGGATGTGACTTCCCCTAGACTATCTCCTTTCTACGAGTTTATATCAGAAGGATTTGAATATTCCAGTGTTAATGAGAATGGCTTTCAAATTAGTGAGGTAGGAGGCGGCTGCATACCTGAGTTTACAACTGTCTTTTTCGGAGTTAAAAGTGACAGGCCAGCCCAATGTAAAATAGGAATAGACCCTTTAGAAACTTATAATGAAATGCCTGCTTATTTCGGAGGAAGCAATTTGTATATTGAAAATCATACAAGCATTCTTGTCATACCTAGCATTGAAGCTTTAAAAAATGAGTACAACCTTACTCCGGTGCAGGTTGATAAACTTGGAGAATTTAACTTTTATGTTAAATGCATGGGAATTAATGGAAAAGCTAATGATGCTGCATATGTGATTAAGTCATGCGTCAGAGAAGGGCCTGACTTGACTGCTCCTATGATAACAAAAGCAGAGCCAGAAAAAGGATATATAGGATTTAACGCAACAGAATTTAAAGCAACCTTCTGGACAAACGAGCCAAGTAATTGCAAGTATAGTCTAATAGATATGAAATATTCTGAAATGGAAAACCAAATGGTTTGTCAGAACAGCCTTAATAATCAGGACTTTTATGGTTTTCCCTGCAATGTTACTTTTGATGTACGCAACAGCCAGAAGTTCTTTGTCAGATGCCAGGACTTGTCTGAAAACCAGAATACAATGACAGAAAGTTATGAATATAAGCTAAGTCGCTCACAGTCAGAATTAAGGATAGTTCTTACTGACCCTAAAAATGAAGAAATAATCAGAGCAGCAAGCGAGCCAATAACTCTTAATTTAGAAGTTGCTACAGCAGGAGGGGCTGAAGATGGAAAAGCTATCTGCTCTTATAAATTCAGGGAAACTGCCCAATATGCAAGATTCTTTGAAACTGACTCTAATAAGCACAAGCAGGTATTTTCTTCTGTAATTGGCGGAAATTATACTATTTGGATTGAATGTATGGATGCGGCTGAAGATATAGCCAATACAACAATTAACTTTACAGTTTATGTTGATACTGACGGGCCTTTAGTCACAAGAATTTATTATGAAAATGGGCTGAAAATAATTGCAGATGAAGATTCCACATGCGCCTATTCTTTTATTGACAGCAAGTGTATATTTGATATTAAGAACATAACTGAGAAAAGCAATGCAGAACTAATGACTGGAACAGGAAAAGAGCACACAGGAGAGTGGCGGGCTGAACAAACTTACTATATAAAATGCATGGATGATTATGGTAATTCTCCAGGAAAATGCTCAATTACTGTTCGTCCTTATGAAATCCTTGAAAAAGCAGGGATATAAAAACTTATAAATGTCATTATCATTAAACTAAAGGCGGAGAAAAGAGGAAATGAATAACTTTATTAAATCAAAGCGCGCACAACTTGCCCTATTTATAATTATAGCTCTTTTGATAGTAATTGCCCTGCTTGTACTGCTGTTTTTTGGAGACAGCATAAAGCCGTGGATAACCCCCAAAGCAAGCCAGGAATACATTAGAGAATGCACTCAAACAGCAACAAAAGAAGCTTTGCAAAAAGTAGAAATGCAGGGGGGGAGCCTTGAGCCTGAACACTACCTTCTTTATCAGGACAATAAGGTAGACTATGCCTGCTACACTGAGAAATATTATGAAACTTGCGTTATGCAGAAGCCTTTCCTAAAGCAGAATATTGAGCAGGAAGTTGCCTCTTACATAGAACCCAAGGTTAAAAGCTGTTTTGAAAGCATGAAAGAGCAGCTGAAAAGAAGCGGCAGCGAAGTGGCAGTTCAGGACATAAAAACAGAAGCTGCACTCTCTCCAAATTCTATTGCTATTACAATAAGGGCTCCTACTTCAGTAAGAAAGCAGGGCGCTTTATCTTTTGAAAATATGAAGGTAAATGTAAAAAGCGAGGCATACGATTTAGTCATGCTCGCATCCTCAATAAGCAACTACGAGGCAAGATATGGGGACTCTAACACTGTTGCATACATGATGTATTATCCTGATATAAAGGTAGAGAAAATAGAAAGAAGCGACGGGAGAGTTTATGTTTTAACTCACAAGCCATCCAATGAAAAATTTATGTTTGCAGTCAGGAGCATTGCCTGGCCTGCAGGATATTTAGGAGTTGAAGATGAATTATAAAACAATTTTAAGTTTAATAACTGTATTAATGCTATCAGTAATTATATCTGCATATATAGTCCTAGCTGTAAGTGCAGATTACTGCTGCGAAAAAACAACTTACGGAGCGTGGTGCCAGAATGCACCTGAGGAAAAATGCGATAGCAAGTTAAGAATGGCTCCAACGAGCTGCGATGCAACTTCTTACTGCAGAGAAGGCTGCTGCTATGACTCTATTGAAGGCTTGTGCATGGAAAACACTCCACAAAAAGTCTGCGATGATAATGATGGAACCTGGCATGAGTCTGCTGAATGTGACATTCCACAGTGCAGGTTGGGATGCTGCGTTCTGGATACTCAGGCGGCATTTGTCTCGCTTACAAGGTGCAAGAAGCTCTCTGGCTTTTACGGGGTAGAAACTGATTTCAGGACAGGGGTAGGAAATGAGGTAGAGTGCATTGGAATAGCACAATCAAGGGATGTCGGGGCGTGCGTTTATGAAAGCCCAGACTATATAAGAACCTGCAGGTTTACAACAAGAGAAGAGTGCAAGAAAACAGGCTCTGCAGGAGCAAACATGACTGAATCGGAATTTTATAAAGATTATTTATGCTCTGCAGAAGAGCTGGCAACAGAGTGCGGGCCAAGCAGGGAGACTACCTGTGTGGATGGAAAAGAAGAAGTCTATTTTAAAGATTCCTGCGGAAATCCAGCAAATATTTACGATGCTTCAAAAATTAATGATGCTGAATACTGGAAGAAAATAATTAAAAAAGAGGAAAGCTGCGGATATGGAGCTGGAAATGCAAACTCTGAAAGCTGCGGAAACTGCAATTATTTTTTAGGAAGCTTGTGCAAGGATGCAAAAAGAGGGGCTGAGGCACAGTATGGAAGCAAGATATGCTCGGACTTGAACTGCTATCAAACTTCTGATGGCAAAGACCATAGGCATGGGGAGTCCTGGTGCTCCTATGATGGGAGCACAGGAAATGGAGCTGATTCTGTTGGAAGCAGGCACATAAGGCACATCTGCATTGCAGGAGAAGAAATAGTAGAGCCCTGCGCAGATTACAGGCAGAAAGTCTGCCTTCAATCAGAAACAGATACTGGCTCTGGAATTTTTACAGAGGCGGCGTGTATAGTTAACAGATGGCAGGACTGTGTGCGACAGGACGAAAAGGAAGACTGCCTGAACAGAGACAAAAGAGACTGCTACTGGACTGACAAATGTGTTCCAGATGTCCCGCCCGGATTAAAATTCTGGAAAGAAGGAGACTCTCAAGGAGTTTGCAAAGTTGGAAATGCCCAGTGCACTGTTGAATATGAAAAAGGATTATTTGACAGCAAAGAGCCTGTTAAAAATGAAGAATGCTTGGGGGAAGCCTGGGCTTCATCAAAAAATGATATTTGTGTAGCATTAGGAGATTGCGGAGCATATGTGAACTGGGTGGGAAGATATACGGATGATGGATATGAGTGGAAGGTAGCTAAGGAGTCAAAAAGCCTGGGAAGAAGCATAATTGATGATTTAAAGAGGAGGGCAGGGGTGTAAAATGCTAGAAAAAATATTTACTTCAAAAAATAGAATAAAAATTATGGGATTTTTGTTCTTTGAAAAGCAAGAAACGCATATAAGAGAGATATCAAGAGAATTAAAAATATCCCCCAGCGCAGTTAAAAGTGAAGTGGAGAACCTGCTTTTTGTTGGAATTATTAAAAAAGAGAAAAATAAAATAGCTTTAAACAAAAGAAGCAGCATTGCTGAAGATTTAAAAAATATTTTAATAAAAACAGACTTTATCGTTTATCCTATCAAAGAGGCTTTAAAAAAAGTGGATGCTGAATTTATTTTTATATTTGGAAGTTTCGCAAGAGGGGACCTTACAGGGGAGAGTGATATTGATTTGATGGTTATCGGAAAAATAAGCTCTTTTGAATTATATGAGAATATCAAGCCTGCAGAAGACAAGATAAGAAAAGAGATTAACCCTGTTGTCTGGACCCTCGAGCATCTGAGGGGGAAAAAAGACAGCGGATTTGTAAAAGATATTTTCAAAAAAGGCATCATAATGATAAAAGGAGAGGAAGATGAACTTCGAAAGATTGTTAAGTGAACAGAAAATTGAAATTGTTGAGAAAACAGAAGTTGAACTAAGACTGGCTTGGAAAGATATTGAATTTGCAAAAAAGGGGTTGGAAACAGATAATTATGACCGGGTTATGGCGGTAGCATACGAGGCAGTATTAAGAGCCGGAAATGACCTGATGAATTTTTTAGGCTACAGGGCAATTGGAAAAGAGCATCATAAAAATTTGTTTGAATTTTTAAAAGAAACAGGGCTTAACCAGAATTTAGTTTCTTACTTTGACAAGATTAGGCAAAAAAGAAATAATTTTTTATATCGAGACATAGAATGCATATCAAAAGAAGAAGCAGAGATAATAATTAAGAAGGCAGAAGAATTTGTTCAGGAAATTAGAACATTTGTTCATAAAAATAGAACGGATGGAAATAAGGATAAAGCTAAAAAAAAGAAAGGAGAGATTAATGGAGAAAAAGCAAAAGATGAATAAAAAAATGAAAAATAGAAAAAAGGAATACAAAAGAGGAAACATGAAAGTATTTTTCTTAATTGCAAATTTAATAATTGCAACTTTCGCATTTAGCTGGTTAGATAATCAATTACTAAAAAAAATAACGGAGGTTACTTAAATAAGTACTGCCCTATCAAAAGATGATAAGAAACAGAATTAATACACAGTTTAGAATAGAAACAAAATTTGAAGATATTGGAAAAATTGCAGAAGAAATTGCAAAAATAAAAAGCGTAAAAGCAGTTTATTTGTTTGGAAGCTGTACAACTGGAAAGAGCCATCATTTTTCAGACATTGATATTTGCGTGATTGGAGATTTAAATGAAAAGGATAAATATAGAGCTTTGTCTCCTTTATCAGATAACTTGGACATTGTATTTTTTGAGTTGCTTCCAATTTATATTAAAATAAGAGTATTTACAGAAGGCAAGCCCATTATTATGAAGGATCTAGAGGCTATTAACCGACTAAAATTAAGAACCCTTTCAGAATATCTTGATTTCAAGCCTGCCTTAAATAAATTTTGTATGGAGACTCTAAAATGTACGATAGAATAAAGATAAATAAGATAATAGCCGATACAGAAGAGTATTTTACTAGATTAAAAGGCATAAATCTAACTAAAGAGAATTTAGAAATCGATGAAAAATTCTTTTCAACTTCAATGATTTTGTTCAGCATCCTTAACCGAATGG
>MFWN01000095.1:12139-13059 GCA_001786395.1 Candidatus Pacearchaeota archaeon RBG_13_36_9
CAAAAACGAGTTTGGCATGCCTGGAAGCTATGAGCAATATTTTGATGTCCTGAAATCCAATGGAATTATAGATAAAACTCTTTCAGATAACCTAAAGAAACTAGTGAAAGACAGAAACCTATTTGCACATGAGTACTATAACCTGCAAAGAAGCCAGGTTTTAAGAATCTCTAAGGATATTTATTTTGTAAAAGATTTTGTAGAAAAAGTCAAGAAAGAGGTGGAACGGCGGGACGGAAAGAAATAATTAATATATACTATATAAACTATAAAGTAGTAACAAAATCAAAAGATTTATAAACATAAAAAACATAGGATAAAAATGGTAAAAGCAAAGTTAGGGCTGGTTGTAAGGATATTTTTAGCTGCAGGAGCTGTGGCTGGTTTGGGCGGATGTGTGGGTGAAGAAGGAGGATTTATAGATCCATATGCTATAGGCGGGGCTGCATTAGAAGGTGTTGCTCCATATTCCAGGAGCGAGGGCGCGGGGGTTGCAACTGCAATAACTGGAAGAGCAGTATCAACAACAGGAAGTTATCGGGCAAATGAAAGAGCAGGAGCTGCTGGAGCAACAAATGTTTATGTGGGGGGAAATGAAATAGAAACGCAGGGTGAAAGAAACGTAGGGAATATGCATATTAATAAACCAGGATATATGATAATAACAGATTTAGAAACAAACAGAAGAATAGCCATGGACGGATTAGATGATGATCAAGTTATAAGAGATTATGGACATCTGTACACAGGACCGTATACGATTTATGGATATGATGAAGATGGAAGCATAAGATTTCGTTCAACAGTTACACCACAAAAAAAGTAGGATAATATGGATAAAAGAGGAGAAAAAATTCAGGCAACAACTGAAATATTAATATTGCTAATTGGAATTTTCTCTTTTTGTTATATAATTAATG
>MFWN01000095.1:13065-20614 GCA_001786395.1 Candidatus Pacearchaeota archaeon RBG_13_36_9
TAATTGTAAGTGGGAATACTTATCATATTGTTGATGATGAATCTCAAATCCCCCTTAATGCACTAAATAAAAAGAGGATGGATATGGGTTGGTCTTATGAACTTCTAGATAAAGAGCCAAAATTGAATAGTAATGCCCCTTCACAAGCATTAACTGCTATAGGGGTAGGGGGTTCTGCATTAAGTTCTAGTGCTAAAACATATATTGTCCAAGAGGGAAAAACAGTTGAGATGACTTTGAGCAAGATTGTTGATAGTACTCCAAAAACGCAAGACATTATTTTAAAATCAGGAGAACAGTTTTCAATAAGCGGCAAAGAGAGTTCTCAGGTTCTTAATTACAACGGGCAAACCTATAATCTAGAAGGAAACTCTTTGACTCAAATGGATGGCGTTTTAAAAAGTGATGCAGTAAAATCAACACAGCCAAAAGGCACCACCTATTTATCCCAGGCATTTGGAGCCCCTAAGGGCACTTTCTGGGATGCAGCATTATCTGGGGTGGAATGGGCTGCAATTGCATTTGGAATTGGGCAGGCAATTGGTGGATTGGCTGGAATGGACACTTCGCAGACAATGGCATTATCAACTGCAATGAGTGCTGGGACTTTTACGTATAAATACCTGTTAACAAGCACTGGTGAAATGGCCAAAAGCATTACAAATGCAATTCCAGGAGGGGCCTTTGGCGCTGGACTTGTTGTTGGTGGAATTGTTTTTGTGCTTATGTACAAGAAAGAATCAAAAGAGGTTGTGACATTTGAATGCCAGCCATGGCAGGCTCCTATTGGAGGAGCTGACTGCGAAAAATGCAACGATAAAGCTGGATGCAGCGAGTATAGATGCAGAAGCCTGGGACAGGCATGCCAGCTGCTTAATGTCGGAAGCACTGAAGAAAGATGCGCGTGGGTAAATCCAAGAGATGTTAAAAGCCCTGGAATATCTCCTTGGGAAGATGTCCTTACTAATGGCTATAGCTACACTGATGTTAGGATAAGGCCTCCTGGAGAGGGAAGCGAGCCTGGAAGAATGAGGATTGTCAGAGATGGGGCAGCTGACGGGTGTGTTGAGGCATTCACTCCATTAGCGTTTGGCATAAGGACTATTGGGCCAGATGGAGAAGATGAGCCTGCCCAGTGCAAGATAGATTATAATCACACTCTAAAATTCGAAAATATGGCTTATTATTTTGGGGATAGCAACATGTTCCGCTATAACCATTCACAGAAACTAGCTCTTCCTTCGCCTGCTGCAATTAATGCAGCTTCTCCTGAGTTGAAGCACGATGGAACTTATTCTTTATATGTAAGATGCAGGGATGCCAATGGGAATGAAAATGTGGACGAGTTTGTCATAAGTTTCTGCGTTGAAAAAGGGCCTGATACAACACCCCCAAAAATAGAAGGAACTTCTATTGGAAACGGGATGCCAGTCAAGTTCAACCAGTCAACAGTTGATTTAGATGTTTATGTAAATGAGCCTGCTGAGTGCAAGTGGAGCAGGGAAGACAGAAGTTATAACACAATGGAAAATGATATGAAATGCTCTAATAATGTCTGGGAAATGAACAACAATATGGTTTACACCTGCAAGGCTAACTTAACAGGAATAAAAGACAGGACAGAAAACAAGTTCTATTTCAAGTGCAAAGACCAGCCACGGCTAAATGAGTCTTCAAGAAACACAATGCAGGAAAGTTACGCATTTACATTAATAGGAACAGAGCCATTAAATATAATTGATGTAAAGCCAAACGGCACTATAAGAGGCTCAACCTCTGTTATTTCTGTGAATATAGAAGTGGAAACAGCCAACGGCTACAAGAACGGAGAGTCAATTTGCTATTACAATGAAAAGCAAGGCGACACAGGATGGATTGAATTCTTTGAAACAGGCACTCACTTGCACAAGCAAAGGCTTGACTTGAATGAAGGGAGCTATAAATATTATATCAAGTGTGTTGACTTGGGAGGAAATAGGGATGATAATTCCACAGAGTTTACAGTTGATGTTGATGCAGAATCTCCGGTTATTGTAAGAGTGTACGAGGAAAATCTTTTGTTAAAGATAATAACTGATGAAGAGTCTGCATGCAAATACAGCACAGAAAGCTGCAATTTCTTGTTTGAAGACGGAATAGATATGCCTTATGCAAATGAAACAAGCCATGTTGCAGAGTGGAAGACAGAAAACACCCTATACATAAGATGCTCTGACAATTACGGGAATATTCCCGTATCCAACACTTGTTCAATGGTTGTAAGGCCCTATGATGTTGTGGAGCAGAAAGTGGATGAGGACTAAGTCATCTTGCCAATACCAATTGCTTGTTTAATTTCTTCTATCCCTAGGATAAGTAGAAAGGGGAAAATCTTATAGCCATATAACTATAAAGTAGTAAAATTTATATATCTTAAAATAACCCTATTAGCATGATAATTGGAATAGTTAAAGACGAGTCTGAGAAATACGATGGATATAATTGGCATGATGTTTATAAAAGAGAATTTGAAAAATTAGGAGACGAAGCAACACTCTTGGATTTTAAAAAGATAGATTGGCTTGAACAGATAAAAAAAATTAGACCTTCATTAATTATATGGCGCGCATGGCATAGACCAGATGATCGAGAGGATGCAAAAATAAAAATACAATTGATTGAAAAATTACTTAAGATACCTATATTTCCAAATTGGGAAATGTATTCTTCCTATGATAACAAGATTATGCAGCATACATTGCTAAAGGAATTGGGATTTCCAATTCCAAAAACTTGGATTTTTAGAGATAAAAATGATGCAATAGAGTTCGGCAAAACAGCAAACTTTCCATTAGTATCTAAATGTTCTGAAGGGGCATGTGGAGATAATGTAAAATTAATAAGAGATAGAGAAGAATTACAAAGCCATATAGAAGAAGCATTTAGCGATGAGGGAATTAAAACTTATTTTCCATGGGTCCGACAAAGGGGATATGTCTATCTTCAGGAGTATATAAAATCTGATAAGGATCTGCGAATTATAGTGATTGGAAATAAAGTAGAATTGGCTTTCTGGAGGGAGAACAAAAACTCTTGGAAGCATAATATTGCTGGAGGGGGGAGTATTAATCTAGAAAATGTTCCAGAAAGAGCAAAAATGGTAGCCTTAGAATTAACTAAAAAATTAAATTTTCATTGGTGTGCACTGGATATTATTATGAAAGAAGACAATCCATTAATCTTAGAATTTTCTTCCATTTTTGGATTTTCTAGGGCAGGACATTATAAAAGTTATTTTGGCAGCCCTAATGCGAATGTATTAAGCAAACAAGTTAAATATTTACATGACTTATTTTCAAGATGAAAAAATACCCTATAACAATACATATCGGAAATTATAATGGGATGCGAGATCAAATAAATGGGAAAGGGAGACTTCAACTGACTGTAGAGTCTTTTCTAAATTGTGTGCCCGAACTCCGAAATATGGATGTAAGATTTATCGATAATGACTCACAAGACGGTTCCTGGGAATACATCAAATCTTTGCCTTTTGGAACTAAAGAACAAGTTTCTCAAATTAAAGTTGAACCAAGATGGCTATTAATCACGGTTAATAACCTAGCTAATATGAGAAAATCTATTGAAACGAGCGACTTGCCTTATTTTTGGAATGTTGAAAACGATACTTATTTTTTTAGAAGAAATGAAGGATTTATTGATCGGGCAATAGAGATTCTTGAAACAAACTCTGATATTGGTTTAGTCCATATGAGAAGATTCACAAATATTGATGAGCATGATCTTCCCGGGATCCCAAGAAATCTGAATAGATTTTCAGAAATCAGAGTGGCCCCTTCTGGATTCTCTTTTTATTTAATGGAAAGAAGACCTGAATATGCCTTGTGGATTCCTACAGGAATAAATTTTACAGAAAACCAATTTGACGCTGAAGCAGGGTATGGAAAATGCCCTAAAGGTATTATTCAAATAGGCGCGGTAAGAGAAAGAGACGGAGAATTTGAAAGATTGCTTACAGAACACTGGAATGGATATACCAGCAATGGATGGATTGCTAGAAGAGCAGATCTAAAATTCTTAATTGAAGAGTATAATCCCCTTGGTGAACGACAGATGTCAATGGCTTTTAAAAAGCATTTTAGGGCTGCAAAATTGACCCGAGATGTTTTTATAGAATTTGGATGGAAGGCTAGAACCGCCGCAGATGAAGAAGAGCGGAGAAAAACTTTAGAAAGTGCCGCAGATGAAGAAGATTCGAGTGTAAGGTATGGTAAAATTAGTCCGCCCTATGAAGGGGTTTATATGGATGTTCCAGAAGATAAATTAGACATTTATTCCTAAAAATGAAAAAATTAGATATGGAACAGGCTTACAATAAGTTACATCATGAAAATTTTGAAAGGAGGCTAAAAGAATTTGCAAATAACGAGCAGAAAATATTTAAATATAAGCTAACTACACCATGGAATCTCATTGCAATAGAATTCCTAGAAGAAATTGATTTACATAGGAAAAAAGTACTTGAGATCGGTTGTGGTTACGGCTCTCTCTCTGTATACATGGCAAAAAAATATGCAGAAGTGGTTGGTATCGATTTGTCTCCAGAGGCAATAAAAATTTCAAAAAGAAATGCGCTGTTAAATAATCAAAAGGCAGTCTTTAAACAAGCAAGAGGAGAGAAACTCCCTTTTAAAGACAAAGCTTTTGATATAGTTGTATGCTGCGAGACTTTGGAACACACTCCAGATTACCAAAAGGCGATAGACGAAATTATCAGAGTAACTAAAGATAGCGGAAAGATCATAATTACAACTCCTAACTCTCTCAATCCACGGGGGTTTTGTTTAAGGGCCAAATCTAACCAACCTTTTGAGAACTTTTTTAATTATTGGACTGTAATCTCTAAATTTAAAAAAAAAGGGGTGAAAATTATCGAAGTTAAAAGCAAATCTTTCCTGAATGATTATGATAAAGAAAATTTTTTAGACACGATGATAAATAAAACCCCTCTTAAATACTTCTCATTAAGGGTTGGGTTTATAGCCATTAAGAACGGTTAATTAAGCAGATTTAAAAATAATAAAGAACTGAATATACTATGAAAAAGAAGGTAAGATTTGGGCTTGTTGGTTGTGGAAGGATCTCTAAGCGACACATATTATCTATAAAAAGAAATCCTTGTGCTGAATTAGTTGCTATATGTGATATTGACAAAGAAAAACTAAAAAGAACCCAAAGAGAGTATAATATAAAAGAAGCTTATACAAAATTTGAAGATTTAATAAATGATAAGGCTATAGATGTGATAAACATTTGTACGCCCTCAGGAATTCACCCTCAGATGGTCATTGAGAGTATAAAAAAAGGAAAACATGTTCTTTGTGAAAAACCCCTGTCATTAAACTATTTAGAGGGGGTAAAAGCGGCGGACATTTCTAAAAAAAAGAATAGGCATCTATTTGTTTGTTTCCAAAATAGATATAATGAACCAATTGTATACCTCAAAGAGGTTTTAAAAAATGGAGGATTAGGGAAAATTCTTGTAATAACCGCCACAGTAAGATGGTATCGAGATGATGCTTATTATTCTGACTGGCATGGAAGTAGGGATATGGGGGGAGGAATATTATTTAACCAAGCGGTGCATTATGTGGATATGTTGCTCTACTTAATGAATAAAAAACCAAAATCGGTCTTTTGTGAAAGAAAGACTCTTGGGCATAATATTAAAATAGATGATGCTGCAGTTGTAAGTATTATTTTCCAAGATAATTCTATAGGTTTGATTGAAGCTTCAACGCTCTCTTACCCCAAAAACATGGAAGGATCAATAACCCTGCAGTGTGAGAAAGGAACTGTAAAAATAGGTGGTGAAGCTTTAAATGAGATAATCTATTGGGAGGGGAAGAATAAACCTACTAGAGCCATTGGCTCAAAAATTGAAAATGTATATGGAGAAAGCCATTCAAAGGTGATTGAGAATATTGTTAATGTTTTATTAAAGAAGTCTAGGCCTTTTTGTAGCGGGAAGGAGTCGCTAAAGGTTATAGAGCTTATAGAAAAAGCATACGAATCTTCAATCAAAAGCAAGAGATTATTATTAAAATGAAAAGCTATAAATTAATAGACCTAAAAAGAGACTATAATTTCTTAAAGAGAAAAATTAACTCTAATATCTATAAAATTTTTATGAATGGCTCTTTTACACTGGGGCAAGAGTTGAAGGACTTTGAGAGCAATTTTGCAAGATATTGCAATAAGAAATTTTGTATTGGAATTTCTTCTGGAACTATGGCTTTATTTTTTGCATTAAAGGGTATTGGAGTAAATGAAGGGGACGAAATAATTGTTCCGACATTAACTTTCACAGCTACAGCCGAAGCAATAATGCAAGCAGGAGCAAAGCCGGTTTTTATAGATAGTGAGGAAAATACTCTCTTAATTGATGCGGATAAAATAGAAGAAAAAATAACTCAAAAGACAAAAGCAATAATTCCGGTCCATTTATATGGCTTATCATGTGAGATGGATAAAATCTTAAGTATCGGAAAAAAATATGATTTAAAGGTGATAGAAGATTGCTGCCAAGCTCATGGCGCAACATATAAGGGGGAAAAAGTTCCAATAGGAGATATCGGTTGTTTTAGTTTTATGGCTGCAAAAAATTTAAACGCCTGTGGAGACGGCGGCTGTATTGTTACCAATAATAAAAAAATCTATGACTTTACAATGCTTTTAAGAAATCATGGAAGGAGGTCAAAGAATAACCATGTAATAATGGGTTATAGTGGCAGGCTGGACAACTTGAAAGCTTCAATCTTGGATCTAAAATTAAAATATTTAGATGGGTGGAATAAAAAAAGGGGAAGAATTGCTGAATTCTACAAGAAAAATCTTGCTAATGTAAAATTTCAAATAATCCCTAAAGATAGAGAAAGTTGCTATTGTTATTTTGTTATTAGGGTAAAGAAAAAAAGAGATAAAATTCTTGCGGATTTAAAGAAAGAGGGGATTGATGCAGCGGTTCATTATCCCAAGCCATTACATTTACAAAGAGCATATTTTAATTTAGGGTATAAAAAAGGAGATTTTCCTAATGCTGAAAGGGCTTGTAAGGAACTGATTTCTCTTCCTATTCATCCATTTCTTAAAGACGATGAAGTTAGGTCTATTTCAGGAAAAGTAAATTATATTTTAGATAAATATCTAAAAAAATGAAGAAGATACTAGTATTTTCACTTGGACCGGTTTTCAAAGATTATGTTCATGGGGGATCCCAGAAAATTTTAAGAGAAGTTTCTTTATATCTCGGTGAAAGAGGAAACAAAATTGATATTTATTGTGTTGAAAGAAAAGATAACTATGAAATATTTTCATTGGGGAAAAATGTTACGGTTTATCCAAAATTAAAATTTAAAGAAACATTTCCATTGCCCTACAAAACTTCTCCCTATTCTCTATGGAAAGTTATAGAAACATTAGATACCTGAGTTCTAACTGAAATTTGGACACTACAAAATTTATCGAAGGCAAAATAGAAACATTTATA